>JAEWIL010000166.1 GCA_023387085.1 Pseudomonadota bacterium | reverse complement strand
GTCCGGCACGTTCCAATCAATCATCGCATAAGAAAGTTAAGGCATGGACATCCAGTTTGTCGCGCAAATCGATGCGTCTGCCGACGTCGTCGCGTTTCCGGTTCGCAAGGGCGAGGCCGCGAAGCTCGGCGCGTTGCTCGGCGCGGCGGCGGCGCAGGCCCGGTTCGAGGGTGCGGCGGGCGCGATAGCCGAGACCGCGGCGATCGACGGCGACCAGGCGAAGCGGTTGCTTCTCGTCGGGATCGGCGAGGGCACGACGCACGATCTCGAGCGCGCGGGCGCGGCGCTGACCGCCAAGCTGCAGACGAGCGGCGTCGCAACAGTCCATGTCGATTTCGCGAGCGCGGGACAGAGCGACGAGGATGACGTTCTGGCCTTCGCCATGGGCGCGCGACTCCGTAACTGGCGGATCGACACCTATCGTACGCGTCTGGCCGACAACGCGAAACCCAGCCTGAAGACCATCGTCATCGCGTCGCCCGCCGGCGATCTTTCGGGCCGGTGGGGCACCTATTCGGCGGTCGCCGACGGCGTCGCGCTGACCCAGACGCTCGTCGCCGAGCCGCCGAACATCCTCTATCCCGAAAGCTTCGTCGAACGATGCCAGCACCTGACCGATCTCGGCGTCGAGATCGAGGTCCTCGACGAGCGCCAGATGAAGGCGCTTGGCATGGGCGCGTTGCTCGGCGTCGCGCAGGGCTCGACGCGGCCGCCGCGCCTGTTGGCGATGCGCTGGAACGGCGGCAAGGAAGGCGATGCGCCGGTCGTGTTCATCGGCAAGGGCGTCACCTTCGACACCGGCGGCATCAGCCTGAAGCCCGGACCGGGCATGGACATGATGAAGTGGGACATGGGCGGTGCCGGCGCCGTCGCGGGCGCGATCAAGGCGATCGCAGGGCGCCGGGCGAAGGCGAATGTCGTCGGCGTGGTCGGCCTGGTCGAGAATATGCCCGACGGCAATGCGATGCGTCCCGGCGACATCGTCACCACCATGTCGGGACAGACGGTCGAGGTGCTCAACACCGACGCCGAGGGACGCCTCGTGCTTTGCGATGCGATCAGCTGGGCGCAAAAGGCCTATGATCCGAAGGTCATCGTCGATCTCGCGACCCTGACCGGCGCGATGGTGATCTCGCTCGGCCACGAATATGCGGGGATGTTCGCGAACGACGACGAGCTCGCGGCAAAGCTTCTCGACGCCGGCGAGGCGAGCGGTAACAAGCTGTGGCGCTTCCCGCTTTCGCCTGCCTATGACAAGCTGATCGACAGCCCGATCGCCGACATGAAGAATATCGGTCCGCGCGAAGGTGGCTCGATCACCGCGGCGCAATTTCTCAAACGCTATGTCGACGAAGGCGTCGCATGGGCGCACCTCGACATTGCGGGCATGGCGTGGGCCGACAAGGACGGCCCCGTCTATGGCAAGGGTGCGACGGGTTACGGCGTGCGGCTGCTCGACCGGTATATCGCCGACAACCACGAGGGCTGATCTTCCGATGTTCGTCATGGCGAGGAGCGAAGCGACGCGGCAATCTCCCGAGCCCGGTCTCGATCAAGGTTGCGGGCTGGAGATTGCCTCGCTTCGCGCGCGATGACGGTATCGGGCGTGGCGCGCGTCGATTTCTACCAGCTGACGCGCGACCCCGTGGAGCGGGTGCTTCCGGCCATTGCGGCGCGGATTCTGGGCAATGGCGACCGCTTGCTGGTGGTCGCCGCCTCGGCAATGCAACGCCAGCAGATCGACGAGGCGCTGTGGACGCTGCAACCCGCAAGCTTCCTGCCGCACGGCAACGCGGGGTCGCCCGACGAGCAAATCGAGCCGATCCTGCTGTCGGGCACTCTCCACCCCGCGCCGCCCAATGGCGCATCGCACGTCGCGCTTGCCGATGGCGAATGGCGCGCGGACGCGTTGGGCTTCGATCGCGCCTTCCTGCTCTTCGGCAACGACCGGATCGACGATGCCCGCGCCGCTTGGCGTTCGCTTGCCAAGGCTGACGGTGCAGAGCGTCATTTCTGGCGGCAGGACGATCGCGGCCGCTGGTCGGAAATCGCATCCTGATCCGGCTGTGACGAGCGTCACGGACGGGCGGGCTGGCGTCGCTGCATAGACGGGGCTTCTCTTCCCGGTCAGGAGTCCGATCATGACGACACGCAAAAATCTGTCCTTCCCCGCCGCGCTTGCTGTGATGCTGCTTGTCGCGGGATGTGGTCAGAAATCGGAAACCGAGATTGCGAGCGGCACCTATACCGATCCCGCCACGGGCAAGACCGCCGAATATAAGGTCAGCGGCGGGAAGGATGGCGAAGAGGGCAATGTCTCGATCAAGACCGAAGATGGCGAGGTCAAATTCGGGACGGGCGCAAAACTGCCGGCGGGCCTGACGCCCTATCCCGGTTCGCAGATGACCGGCGGCTTCACGGGCACATCGGACGGCAAACAGGGCGGCCTCGCCAGCTTCGAGGTGAAGGCGAAAGCCGCGGATGTCGTCGCGCATTATCGCACGCAGATCGAGGCGGCGGGGCTGAAGGTGAAATCCGAAATGAACGCGGGTGACACGATCATTATCGGCGCGGAAAAGCCGGGTGACGAAAAGACGACGATGCAGGTCACCGCAACGCAGAACGGCGATATGGTGGAAGGCGCGATAACCTATGGATCGGGCGGCTGACCGGCGTCGGCACCTGCGTCCTTGCGGGATGGCAAAAGCGCCGCTAGAGGCGCGCGCATTACAGAAAATACCAACGCAGGAGCTTTCCCATGGCGGTCACCCGCACCTTTTCGATCATCAAGCCCGACGCGACGCGTCGCAATATCACCGGTGCCGTCACCAAGATGCTGGAAGATGCCGGTCTTCGCGTTGTCGCCTCGAAGCGCATCCACATGACCAAGGAACAGGCCGAGGGCTTTTACGCGGTCCACAAGGAGCGCCCCTTCTTCGGCGAACTCGTCGAATTCATGACCTCGGGGCCTGTCGTTGTTCAGGTTCTCGAAGGCGAGAATGCGATGCAGCGCAACCGCGACATCATGGGCGCTACCAACCCGAAGGATGCGGCGCCCGGCACGATCCGCGCCGAGCTGGCCGAAAGCATCGAAGCGAACACGGTCCACGGCAGCGACAGCGACGAAAACGCCGCGATCGAGATCGCCTATTTCTTCAAGCCCGAAGAAATCGTCGGCTAAACGCCGGTTGCCGCGAGGCATGGGGGGCCCCCGCGGGGCGCCGCGGCGGTTTTAGATTGGGGGGG
>JAEWIL010000033.1 GCA_023387085.1 Pseudomonadota bacterium | reverse complement strand
CCGACGATGTCAGGCAAGACGAAAAAATGGCTCGACCGGATCGAGCGTCTGGGCAACGCGCTGCCCGACCCGGTGTTCATCTTTCTCGGCCTGATCGCGCTGCTGGTGGCGGTGTCGGTCGCGGCCGCGCTGTCGGGCTGGAGCGCCGTCAATCCGGTGAGCGGCGAAACGCTGACCGCAAAAAGCCTGCTGTCGGCAGAGAATGTCGGCAAGCTGCTGACCGCCATGCCCGATACGATGGCGAACTTCCCGCCGCTGGGGCTGATCCTTGTGGTGATGCTGGGCGCCGCCGTCGCCGAGCGATCGGGATTGTTCACCGCGCTGATGACGCGCGCGATGCGCGGGGTATCGAACAGGTTCCTAAGCCCCGCCATCTTCCTCATCGGCCTGCTGTCGCATCAGGCGGCCGACGCCGCCTATGTGGTGCTGATTCCGCTGTCGGCGATCATCTTCGCAGCAGCCGGGCGGCACCCGATGGCAGGGATTGCGATCGCCTATGCAGGCATTTCGGGGGCGTTTGCCGCCAATCTGCTCCCGGGGCAATTCGACGTGCTGATGCTCGGCATCACCAAGTCCGCCACGCAGTTGCTTGTCTCCAATCATATGCTCAACCCGCTCGGCAACTGGTATTTTACCGCCGCGCTCGGTCTGATCCTGGTTCCGATCACCTGGTTCGTGAACGACCGCATCGTCGAACCACGGCTCGGTGTATGGATCGGGACGCCGCCCGAGGGCGAAATCGACGATCACGCCGACGAGGCCAGCCAGCGCAATGGGCTGCGCCGCGCCGGCATCGCCGCCGCCCTGATCGCGCTCCTCTTTGCCGCCCTCACGCTGTGGCCGGGCTATACGCCCCTTGTCGATGCCAAGGCGGCCGGTCCCGCACGGCTCGAACCCTTCTACGCCTCGCTCGTCGCGGGCTTCATGCTGCTGTTTCTGGTCTGCGGCTGGGTCTATGGTGCTGCGGTCGGCACGGTTTCGTCGCACCGCGACGTCGTCAAGATGATGACCGAGGGCCTCGCCACGATGACGCCCTTTCTGGTCATATCCTTCTTCGCCGCGCATTTCATCGCGATGTTCGCCTGGTCGAACCTTGGCCCCGTCATGGCGATCAACGGAGCCGACTGGCTGCGCGCCCAGCAACTCGCGACGCCGGTGATGCTGATCCTGCTGCTGCTGATGTCGTCGGTCTTCGATCTCGTCATCGGCTCGGCGTCGGCAAAGTGGAGCGCGATGGCGCCGATCGTCGTGCCGATGCTGATGCTGCTCGGCGTGTCGCCCGAAATGACGACCGCAGCGTACCGGATGGGCGACTCGATCTTCAACATTGTCACCCCGGTCGCGTCCAACTTCGTCCTCGTCCTCGTCCTCGCGCAGCGTTGGCGGCAGGATTTCGGGGTCGGATCGCTGATTGCGCTGATGCTGCCCTTTTCGATCGCGATCGGGCTGACCGGGCTGTGCCTCGTGGGTCTGTGGACGGGTTTCGAGCTCCCGGCAGGGCCGGGCGCTCCCTCGATCTATGCCATGCCCGCGCGATGACCCCGGCGATGACTGTCACGCTCATTTCGAACGCCATGGTGCCCATGCGCGACGGCGTGCGTCTGGCGACCGACATCTATCTTCCGCCCGATGCGTCGGCGTTGCCGGTGCTTCTCGAACGCACACCCTATGACAAGCGCGGCACCAATCATGCGGACTTTTCGGTTGCCGACGAAGTCCCCCGTTCGAAGCCCGAGATTGCGCGCATCTTTGCCGCACATGGCTATGCGTTCGTCCTGCAGGATTGCCGCGGGCGTTACGCGTCAGAGGGCACGTTCCGCAAATATCTGTCGGAGGCGGAGGACGGCGCCGACACGATCGCATGGATCATGGCGCAACCGTGGTGCAACGGCCGCATTGGAACGCTCGGCCTCTCTTATGGCGCGCATGTGCAGGCCGCGGTCGCCACGCTCGATCCGCCCGGCCTCGCCGCAATGTTCCTCGACTCGGGCGGCTTTTCAAGTGCCTATCACAGCGGCATCCGGCAAGGCGGCGCCTATGAGCTCAAGCAGTTGACCTGGGCGCAGAAGCACGCGCTGCTCGCGCCCGAAACCGTCGCCGATCCAGCCCGGCGAGCGGCCCTGGAGGCGTCCGATATTCGCGACTGGATCGGGGTCGAGAAATGGCGGCCGGGGCATTCGCCGATCAGCGCCGCGCCCGAATATGAGGACTTCATCCTCGAACAATGGCGCGAAGACCGGTTCGGTGATTTCTGGAAGCAACGCGGCCTCTTCGCGCGGGGCTGGTATGACGAGTTCGCCGATGTGCCGATGGTGCATATGTCGAGTTGGTACGACCCCTATGCACTGACCGCGATCGAGAATTTCACCGGCCTGTCGGACCGCAAGGCCGGCCCCGTGAAACTTATTCTGGGGCCGTGGACCCACGGCAAACGCTCGCTCACCTATTCAGGCGATGCCGACTTCGGCCCGCAATCCACCTTCGACCATCAATTCGGTGACTATATTTCACTGCGAAAGGCGTGGTTCGACCGCCATTTGAAGGGTGACGCAGATGATCCTTTGCCTGATCCCGTCTATTTCTTCACGATGGGCGGCGGCACGGGGACGCGCCTGCCGAGCGGTCGGCTCGACCATGGCGGGCGCTGGCGCAGCGCTACAGCTTGGCCGCCGCCAAGGATGCGCATGACCCCCTTCCACCTCTATCCGGGCGGCGGCTTGCGCGAGGAAGCGCCGGTCGAGGCCGGAACGGCGCGCTTCGTACATGATCCCTATCATCCGGTCCCGACGATCGGCGGCGCAATCGCGTCCGGGGCGCCAGTGATGGAGGCAGGCGGGTTCGACCAGCGCGAAGGGCCCGATTTCTTTGGATCGCGCGAACCTTGGCCAGCGCTTGCCGACCGAAACGACGTGTTGATCTTCGAAACCGATCCGCTGGGCAGCGAAGTCGAACTCACGGGACAGGCGATCGCCGATCTTTTCGTCAGCTCGACGGCGGTCGACACCGACGTCATGATCAAAATCGTTGATGTTTATCCGGCAAGCGGCGACTATCCGAAGGGTTATGCGCTCAACATCGCGCACGGACTTTTGAGGATGCGCTTTCGCGATTCCTTCGAGGCACCCGAGGTTATGGAACCCGGAAAGGTTTATCGCGTGCAGATCGCTTCTTTTCCAATGAGCAACCGTTTTGCGGCAGGCCATCGTATCCGTATCGAAATTGCGGGCAGCAATTTTCCCCATTTCGACATCAACCCAGGAACCGACTGGCGGGTCGAGGGCCTTGCTCCGGTCACCGCAGTGAACAATATCCATCTCGGCGCCGATCACGCCTCGCGCATCCTGCTGCCGGTCTTTGCCGCCGGGACCGACTGACGATGCGCAAACCGCTCGCCCCGGCTGGTGTCGAGCCCGATAAGGATGTCAGCTTTCGAGCGCTGCGGGTGTTTGCAGAGATCATGCGCACCGGGTCGGCGACTGCGGCGGGTAAGCAATTGTCGCTGTCGCAGCCCGCGGTCAGCCGCCTGGTCGCTGGGCTCGAAGCACA
This sequence comes from Pseudomonadota bacterium, assembly GCA_023387085.1. GTDB lineage: Bacteria > Pseudomonadota > Alphaproteobacteria > Sphingomonadales > Sphingomonadaceae > Sphingopyxis. Next base: position 12,549 of record JAEWIL010000033.1, on the reverse strand, counting down.
GGTCGGCTTCGACCTTTTCTATCGCGATCGCGGCAAGCTGGTTCCTACCGCCGACGGCATCAAGCTGATACAGGAGGTCGAACTCTCGCTTGCCAGTCTCGACCGGTTCAACAGCCTCGTGCGCGACATCGCGGGCTATTCGGCGGGTACGGTCAGGATCGTCGCCCCGCCAAGCTTTGCCGAGGGTATACTTCCCGACATCGTGTCGCGCTTTCGCGAGCGCTTTCCCGGGGTTGAATTCAGCATCGACTCGCGCAGCGTCGAAACCGCGCGATCGATGATCGCAATGCGCTATGTCGATTGCGGCTTCGTCAAATTGCCCACCGACGAAAGCGACCTTGCGATCGAGCAGATCGTTTCGAGCGGATCGGTGTGCGTGATGCGCCACGATCACCCGTTGGCGGGACGCGACACAATCACGCCCGCCGACGTCGGCCAACACCCGTTGATCCTGCTCGGCGCGGGGCGCCACTGGCGGACGCAGGTGGATACCGCCTTCGCTGCTTTCGGCCTCCGCCCCGTGGTTGCGATCGAAACGCACACCCACGGCTCGGCCTGCGCGCTCGCCGCACGCGGCAACGGAATGGCGATATTGAACGAACTCCTTGTGAAACCCTATCTTCACGCCCCGCTGGTGACGCGCCCGTTCGACCCACCGATCATGCACGAATATGCCTTCGCCGTATCGAATGTCTCACGTCCTTCACGGCTGACGCTGGAATTCCGAAACGAGGTGCTGGCCTACTTCGCATCGAGATTTGAATAGAACTTGTTGGCCGATTGGAGACTGTCCGCTTCTGGGCGCCGGAACGAACAAGCAGACGCTCAAATTATCCATCGGGTATTTCCGATAAGATTTGACGAACCGAATTGCATCGGATAATTCCGATGCATGAACATGGATTCTGCCCTGCCCGCCCTCGCCGCGCTAGCCCACCCCACTCGTCTCGATGCCTTTCGCTTGCTCGTCCGGCATGAACCCGACGGCCTTTCGACCGGCGAACTTGTTGACGCATCGGGGCTGACGCAGAGCACCTTCTCAACGCATCTCGCTGTGCTTGCCAAAGCCGGTCTCGTAAAATCAGAGAAGCAAGGCCGGCAGCAGATACAGCGAGCCGATATCGACACGCTCCGGGATCTGATGCTCTTCCTTGCGAAGGACTGTTGCCAAGGCCGCCCCGAGCTATGCGAGCCGCTGCTCGCCGAACTCACCTGCTGCTGAAGGAGCCAGCCCCGTGACCGACATCGTCATCTACCACAATCCCAACTGCGGCACGTCGCGCAACACGCTCGCACTGATACGAAATGCGGGTATCGAACCGCATATCGTCGAATATGTGAAAACGCCGCCGTCTCGTGCGATGCTCCAACAACTGATCGACCGGGCCGGAATTACTCCCCGCGAATTGCTCCGTGAGAAGGGCACGCCTTACGCGGACCTCGGCCTCGGAGACGAGAGCCTGAGCAATGACACCCTGATCGATGCGATGATGGAGCATCCGATCCTCATCAACCGCCCGCTCGTCGTGTCACCGCTCGGGGTCAGGCTCTGCCGCCCGTCCGAAGCCGTGCTCGACATCCTGCCCGCACGGCAACTCGGTGCCTTTGCCAAGGAAGATGGCGAGCAAGTCGTCGACGCCAACAGTAACCGCGTCCGTGCCTGAGGACAGCATCACGACTGTCGCAAAGGTCGAACGCCTGTCGTTCCTCGACCGCTATCTGACGCTCTGGATATTTCTTGCGATGGCGCTCGGCGTCCTCCTGGGATCGCTCTTCAAGGACCTTCCCGCCGCGGTCGATGCGATGTCGGTCGGCACCACGAATATCCCGATCGCCATCGGGCTGATCCTGATGATGTATCCGCCTTTGGCGCGCGTGCGTTACGGCGAGCTCCCGCGCGTTTTCGAAGACAAGCGTGTCCTTGCCATTTCGCTGATCCAGAACTGGATCATCGGGCCGGTTCTGATGTTCGCGCTGGCGGTCTTCTTCCTGCCAGACAAGCCCGAATATATGACCGGCCTCATCCTGATCGGTCTCGCCCGCTGCATCGCGATGGTCATCGTCTGGAACCAACTCGCGAAGGGCGACAATCAATATGTCGCGGCGCTCGTCGCCTTCAACTCGATCTTCCAGATCCTCTTCTTCAGCATCTACGCTTGGTTCTTCCTGACTATCCTGCCGCCGCTGTTCGGCCTCGAAGGCAGCGTGATCGACGTGAGCTTCTGGACCATCGCCGAGGCCGTGCTCATCTACCTCGGCATCCCCTTTCTCGCAGGATATCTCACGCGCCGCTTCCTCGCGAAGGCCAAGGGTGACGAGTGGTACGAAACCCGCTTCCTGCCCAAGATCGGTCCGATTACGCTCGTTGCGCTGCTGTTCACGATCGTTGCGATGTTCAGCCTCAAGGGCAGCGAGATCCTCACTATTCCCGGCGACGTCGTCCGGATCGCAATCCCGCTTACCATCTACTTCGTCGTGCAATTCCTCATCAGCTTCTGGATGGGCAAACTCATCGAGGCGGACTATCCGCGCACGACTGCGGTGGCCTTCACCGCGGCGGGCAATAACTTCGAGCTCGCGATAGCCGTCGCCATCGCCGCCTTCGGCCTGGCCTCGCCGGTCGCCTTCGCCGCCGTCATCGGCCCGCTGGTCGAAGTGCCCGTCCTCATCCTGCTCGTCGGCGTCGCCTTCCGCCTCGGACGCCGCTGGTTCCCGGCCACCACACCTTCACAAGCAAAAGTATCATGACAGAACAGACCCACAGCCGCCTCCGGACACTCTCCGACCCGGAACATTTCCCGGCGCTCAGCCCCGAATATCTTCGCGCGCAGCCCGCGCTCGGCCTCGGACCGCTCGACCCCGCACCGCGCATCCTGCTGCTCTACGGCAGCTTGCGCGAGCGCTCCTATTCGCGGCTCGTCGTCGAAGAGACAGCGCGCCTGCTCCAGCTCTTCGGCTGCGAGACGCGCATATTCGATCCGTCCGAGCTTCCCCTGCCCGACCTGATTGCCGATGACGACCATCCTGCCGTGGAGGAACTTCGCCAGCATTCGCTCTGGTCCGAAGGCCAGGTCTGGTGCAGCCCAGAACGCCACGGTCAGATCACAGGCATCATGAAGGCACAGATCGACCATCTCCCCCTTGCCTACAAGGGGCTGCGCCCCACGCAGGGCCGAACACTCGCGGTAATGCAGGTCTCGGCGGGATCGCAATCGTTCAATAGCGTCAACACGCTGCGTATCCTCGGCCGCTGGATGCGGATGATCACCATCCCCAACCAGTCAAGCGTCGCTAAGGCCTATCAGGAGTTCGACGAAGCCGGGCGCATGCTGCCATCGAGCTACTATGACAGGATCGTCGATGTCGCCGAGGAGCTGGTGCGTTTCACCGTGCTGACGCGCGGGCATGCCGACCAGCTCGTTGACCGCTATTCGGAACGCAAAGATCGGAAAGAGCCTGTCGTCACGCCCGCCGAACTCGCCGGAATTCCGGGCACTCGCTGAACAGTTCTGGCCGATTTCGGTCTGGCCGCTTTACATTAGGATTACATAATAAGCGGACGTTCCGAAATGGATGCTACGCTCCAAGGCTGCCCGCAAACCGCTCAGCGAGGCGGTCACGCTTGAAGACCTCGGCGACCCAATCGACGAATGCCCGAGTCTTGCCGGGCAGCAGGGTACGCGATGCGTAATAGACGGAGATCGCACCCGCGTCCGCATACCAGCGTGGAACGAGGCGCACGAGCGCACCGCTCTCCAGCTCGGGGAGCACATCGGGGATCGCCAGCAGCGCAACGCCCAGCCCCAGCCGCGCGGCCTCGCGCATCGCCGCCGGATCGTTGACGATGATATCCTCCCGCAGCGTCGCCGCGCTCTCGGCGCCCGCCGCATCGCGCATCGTCCAGTGCCGGATGCGGCCCGACTGCAAGGAGCGCATCACGATGCCGTCGAACTCCACCAGCGAAGAAGGCTCGGCGGGCGGTACGCGGCCAGCCATATAGGCGGGCGATGCAACGGCGACGACGTGCACAGGCGCCAAAGTCCGCGCCACGATTCCCGGCGACAGGTCGAACCCGCCACCGATCGCGGCGTCATAGCCCTCGGCGACAAGATCGACGGCGCGGTTCTCGAAATGCCATTCGGGCCGGACCCGCGGATAGCGCGCGAGGAAGGCCGGCAGCATCGGCATCAGATGCATGACACCAAAGGTCGGCGCCATGCTGACCTTCAGCACGCCCGCCGGGTCGCCGCTGTCGGATGCGACCCCGGCGATCGCGGCCTGAATATCTTCGAGGCTTCCGGAAATAGCAAATCGGAACGCTTCTCCCGCTTCGGTCAGCGTCAGACTGCGCGTCGACCGGTGGAAGAGCCGCACGCCGAGGTTGCGCTCGAGCATCGCGACATTGCGGCTGACCGCGGCCGGCGTCAGCCCGAGCCGTCGCGCGGCCTCGGAGAAGCTTCCCAGGTCCGCGCTGCGGACGAAGGATTCAAGGTTTGCGAGCGTTTCCATTTTCAACCAATCATTGAATATCTGACAAATTATTACCGACTAATCGAGCGGAAAGAAACCCGCCATCTTCGCTTCACCAACCAAGCAGGAGTGAAGATCATGAATGACATCAACCAGAAACTTGCGGGCAAGGTCGCCCTCGTCACCGGCGGTTCGCGCTCGATCGGAGCCGCCATCGCCCGCCGCCTCGCCGCCGATGGCGCTGCGGTGGCCATAACCTATAGCGCCTCGCCCGATCACGCAGCCGAAGTGGTCGCGGAGATCGAAGCGGCCGGCGGCAAGGCCATCGCCATCGCGGCCGACGCCGGAAATCCCGATGCCGTCCGGGCAGCGGTCGTCCGCACCGTCGAAGAGCTTGGCGGGATCGATATCCTCGTCAACAATGCCGGCGGCTCGGTCAACACCCCGATCGAGGATATGCGCTTCGAGGATTACGAGCGGATGCTCGCCGTCAACGTCACCGGGGTGTTCGTCGCGACGCAGGAAGCCGCGCGCCGTATGAAGGCGGGCGGGCGTATCATCCACATCGGCTCTTCGATGACGCGTTATGCGGCCTTTCCGACCGCATCGGTCTATACGCTGACCAAGGGCGCGATCACGGGCTTCAATCGCAGTCTCGCACGCGACCTCGGTCCCAAGGGCATCACCGTCAACACGGTGCATCCCGGTCCGACCGACACCGACCTGAACCCGGCAGACGGGCCGATCGCCGCAATCGTCGGCCCCGGCATCGCGGTCGGCCGCTACGGCGAGCCCCGCGAGATCGCGAGCGTTGTCGCCTTCCTTGCCAGCGAGGATGCCGCCTTCGTCACCGGCGCCGACATCGTCGTTGACGGTGGCCTCACCGCCTGACCTTCAAACGCGAAAGGAACTTCATCATGTCCACTATTGGAATCATCGGCGCCGGACACATCGGCCGCGCCATCGCCGCCGCACTCGCGAAGCACGGCATCCCCGCCACGCTTGCAAACAGCCGCGGACCCGAAACCCTGGCCGACGTCGTCGCAGCGATAGGATCCGGCATCGCGGCCGGTTCGCGCGAGGATGCCGCCGCGCAGGATATCGTCATTGTCGCGGTGAACTGGTCGAAGTTGCCGGCGGCGCTGGGCGGTCTGCCTGACTTCGCCGGCCGTATCGTCGTCGATACGAACAATCCGATCGAGCCACCGCTCTTCAAGCCCTTCGATCTCGGCGGGCGCGTCTCTTCGGAAGTCTTCGCAGAGATGGTTCCGGGCTGCGGGTGGTGAAAGCGTTCAACCACCTCCATCCTCACCAGCTTTCCGGCGACCCGGCGAGCGAAGGCGGCAGGCGCGTGCTCTTCTATTCGGGCGACGATGCCGCCGCCAAGGCAGAGATAGGCGCGCTGATCGACCGGATCGGCTTTGCCGGGATCGATCTCGGCTCGCTCGCAATCGGCGGACGGCTGGTCCAGTTCCCGGGCGGACCGCTTCCCGCGCTCAATCTCGTAAAGTTCGATTGATACGGCTGGCGGGTCGGTAGTTTCCGGCCCGCCGCCTCTGGCCGGTAGCGGACTGGCAGCTTTGGCAGGCGGCCAAGAAGAAAGCGGACCCTCGAGTTCGCAGACATATGAATCTAGCCTGGGCCTCTCAGCTACAAGCCAAGCACATATTGGCAATAAGCGTTGCGCTATGGTCGCCTTGCAGCAGGGGCTAGCCCTTCCGAACCTCCGCCCCCGAATTCATCCTGTTGAATCGCTGGCCGTGGTCACAGAACTATGAGAATCGACGTTGAACGCAGGAAGAAACGCCCCCCTCGCGATCATGTTTGCATACGCAGCTCGTGCTTGCTCCAAGCTTATTGCGCTTCAGGAATTTGACGCCGCCAAGCAAACGTTATCATCACTCTCTCTCTATCGAGCGGTTGCCCAACTCCTATCGTCGATATCTTTGGATCGAGGACGTCCCGTATCCAATTGCGGAGCCCTTCGCTGCAGAACTTGCCCAAGAAGTATCGAACGATCATTGGAGCGCGGGCGGGTTTCCAGCTTTGTTACGTCGATTTTGATCAGTACGAAGTTGGAATCATGGCCGCCTTGTCGGAAGATCCAGAGCTGATAGCGCTTTATGGCTCGGGCGATATGTATGACCTGTTCGCTTCCACCCACCTGGGCCTCGAGAATAACCGAAAAGCAGCCAAACAGCTCTTCCTCTCATATGCATACGGCATGAGCAGGAAGGCCCTCATCGACGCAGCGGTCTCGCTCGGCGCCAGTCGCGAAAATGCAAAGAGCGCTTTCCGTCAGTTCGCCAGATACGAAGAATGGAAGAAATCGATTTGGGAAACGTTTAAGAGTGAGGGTCGCATCGCAACGTCGGAAGTCAACCATTATACCCGCAACGAGAAGGGGCAGTTGACAGGAAGAGAGCAGCGCTCCGCGGTCAGTCAAGTGGTTCAGGGTACAGCTTCGCTCTTTTTCAAAAAGGCGCTTTTAGAAGTCAGCAAAATTGAGGATGTTACAATTTTGCTGCCCATGCACGATGCGCTGCTATTCGAACATGAGCTGCCGGAAATGCCACCCAAGGTAGTCGCAGCGTTCGAGAGCATTATGACCGCGCAACTCGAAGGCCGGGTCAAGGGCAAGGCTTCGATAAGCTCCTTCGCGCCAGCATGAGCGAGACAGATTTGGTTGTAGCAGCGATTTGCCGCCGTCAACAAATGTCCGCTAACGGGCTTCCCGCTACGTGGCCGGCTACGTCTTAGATCGGGCGCACAGCTGTCCTATGCGTAGGGCAAACGACATCCCCAAAATCAGATATTGAATCGCAAATTTTAGCCGAAGTCGGAAATTCATCCCCACGATTTCAATGGGTTATCTTTCATCACGCTACCAATGTGGCAGCTACCAGATGCATAAAATATCTAGTTATTTCAATGACTTAGACGCCTTGGTAGCGGAGGAGGGACTCGACCCCCCGACACGCGGATTATGATTCCGCTGCTCTAACCGGCTGAGCTACTCCGCCCCAAAGGGTCGCCGCTTCGGGCGAGCCGCGCCTATAGGCAGGCTCCGGGCCGCGGTCAATATCATGTGCGCGGCCCCCGAAAATTACGCGCGAAAATGCGCTCCCACGGGCCACCGCGATAATAATCGGCCGCAAGGCCCGCGATCGTGAGCAGCCCCGGCTGAAAGCCTTGCGCCAGGTCGGCCAGCAACGCCCGCGCCGCCGTTGGCGATACCTTGTTCTGTACCGTGATATGCAGTCGCGGCGTTCCCCGGTCCTGCGCGGTGAGCAAGCCGCCGAAGCGGTCGGCGATGCGGGCGCGGACCGCCAGCAGCTGCGGGCTTTCGATCCGGTACGCAACGCCCTTCCCCAAGGAATAGGGCGCCAGCACCCGGGCCGCGGGCGGCGGCGTATCGTTGGAGATTTGACGGAGGAGGCCGTCGAGTTCGTCGCGGCACGACGGAGGGAGGTGATGAAAGAGCGTGATATGCGCCGGCAGGTGATTGCGATCGGGCGGAAAATGCGCGCGGCGAAGCCGGTCGAACCGCCGCTGGTCGGCCGCACCCATCGTTGCAGTAACAATGATGGGCGCGGCGCCAGAGATCCAGACGGGAGGGGGAAAGCCCGGATCGGTTGGCTCGAGAAGGGATGGACGCGGCGATCGGGAGGGGGATGTGCCGTCGTCCATGGGACGCCCTTTCTCGTGAAACCGCGATGGCGGAAATCCGCCCCGCCCGCCAATCGATTTATCTGGTCACAATAATCGTTCAAACCGATGAAATAATATTATCGAGTAGTTACAGGCTGTTCCAGAAGGCCGTCAGCGCCGCCGCCACCTCCGCGGGACGTTCCGCGATCGCCCAATGCCCCGCGCCCCTGATGAATGTCAGCGGCACATCATTGTCGGCAGCGAATCGCTCGGCGACCGACGGCTCGACATAGGGGTCGCCCTCGCCCCAGATCAGCGCGCCGTTCGCGGGCAGCCGGTCGAGGTCGCGCGCCCAGTCGTCACTGAAGTTCAGGCCGTTGGCCGAGCGATAAAGTTTCAGGATCGCGCGGCGCTTGTCCTTGTTCGCCCATTGCGCGGCTTCTTCCGTGGCGATGTCGGCGGGCATCCCTTGCTCGGCGAGCCCTTTGGCAAGCGCCGCCGGCTTGCTCAGCGCCATGAAGATTTCGCCGAGGACGGGCGTGTTCCAGATCCGCGCGATCCGGTGTCCGCGATAGTCGGGATCGATCACCGCATTCGATACCGCCCAGCTGCGGAAAAGATCGGGGCGCAGCATCGCCGCGCGCTGGGCGATCAACGCGCCCCAGTCATGGCCGACGATGTCGACGGGTCCATGGTCGGCGGCGAGGGCTGCGGCCTCGCCCACGGCCCAGTCCGCATAGGCCTCCTTCGTCGGCGTGAAGCCGGCAGGCAGCGGACCGGTGAAGCCCGGCAGCGCGGGCACCGCGACGGGCGTATCGCCAAGGTCGAGCGCCGCGAGCAGCGGCCGCCAGATCGCCGGGCTGTCGGGAACGCCGTGCAGGAAGAGTTTGGCGTTTCTCGTCATATCGATGCCCCCGTGGCAGTTTTGGGCAGGTGGATGATCCAGCTGCGGTCGGTCGGCTCGATCCGCCCTTCGCGATAACCTCCCGCGAGCAGCGCCGTGTCGGCGCTCGCGCGCGCCACCGTCATATAGTTCCACTGGCCGCCGAGATCATGATCGAGCCGGGTGCCGGTCCCGCTGGCGATGTCGAATATCTCCGGCATCGCATCGCCCGCGGCGACGAGCACACGGTCGCCGGGGAGCAACAGCAGGCCGTCGGCGATCTTGAAGCGCGCACTGGCGAGCCGCCCCGCCGGAACGAAACGCTCCGTCCGCACATCGAAGCGCTCGACCGACCGCAGCTTGCCGCCATAGTCGCGCGCGTCGGACCCGCCGACGACCAGCACGTCGCCGTTCGCGAGGCGGACCGCGCCATGTTTGTAGCGCGCGGCGGCGAGCGCGCCGACAGGCCGGAAGCGCATCGTCGCCGGATCGAATATCTCCGCGCTCGCCAGCGCCCGGCGCGGCTCGCGGTCGGGGCGGCCGCCGCCGCCGACGAGAACGCGGCCGTCGGTCAGCAGCGTGCCGGTCGCACCGCTTCGCGCCGTGCCGAGCGATCCCGCCGGATGAAGGCGCCCCGTCGCGGGGTCGAAGATTTCGGCGTCGGCGCGCACGTCGTTTCCGTCATAGCCGCCGGCGATCAGAATCCTGCCGTCGGCGAGCCGGGCGACCGTCGGCGCGTTGCGCGGCGCGGCAAGCGTCGGGCCGGCCGCCGATTTGCCGGTTGCCGGGTCGAAGATTTCGGTGGTCGCCGACACACGGCCATCGACCCAGCCGCCCAGCACCAGCACGCGTCCGTCGGGCAACGGCGCAGCCGACGGCTGGATCCGTTCGGCGAGCAGATGACTGCTCGCCGTGCGCGTCATCGTCGCGGCGTCGATGATGTCGACGGTCGCGCTTTCAGGTCCCGCTTCGCAGCCGGCGCGAACGCATCCGCCGATCGCGAGCAATGTCCCCTCCCCCGTCGCGATCAGCTGATGCGTCGCGCGCGGCGCGCCGAGTGTCGGTCCGTCGTCGATGCGTATGCCGGAGGTCGCCTGCCCCGACGCGCCGCCGTTCATGCAGGCGGCAAGCGCGAAAACCGCGATCGAAAATCCCGGAAAGCGGCGCATGGCGTCTCCCCTTCTTCTGCGGCCCCGATTGCGCCGCCTTGGCTACATCTCGCCCCTGTCGCGGCGGAGCTGGTACCATTTCTGCACATTGGCATTATGCTCGGCCAGCGTGCGCGCGAAAATATGGCCGCCATCGCCCTTGGCGACGAAATAGAGATAATCGTTCGCTTCGGGGTCGAGCACCGCGGCGATCGATGCCTTGCCCGGATTGGCGATCGGCCCCTTGGGCAGGCCGATCATCGCATAGGTGTTATAATCGTTCACCGCGACGATTTCCGAGCGCAGGATACGGCGGCCGAGCGGCTTGCCCTTGGTGATCGGATAGATGATCGTCGGGTCGGCCTGCAATTTCATCCCCACCGCGAGCCGGTTGGTATAGACGCCGGCGACGGTGCGACGCTCCGACGGCACACCGGTTTCCTTCTCGACGATCGAGGCGAGCGTGATCGCCTCGTTGCGGTCCTTCGCCGCGGTCCGCGGGCTGCGCTTGGCCCAAAGCTCGGCGAAGGCCTTGTCCATCGCCGCCTGCATCCGCTTGACGACGGCGGCGCGGCTTTCGCCGGTGGTGAAGGCATAGCTGTCGGGCAATATGCTGCCCTCGGCGGGGACCGGGATCGAGCCGGTCAGCCGTTTTTCGGCCATCAGCCGTTCCCACACCATGATCGACGGCATGCCCTCGGGGATCATCACCAGCCGCTGGATCGTCTTGCCCGACTGGAGCAGGCGCAGAATATCGCCCGCGCCCATCCCCGCCTCGATCTTGTATTCGCCCGGCTTGATCGGGGCGCTCGATCCAAAGAAGCGCGCCTGGTTGCGGAAACTCGATGCCGACACCGCGCCCGATTTTTCAAGAATTTCGCTGGCCTTGGCCACGCTGGTTCCGGCCGGGATCACCACGACCGTATCGCGCGGCGCGCCGCCCGAACAGGCGGCGAGCATCAGGGCCAGCAAGGCTGCAAGCAGCCAGCGCACGACGGTCAGTCTACCGCCTTGACGATCAGGCTGGCGTTGGTGCCGCCGAAGCCGAAGCTGTTGTTGAGCGCCGCGCGGACCTTGCGCTTCTTCGCGACCTTCGGGACAAGGTCGGCGCCTTCGGTGCCTTCGTCGGGATTGTCGAGGTTCAGCGTCGGCGGGACGACCTGATCGCGGATCGCGAGGATGCAGAAGATCGTCTCGACCGCACCCGCGCCGCCGAGCAGGTGGCCGATCGCCGACTTGGTCGAGCTCATCGACACGTTCGCCATCGCGTCGCCGAAGAGCCGCTTCACCGCGCCGAGTTCGATCGTGTCGGCCATCGTCGACGTGCCGTGCGCGTTGATATAGTCGATGTCGGCGGGGGTCATCCCCGCCTTCTTGAGCGCCGCCGCCATCGAGCGATACGCGCCGTCCATCTCGGGATCGGGCGCGGTGACGTGATAGGCGTCGCCCGACAGGCCGTAGCCGACCACCTCGGCGTAAATCTTGGCGCCGCGCGCCTTGGCATGCTCATATTCCTCGAGCACGACAACGCCCGCGCCTTCGCCCATCACAAAGCCGTCGCGGTCCTTGTCATAGGGACGACTCGCCTGTTCGGGGCGGTCGTTGTAGCTCATGTTGAGCGCGCGCGCCTGTGCGAAGCCGGCGATGCCGATCGGGCAGATCGTCGCCTCGGCGCCGCCCGCAAGCATGATGTCGGCGTCGTCGTCGCGGATCATCCGCGCCGCGTCGCCGATCGAATGCGCACCGGTCGAGCAGGCGGTGACGACCGCGTGATTGGGACCTTTCAGGCCATATTTGATGCTGACCTGGCCCGAGATCAGGTTGATCAGGCGGCCGTGGACAAAGTGCGGCGAAACGCGGCCGGGACCCTTTTCGGCGAGCAACAGGCTTTCGCTCTCGATGCCCGGCAGGCCGCCGATGCCCGACCCGATCGAGCAACCGGCGCGAACCTTCTGCTCTTCGGTCAGCTCGGTCAGCCCGGCGTCTTCGAGCGCCTGGCCGGCGGCATCGATACCGAAAATGATGAACGGATCGACCTGGCGCTGGACCTTGTGGTCGACGCGCTTGCCGGGGTCGAAGCCATATTCATGGTCGGGGCCCTTCACCTCGCACGCGATCGTGCATTTCTGGTCCGACGCGTCGAAATGGGTGATCGGGCCCGCGCCCGATTTGCCGGCGATCAGATTTTTCCACGTGGTTTCCACGTCGGCGCCCAGCGGCGTCACCAAACCCAAACCCGTCACCACAACCCGGCGCATAGACATTCCTTTCGTCGGCCCCTGCCCCCGCAGGTCGCCGCATCAATTCGATGGACGCGCGTCCATAAAAAAAGCTTCCCGGCCACTGCGCGCGAACGCTCGGGACCGGGAAGCCGGAAACGCATAGGCGGCGCATGGC
>JAEWIL010000126.1 GCA_023387085.1 Pseudomonadota bacterium | reverse complement strand
AGCCGGTCCTGAAACGTCCGCGTCGAGATGATATTCTCGTAATTCTCCGGCGAAGTGTCGATATTGTGGTTGTAATAGTCGAGCCCCGCGACCGCGAGCGTCTGCGCCTGCTCCTTGCTCAGCATTCCCAGCGTCATGCAGGTTTCCATGCCCATCGCGCGCACACCCTCGACCATCTCGACGATCGCCGGCATGTCGCGGTCCTTGGGATTGCGCCACGCCGCGCCCATGCAGAATCGCTTCGATCCCGCATCCTTCGCCTGCGCCGCCGCCTGCAGCACCGCGCGCCCGTCCATCAGCTTGGTCGCCTTGAGGCCGCTCTCGGCATGCTTCGACTGCGAGCAATAGCCGCAATCCTCGACGCAGCCGCCCGTCTTGATCGACAGCAAGGTGCAAAGCTGCACCTCGCCGCGCGCATGGTGACGACGGTGAACGCCCTGCGCCTCCCACATCAGCTCGTCGAACGGCAGATCGAACAGCTCGGCGATTTCCTCGCGGGTCCAGTCGTTGCGGGTCTCGGTCATGCGATAGTCTCCAGAGCCTGCGCCAGGTCGGCGATGATGTCGTCGATATGCTCGATCCCCACCGACACGCGCACGACGTCGGGCCCGGCGCCGGACAGCAGCAGCTCTTCTTCCGAAAGCTGGCTGTGCGTGGTCGACGCCGGGTGGATGATCAGCGAGCGCGTGTCGCCAAGGTTGGCAAGATGGCTGAACAGCTTGACCGACGAGACGAGCTTGACGCCCGCGTCGTAGCCGCCCTTGAGGCCGAAGGTGAACACCGATCCGCCGCGCCCGCCCAGATATTTATGCGCGAGTTCGTGATAGGGGCTGTCGCGCAGTCCCGCATAGGAGACCCAGCTGACCGCCGGATGCGCCTGAAGCCATTTGGCGAGCGCGATCGCATTGCTGCAATGCCGTTCCATGCGGAGCGCGAGCGTCTCCATGCCGGTAAGCGCGAGGAAGGCGTTCATTGGCGCGAGCGCGGGGCCAAGGTCGCGCAGCCCGAGCGTCCGCGCCGCGAGAATGAAAGCGAGATTGCCGAATGCCTCGGTAAATTTCAGCCCGTGGTAAGACGCGTTGGGCTCGCTCAGTGTCGGATATTTGCCGCCCTTCGCCCAGTCGAACGACCCCGCATCGACGATCACCCCGCCGATTGCGTTGCCATGCCCGTTGAGGAATTTGGTCGTCGAATGAACGACGATGTCGGCACCATGCTCGATCGGACGGCAGAGGATCGGCGTCGCCATCGTATTGTCGACGATCAACGGCACGCCCGCGTCATGCGCGACCCTGGCGATCGCTTCGATATCCTGCACCACGCCGCCCGGATTGGCGAGGCTTTCGATAAACACCGCCCGCGTGTTCTCGTTGATCGCGGCGGCGACATGGCCCGCGTCGTCGGCATCGACGAAGTTCGTCGTCCACGCCATCTTGCGAAAGCTCTGGCCGAGCTGGTTGAGCGACCCGCCGTAGAGCTTGCGCGCCGCGACGATCTCGCAGCCCGGCTCCATCAGCGTATGGAACGCCAGGAACTGCGCCGCGTGCCCCGACGCGACGGCAAGCGCCGCCTGCCCGCCCTCCAGCGCCGCGATCTTCCCTTCGAGCGCGCCATTCGTCGGGTTCATGATCCGGGTATAGATATTCCCGAACTCCTGAAGGTTGAACAGCCGCGCGGCATGATCGACATCGTCGAACACATAGGAGGCGGTCTGATAGATCGGGGTGATCCGTGCCTTGGTCGTCGGGTCGGGCGCGGTCCCCGCGTGAACCGACAGGGTTTCGGGCTTCTGTCCGGTCATGCGGCATCCTCCAGCGGCGGCATATTGTGGCCGAGCAGACGCAGCACATCGGCCGCGCATTCGACGACGTTTGAGCCGGGGCCATAGATGCCCTGCACCCCCGCGTCGCGCAGATAATCATAGTCCTGCGGCGGGATGACGCCGCCCGCGATCACCTTGATGTCGCTGCGCCCCGCTTCGCGCAGCTTGTTGATCAGTTCGGGGATCAACGTCTTGTGCCCCGCGGCGAGGCTCGATGCGCCGACAACGTCGACTTGCGATTCGAGCGCCAGCACGACTGTCTCCTCGGGCGTCTGGAACAGCGGCCCCGACACGACATCAAAGCCCATGTCGCCAAATGCCGACGCAATGACGTTGGCGCCGCGATCGTGCCCGTCCTGCCCCATCTTGGCGACGAGCAACTTGGGCTTGCGCCCCATGCGGCGCTCGACCGCGGCGACACCGTCGAGCACTTGCTGCCAGCGCGGATCGCCCTGATAGGGCGCGGCGTAGACGCCCTTCACCGGCGTCGGCTGCGTCCCATAACGCTGGAAGCTCTCCTCCATCGCCGACGAAATCTCGCCGAGCGTCGCGCGGGCGCGCGCCGCCTCGACCGCGTGCGCGAGGAGATTATTCTCGATCGATTGCGCGCCCGCCGCGGCATCGCGCAACGCCGTCAGCGCCGCCTGGCACGCCGCCTCGTCGCGGCTCGCCTTCACCTTGTTGATGCGCGCGACCTGCGCCTCGCGGACCTTGCTATTGTCGACCTCGAGCGTTTCGAGCAGGTCTTCGTTCGCGAGGCGATATTTGTTGACCCCGACGATCACATCGTCGCCGCGGTCGACGCGCGCCTGCCGCACGGCGGCGGCGGTCTCGATCATCGCCTTGGGCCAGCCGGCGGCGACGGCCTTCGCCATCCCGCCTTCCTTCTCGACGCGCTCGATGATCTCCCACGCCTTGTCGACCAGCTCCTGCGTCAGCGCCTCGACATAATAGGAGCCGCCGAGCGGATCGATGACCTTGGTCATCCCGGTCTCTTCCTGGATGACGATCTGCGTGTTGCGCGCGATGCGCGCCGAGAAGTCGGTCGGCAGCGCAATCGCCTCGTCGAGCGCATTGGTGTGGAGCGACTGCGTGCCGCCCAGCATCGCGGCCATCGCCTCGATCGTCGTGCGCATGACGTTGTTATAGGGATCCTGCTCGGTCAGCGAGACGCCCGACGTCTGGCAGTGGGTGCGCAGCATCTTCGACCGCTCGTCCTTGGCGCCGAGGTTGGTCATCACGCGGTGCCACAGCACGCGCGCGGCGCGCAGCTTCGCGATCTCCATGAAGAAGTTCATGCCGATCGCGAAGAAGAACGACAGGCGCCCGGCGAACTTGTCGATGTCGAGCCCCGATGCGACGCCATAACGTACATATTCGGCGCCGTCGGCAATCGTGAACGCCAGTTCCTGCACCTGCGTCGCGCCGGCTTCCTGCATATGGTAGCCGGAGATGGAGATGCTGTTGAATTTGGGCATCTCGCGGCTGGTGTAGCCGAAAATGTCCGAGATGATCCGCATTGAGGGCTCGGGCGGGTAGATATAGGTGTTGCGGACCATGAACTCCTTCAGGATGTCGTTCTGGATGGTCCCGTCGAGCAGCTTGCGATCGACCCCCTGCTCCTCGCCCGCGACGATGAAGAAGGCGAGGATCGGGATCACCGCGCCGTTCATCGTCATCGACACCGACATCTGGTCGAGCGGGATGCCGTCGAAGAGGATCTTCATATCCTCGACGCTGTCGATCGCGACGCCCGCTTTGCCGACGTCGCCGACGACGCGCGGATGGTCGCTGTCATAGCCGCGATGCGTCGCAAGGTCGAAGGCGACCGACAGGCCCTTCTGCCCCGCGGCGAGGTTACGGCGATAGAAAGCGTTCGATTCCTCGGCGGTCGAAAAGCCCGCATATTGGCGGATCGTCCACGGCCGCCCTGCATACATCGACGCGCGCACGCCGCGTGTGAAAGGCGCGAAACCGGGCAGGCCCGGGTCGGCGGTCACATCTTCCGCGGTATAGAGCGGCTTGACGTCGATCCCCTCGGGCGTGTGCCAGGTCAGGTCCTTGCCCTTCACTTCCTTGGCGGCGGCTTCGGCCCATTGGTCCAGCGTCGGTTTGTCGGTCATATGCAGTCTCGTTCCATACCTCCTCTCCCGCTGGGAGAGGATACGAAGCCTTGGCCGTAAGGCCTAGGCGGAGTTGGTGAGGGTCTCTGCCCTCTCGATAGCGTCCATCCCCTCACCCAGCTTCGCCTAGCCATCAAGCTGGCAAGGCTTCGCAACCCTCTCCCCATGGGAGAGGGAATAAAGGGTTAGTGCGCCTCCTTCGGCGTCTCCATGATCTCGGTCAGCACCCCGCCCATATCGCGCGGATGGACGAAGAAGATCAGCGTGCCATGCGCCCCGATCCGCGGCTCGCCGAGCACACGCTTGCCCATCGCCTCGAACTCCGCCTTGGCGACGTGAATGTCGGGCACTTCGTAGCACATATGATGCTGCCCACCCGCCGGGTTCTTTTCGAGAAAGCCCGCGATCGAGGTGTTGGCGGGCAAGGGTTCGATCAGCTCGATCTGCGTCCCGTTCAGCGCGCCATCGGCACCCGGCGTATCGACGAAACACACCTTCACCCCCTGATCGGGCAGGTCGAACGGCTCATGAATCTGCGTCGCGCCCATCACATCGCGGTAAAAGACGATGCTGTCGGCGATCGACGGCGTCGCAACGCCGATATGGTTGAGGCGGCCCAGTTTCATTCCATTCTCCTCAGCAGCCGGGGACGTTGTCTTTGCCCACAAGCGCATATTTTCCGTCCTTCAGCACATATTGCTGCTTGAACGCCTTGGTGCCGGTGTAGCCGACAGTGAAGCTTTTGCCCGGCACCGCCGCGACGATCTGGCCGTCATAGCCCTGCTCGGTCTGGCCGATGCCCGCGCCCGAACTCATCGCATCGGTAAAGCCGCCGCGATCGACCGGGCCCGCGGGCGCCAGTTCGGTCACGACCGCGCTGCTGACAAGGCAACCCTGCCACACGCCGCCGCCGGCGGTGACCAGATAGGGGTTCGTCCCGAGCAGGCTGGTAAAGGCCCAGCTCGTCGCGCCATTGCCCACTGTCCCGGTCGCGCCGAGCCCGATCCACTCGCCCTGCTTCACCCAGCCCGTCGGGCTTCCCTTCAGATAGTGGACCGCGTTCACGCCGCCTTCGCTGTGCCCGGCATCCTCGAGCGATCCGACGCTCAGCAGCACGGCAACACCATTCTCCATCGTATGGATCGCGACGGGGCGGAAATGATAGGTGCGATCATCGATCACGCGCTCGGCTTCCGCCCCGGCGCCCTTCGGAAGCTCGAAGGCGGCACGGAACGCGAGCTCGATCGCCGTGTCCTCGTCGCTGCCGAGCACGACCGGAAAGGCTTCCTTCTTTTCATCCACCGGCGTGTCGGGATCGAACGCCGACGCGGCGGGCGCGGCCAGAAGGGCCGCGGCGAGCAAGAGGGGGAAAGCAAGCTTACGCATTTTCAAACCTCATTGAAAATCAAGACCATCGCGGCAGCCAGCCGCATCCCGTTCTTGCCTCCACCCCGGCAACGACGATGTGCCGGGCATCACAATCATCCCAACCCGCCCATTTCGTCGTGCCAGACTTGATCCGGCATCCATCCCTCCGGCGCCGCGAGAATGGACCCCGGATCGTGTCCGGGGTGACCCGGAAATTACAACGGAATATTGTCGTGCTTTTTCCAGGGATTCTCCAACTGCTTGTTCCTGAGCTTCCTTAGCCCCAGCGCGATCCGGCGCCGCGTCGAGTGCGGATAGATCACCTCGTCGATATAGCCGCGCTGCGCCGCGACGAACGGGTTGGCGAAGCGGTCCTCATATTCCTTCGTCCGTTCGGCGATCTTTTCGGGGTCGCCGATGTCGCTGCGGAAGATGATCTCGACCGCGCCCTTCGCGCCCATCACCGCGATCTCCGCGGTCGGCCATGCATAGTTCAAATCGCCGCGCAGATGCTTCGACGCCATCACGTCATAGGCGCCGCCATAGGCCTTGCGCGTGATGACCGTGATCTTGGGCACCGTTGCCTCGGCATAGGCGAAGAGCAGCTTCGCGCCATGCTTGATGATGCCATTATATTCCTGCGCGGTGCCGGGCAGGAAGCCGGGGACGTCGACAAACGTCACGATCGGAATCTCGAACGCGTCGCAGAAGCGTACGAAGCGCGCGGCCTTTTTCGACGAATTGATGTCGAGCACGCCCGCGAGCACCAGCGGCTGGTTCGCGACGATGCCGACGGTGCGGCCCTCGATGCGCCCGAAACCGCAGATGATGTTCGCGGCGTGCGCCGGCTGCACCTCGAAGAAATCGCCCTCGTCGACCGTTTTGCGGATCAACTCGTGCATGTCGTACGGCTGGTTCGCATTCGGCGGGATCAGGGTATCGAGGCTCTTCTCCTCGCGGTCATAGGGATCGCTGGTCGGGCGCACGGGCACGCCACTGCGGTTGTTTTCGGGCAGATAGTCGAAGAAGTCGCGCGCCGCGAGCAGCGCCTCGATGTCGTTCTCGAGCGCCAGATCGGCAACCGAGCTTTTCGTCGTGTGCGTGATCGCGCCGCCGAGTTCTTCCTGCGTCACGACCTCGTTGGTCACCGTTTTGACAACATCGGGGCCCGTGACGAACATGTAACTGCTGTCCTTCACCATGAAGATGAAGTCGGTCATCGCGGGGCTGTAAACTGCCCCGCCCGCGCACGGCCCCATGATCAGCGAGATCTGCGGCACCACGCCGCTCGCAAGCACATTGCGCTGGAACACGTCGGCATAGCCGCCCAGCGAGGCGACGCCTTCCTGGATGCGCGCGCCGCCCGAGTCATTCAGGCCGATGATCGGCGCGCCGACGAGCATCGCTTTTTCCATCACTTTGCAGATCTTCTCAGCGTGGCGCTTCGACAGCGAGCCGCCGAAGACGGTGAAATCCTGGCTGAATACATAGACGAGGCGGCCGTTGATCGTGCCGCTGCCGGTCACGACACCGTCGCCCGGAATCTTCTGGTCCTGCATGCCGAAATCGACGCAGTCATGCTCGACATAAGTGTCGAGCTCCTCGAACGATCCCTCGTCGAGCAATACGTCGAGCCGTTCGCGCGCGGTCAGCTTGCCCTTGGCATGCTGCGCGTCGATGCGCTTCTGGCCCCCGCCCAGAGCGGCGGCGGCACGGCGGGCTTCCATTTCGGCGATATTGGCGGACATGCGGCTCTCCGATAGTGTCGAATGCGCCGTCTGCCTGCGCGCGGGCGTCGATGCAAATGCGAATTTGCAAAGTTGCAAAGTGCCGTTTTGCAAAGTAGTATCGCGCGGATGGCACCAACGCGACTTTACGCTGGGCGGCAACTTCGCCAACTTCGGGAAACGCGCGCGATCCGGCAGGCCGACTTCGCCGCGCAGCTCGGCATCTCCGCCTCCTATCTCAGCCAGATCGAGCATGACGACCGTCCGCTGACTCCCGCGCTGCTCGACCGCCTGCAAAAGCTGTTTCCGCTCGAATGGGACGAGGTCGCGGCCGACGCGGGCGACCGCCGCGCGGGCGCGCTGCGCGAGGCGGCGGCCGATCCGCTGTTCGCCGCCGCACCGCTGCCGCCCGAACAGCTCGAACGCGCGGCCCTCCAGCAACCGCAGCTCGCCGACCTGTTCGTTGCGCTCCATGCCGCCTATCGCCGCGCCGGACAGCGCCTCCAGATCATCGACGAGGCGCTGACCGGCGGCACCGCCGAGGGCAGCCGGCTGCCGTGGGAAGAGGTCCGCGACTGGTTCCACGATGCGGGCAATTATGTCGACAGCATCGACCGCGCCGCCGAAGCGCTGGCGGGGCAGCTCCGCGGGCGCGATCCCTCGCCCGCGATCGAGACGATCGAAAGGCGGCTGCGCGACGCTCTCGGCATTTCGATCGTGTACAACCAGGCGCAGGCGCTGCGCGACTTCGACGCGACGATGCGCCACCTTGTCATCGATCCGTCGCAGCCCGCCGAGACACGCCGCTTCCAGCTCGCGCACCAACTCGTCGCATTGGCGCTCGCGAACGAGATCGCGGCGGTCGTCGAAGCATCGCCGCTGCGTACCGCCGCCGCGCGGCAACTGCTGCACATCGGCCTCGCCAATTATGCGGCTGGCGCGGTGCTGATGCCCTATGGCCCGTTCCGCGCCAGCGCCCGGGCGGTGCGCCACGACATCGACCGGCTGCGCCTTGAATATGGGGTCAGCTTCGAACAGGCGTGCCACCGCCTCTCGACGCTCCAGCGCCCCGGCGCGCGCGGCATCCCGATGTTCTTCTGCCGCGTCGACATGGCGGGCAACATCACCAAGCGCCACAGCGCGACGCGGCTGCAGTTCGCGCGCTTCGGCGGCGCGTGCCCGCTGTGGGTCGTTCACGAGGCCGCGGCGATTCCCGACCGCATATTGTTCCAGCTTGCCGAGACACCCGACGGTCTGCGCTATGTGTCGATGGCGAAGGGGCTGGTGAAGCCGTCGGGCAGCTATGCGCGCAGCCCCCGACGCTATGCGGTGGCGCTCGGTTGCGAGGCGCAATACGCCGGCGATTTCGTCTATGCCGACGGGGTCGATGTCGCCGCGCCGCAAGCCGCGACGCGCATCGGTTCATCGTGCCGCATTTGCCCGCGCGACGATTGCGATCAGCGCGCCTTCCCGCCGAACGACCGCCCGATCCTCGTCGATCCCGACCGGCGCGGCGTCGTGCCGTACCGCATCGGCTAGCCCGCAATCACCAACTCCTGGTCGAGGAAATCGAGAAAGGCGCGTATGCGCGCGGCGGCGCGGTCCTCGGGCGCGTAAAGCGCGTGGATGTCCTCGCCATCGCCGGGATTGAAATCTTGGAGGACTTCGACGAGCCGGCCGGCCTTCAAATCCCCCGCGACGTGAAAACGCCCGTGCCGCGCGATACCGCCGCCCGCGACCGCCATCTGGCGCACGACCTCGCCCGAATTACCGAAGAAGCTGCCATGAACGGGACGGTGGACGAGCTTGCCGCCGATACGGAAGGGCCAACTGTCGACCGAGCGGCGAAAACTGAAGCGCAGGCAGTCGTGCGCGTCGAGATCGTCGGGATGTTGCGGCACGCTGCGCCGCGCAAGATAATCGGGGCTTGCGACCAGGATCATGCGGCTGTGCCCCAGCTTCTTGGCGCGCAGGCTGGTGTCGCGCAGCGGACCGATGCGGATCGCAATGTCGGCGCGCTCCTCGACCAGGTCGACGATCGTGTCCGACAGCGCGAGGTCAACGACGATGTCGGGATAGCGCGCCGTGAAGCGCGGCATGATCGGCAGCAGACCCATAGTTCCGATCGACGGCGAGGCATTGACGCGTAGCAGCCCGCGCGGCCCCTGCCCCTCGCGCCCCAATCCTGCCTCGACGGTCGCGATATCGGCGAGCAGCACACTCATCCGCTCGCGATAGGCCTGCCCTTCGGCCGTCAGCGCGAGCGAACGTGTTGTGCGCCGCATCAGCGTGACGCCAAGTCGCTGCTCCAGCCGCGCAATGCTCCGGCTGACCGCGGAGGGCGTGAGCCGCAACGCCTTGGCGGCCGAAGCAAGGCTGCGGCCATTCGCCACGGCCAGGAACGTCTCGATATCGCCGAACCGGTTGTCCATCGTCATTCCTGATTTTGGATCATCACTGAAATGATGAAGCGCATCCTAATCAATAATGGCGCGAAACGCTATCTTCGGGGCATCGAACAAGGTACGACCGAAAGGAGATTATCGATGGACCTGAAACTCAAGGGCAAAACCGCCATCGTCACCGGCTCTACCGCCGGCATCGGCTTCGCGATCGCGAAGCGCCTCGCCGAGGAAGGCGTCGATGTCGCCATCACGGGCCGCAACCGGCAGAAACTGGACGAGGCCGCGGCAGACCTGTCGAATTCGGGCACAATCCGCGCTATCCTCGCCGACCCCGCTACGGCCGAAGGCGCCGAAGCGCTGATCGCCGCAGTCCCCGACACCGACATTCTCGTCAACAATCTCGGCATCTATGAAGCCAAGCCTTTCACCGAGATCAGCGACGCTGACTGGCACCATATCTTCGAGGTCAATGTCGTCAGCGGTGCGCGGCTGTCGCGGCATTACTTCCCCAGGATGCTCGAAAACAACTGGGGCCGCGTGATCTTCATCGCGAGCGAAAGCGGCCTGTTGCCGCCCGCCGAGATGGTACATTATGGCACGACCAAGACCGCGCAGCTCGCGATTGCGCGCGGACTGGCGGAGCAGACGCGCGGCACAGGCGTCACCGTCAACACCGTGATGCCCGGGCCGACGCGCTCCGAAGGGATCGTCGATTTCATCCGCTCGGTGGTGTCGAACCCCGAAGCCTCCGAAGCCGAACGCGAGAAGGCCTTCTTCGACGAGCTGCGCCCGCTGTCGCTGATCCGCCGCCTGATCGAGGCGGACGAAATCGGGTCGATGGTGACCTATCTCGCGAGCCCGCTCGCCGCGGTCACCAACGGCGCCGCGATCCGCGCCGAGGGCGGGATCGTTCCGACCGTCGCCTAGACCTTCACAATCCCCCGCTCGATCAGACTATGCGCCGTCGCGAGGATCGCTTCCTCGGGCGGCCGCATCGTCCAGCCGAGCGTTTCCATCGCGTGACGGCTGTCGCCGCCACGGACATTGCCGAGTTCGACGACAAGTTGCTTGAGTTCGGGCCGTACCAGCGCGAACAGCTTGAGCAGCCAGTCGGGCATTTTCTTCGTCGGCACCTTCTTCGCTTGGTCGCCAAGGTTCGCGGTCAGGATGTTCGCGAGGTCGATCATCTTGAGGAACGGCCCCGAGCAGACATAGCGCTCATCGCGAACGCCGGGCGCGGTCAGCGCGCGATAGTGAAGGTCGGCGACATCGCGCACGTCAACGATGCCAAAGCCGATGTCGGGGCACATCGGCACCTTGCCCTCCAGCAACTGCTTCACCAGTTCGATCGACGTCGACAGATCGTCGGAGAGCAAGGGCCCGAACACCCCTGCCGGGTTCACCGACGCGAATTCCATGTCGCCGCCTTCGGCCGCCACCCAGTCGCGCGCGGCGCGCTCGGCAACCGTCTTCGAACGCGGATAGGGCATGACCCCCGGATTATCGAGATTGGTCCAATCGGCTTCGCTGTAAATGCCGCCGCCATCCCCATGACCATAAGCGATCGCCGCCATCGACGAGGTGAGGACGAAACGTTTGATCCCCGCAGCGCGGGCGAAGCGCAATGCGCGAAGCGCCCCTTCGCGCGCCGGAACGACCAGCTCGTCGGCATGCTTCGGCACCCCGAGCGGAAAGGGCGAGGCGACGTGCGCGACATGCGTACAGCCCGCGATGCTTTCCGCCCACCCGGCGTCATGCTCCAGATCGGCGGCGAAGAATTTGAGCCGCTCGTTATCGACGCCCAGCCAGCCGCGAACCTCCGGCTCGCGTTTCAGGTTGCGGACCGTCGTGTGGATAGTCCAGCCATTGTCGATCAACTGCCGGATCAGGAAGCCCGCGATATAGCCGCTTCCTCCGGTAACCAATGCCGTGCCCGCCATTCGCCCCTCCCTCATTCTCTCCGGGAGAATAGCGCATGAGGGTTGCAGGCCGAAACCTTATTTCAGCAGCACCAGTTCCTCGGCCATGCTCGGGTGCAGCGCGACGGTTGCATCGAAATCGGCCTTGGTCAGCCCCGCCTTCACCGCGATCGCCGCCGCCTGCAAGATTTCAGGCGCGTCGGGGCCGATCATGTGCAGCCCGACAACCTGATCGGTCGCGGCGTTGACCACCATCTTGTAGAGCGCGCGCTCGTTGCGGCCGGCAAGGACGTTCTTCATCGCGCGGAAATCGCTGGTGTAGGTGCGGATCGAGCCGAGCTTGTTGCGCGCCTCGGCCTCGGTCATTCCGACCGCGCCGATCGGCGGATGGCTGAACACCGCGCTCGGGACGTTGGCATAGTCGACGACGGTTGGCTTGCCACCGAACACACTGTCGGCGAACGCCTGCCCTTCGCGGATGGCCACCGGCGTGAGCTGGATGCGGTTGGTGACGTCGCCGACGGCATAGATGCTCGGCACTGACGACTGGCTTGTTTCGTCGACCTTGACTGCCCCGTGCGCGTCGAGTTCGACACCGATCTCCTCGATGCCGAGCCCCTTCGTGTTCGGGACGCGCCCCGCCGCGACGAGTACGGCATCGGTGATCATGGGCTCACAGCCCTCAAGCATGACCGTGAGCGAACCGTCCTCATTCTTTTCGATCGACTGGAACGGCGCGTTGAATTTGAAATCGATGCCCTTGGTCATCGAAATCTGCAGCAGCCGGTCGCGGATCTGCTCGTCATAGCCGCGCAGGATCGTGTCGCCGCGATTGACGATCGTCACCTTGCTGCCGAATTCATTGAAGATGCCCGCAAATTCATTGGCGATATAACCACCGCCGGCGATCACGATCCGTTTCGGCAACGCATCGAGATGGAAGACCTCGTTCGAGGTGATTGCAAGTTCGCTACCCGGAAATTCGGGAACGTGCGGCCATCCCCCCGTCGCG
>JAEWIL010000028.1 GCA_023387085.1 Pseudomonadota bacterium | reverse complement strand
GAATAGACCAGCGAAGTTGTCTCCGCGCCCGCGGTTGATCGGAAAGACGTCGTTCCGGGCAGACTATCGCCACCAATTATGCGCAAAAAAAGGGGGGCGGCGATAAATGCCGCCCCCCAGCTGCTTGGTTCTGACAGCTTAGAAGTCGAGCTTGGCGCCGATGCGGAAGTAGCGGCCCATGATGTTCGGGCCCGCCCACGCCGGGTTGTAACCATAAATGCCATAGGCCGCGTTCGGATCGAACGGCGCCTTGGTATCGAACAGATTCAGGACGTTGGCATAGACGGTGAAATTGTCGTTCACTTTCTGCGACGCGGTCAGATCTACGTTCCAGATCGCCTTCGACTTGCACATCACGGGGGTTCCGTCGGGATAGGCTGCTGCACCCGCGTCTACCGCGCTTTCGCAATCGCCCGGCGTCGCGCCGAAATCGACTTGCGAGACGTGATAGCCGGCGGTGTAGTAGGCCGTTGCCGACACCGTCGTATTGCCGAACGCCAGCGTGTTCTGCCACGTGGCGCGCCACTTCGGCGAACCCGAGCAGGACGTCGTGTTGCAGGGGCTGAGCGTCCCCTCGAACTTTTGCGGATCCTGGGCTTCGCCCGTCACGGGATCGACCAACGTCAGATGGTTCCTGTCGAGATAGGACGCCTCGAACGAGCTCGTCAGGCGCAGATTGTCGGTCAGGTCGAACCGTGCGTTGACGCCAAGATCGACACCCTGAAGTTCCTGCCGGTTGGCATTGGCATATGACGCAAGGATGGTGCCGATGTGTGGCAGCGCGTTGGGGTTTGCCTGGTCGACAACGCCGGGAGTCACGGTGAAGCCCCGAATGTTCACTACCCCGTTGTTGGCGTAATAGGCAGCGATGACCGGGCCGATGTTGCTGACGCCGACGATCTGGTCGCGTACCTTGATCCGCCACAAATCGACCGTGAAACTTACGTTCGGAATCGGCTCGAAGATCGCGCCAAGTGTGATATTTTCGGACCGCTCCGGGGACAGTTTCGGATTGCCGACGTTGGTCAGGCCCACCGAAAACGGCGAGGTCGCATAGGCATTGTTGCCATGCGCCGCGCAGAATGCGACATAGGTCGCACAGAAGGTGCCGCCGCCCTGCGATACGAAGCCGGTCGTCGGTGTACCGAAGGATTCGTTGAAGCTCGGAATGCGGAAACCCTTTGACCAGGTGCCGCGCAAAGCGATCTGCGGGATCGGCGTGACCTTGACGCCCACCTTCGGCGAGAAACTGCTCTGTCCGGTAGAATAGCTGTCGTAGCGTCCCGACAGATTGACTTCGAGCTGTTCTAGGATCGGCGCATTGATTTCCCCGAACCCGGAGAAGACGTTGCGGTTGCCCGATGTGCCGACGGCATTGATTACATAATAGCGATCATAGGGATGGGCGTCGTTCTGTGGATTGGCGCTGGGTGCATCGATCGATTCGTGACGATAGGCGACACCCAAAGCAGCTTCTAGCGTGCCGCCCGGCAATTCGAACAGCGAACGCGTGACGTTGGCGGTGGCCTGCCACAGGTTCGATTCCGATCGCGTGATGTTCGTCGGCATCACATAATCCCATACCGCCTGCGAGTTGGCTTCGGGATTGGCAAAGTTGAATGTCCCGCGCGCGACCACGTCCATGATCCGCTGCGGAATCGCATAGCCGTTCTGGACGCGGGTGAGCTGTACGTTTGACGCCGTGAATTCAGCCGAATAGCGCCAGCTGTCCCCGAATGAACCCGAAAGGCCGATCGCACCGCGCAGAGAACGCCCTGATGTTTCGTCGGTGGTTGGACGATCCGGCATGAACTGGATCTGTGCAGTCTGGCCCGCGCCCGCGTAGGGGTTGTACGGATTGAGCACACCATTCGTTGCGTTGCACCCGGTTCCCACTCCGTTGAGCGTGCCGATGCCTGTGGGGCAGACATAGACGGGCGCGATCACATTATAGACAACCGCGCCGCTGCGTGGAACGGTCGGACGATCGGTCCAGCTGCGCGGTGCCGACGATGAAAAAGTGTTCGTCTGATAGAAATTACCCTGCACGTAAAGCTGATGATCCTCGCCGAGGTTCGCCGTAAAGCGCGCGGTGAATCCATAACGCTCGATATCGGGCTGCAGCATCGAATATTGGCCCGTCGGATTATAGGTGCAGGCACGGCCGTTAGCCGGCGCAGTCGCCGCTCCTTCGACCTGCTCGGGCGTCAGCTGGATAGTGTCCCAAAGACCGCATCCCGCCGCCGGGTTCAGATAGGCAAAGCGCCCGGCACCGATATTTCCCCCCTCGGTGGTCACCGGACGAACGGCGGCCACGCCGGGAACAGCAGAGAAGCCGTTGAAGAAGCCGTCGGGGCTGACGCTATTCGGGTTGAGGTTGGGCAGGCACGAGCCCGCTGCATTGCAGATATTGCTCCAGTCGGCGGTGTTGTACGGATAGCCGCGGTCGCGGGCCCATAGCGCATCCTGCTTCAGATATTCGCCGCTGACATAGACATTGAAGCCCTGATCGGCGAGGCTGCCATAACCATAGGTCGCGTCGAACCGGATCTCGCCCGCGTCGCCGCGCTGCGAAACACCGGCCGATCCATTGGCATGCAGGCCCTCGATCTGCTTTTTGGTGATCACGTTGATGACGCCCGCGACAGCGTCAGCGCCATAGGTCGATGACGCGCCGTCGCGCAGGACTTCGATGCGCTCGATGACGGCGTTCGGAATCGTGTTGAGATCGACGAAATTGCGCTGGCCGTCATCCGCGAGCGGATAAGGCGCCATACGCAGTCCGTCGAACACACTGAGCGTCGATTGGACGGTCAGTCCGCGGAGCGCTACGGCGTTGGCCCCGGCGGCAAAATTGTTGCCCGAGTTCCAGCCCTGCGTCATCGTGCCCGCATTGCCTGCGGTGACGCGCTGAAGCGCTTCGGCGACGGTGTTGAAACCGCGCTGCTCGAGCGTCGTCGACGACAGCACTGTAACCGGCGAGGGTGTTTCCGCGTTGGTGCGACGAAACAGCGAACCCGTGACGACGATTTCTTCGTCCGTCGCTGCCGCCTCGCCGACGCCGACAAGCTGTTCGGTTCGGGGCGGTGGAGTATCCGCCGCTGGCTGGCTCTGGGCATAGGCTGGCGCCACAAAAAGTAAGCTGCTCGCCGGCAAGAGAACGCAAGCAGCGCTTGAGCCGCAGAGCAAGCTGGCCATCATCATATTTCGTTTTTTCATAATATGCCCTTTTTCCCCGCCCTTCACCTGCGCACCTCTGGGCGTCGAGTGTTGACGGGCCTCGTGAATTTATGGCGCGGAAGGGTGTGGGGAGCTTCGACACCCCAACCCCGGGCGACTTGGCGCAATCGCCTTGCCGTACCGCGCCCGCTTGCGGCAGACCGCAGCGCGATTGGTAGGTCGCGCCCGGCGAGGCACTCCATGAAAGCGACGGAAGTCGATCGCGGTGCGACGGAGCCGTACTTTTGGGGGCTTTGGGCTAGAGTCGGCAGTCGCGCGACGGATTGAACGCCCTAGCAAGGCGCGGCAGTGTCAATCGGCTGCGGCGCGCGCTGGAGCGCATGGCGGGGAAAGAGGCAAATTTCACTGGGTTCCGGGGACTTACAAGCACGGTGCGTAACGAAAGCTGCCTATTCGAGCCCGAATCCGGCGCGATGCAACTCGCGTGTCATTCGTACCGCGTCTCCTTCAATTGGTGATAGGTGAAGGGCAGCTATCGCAGATTTCGGAACCAAAGCGGACCGGCCGCTAACGGCCAAAACGGCACGATGTGAGCAACTAAGATCGCGAATGCAAAATTGTTATTGAACAATCGTTCCATAATATCTATGTATGCAGCATGGCGAGACCGAAGACCTTTGACGATGATGTGGCGCTTGATGCGGCAATCGGCGTATTCCGTGAGCACGGCTATGAAGGTACCTCGGCGCAGATGCTGGTCGACGCCATGGGGATTGGGCGGCAGAGCCTGTACAACAGTTTCGGTGACAAGGCGGGACTCTACAGCGCAGCGGTGCGGCGCTACGCGCTCGGTGAGACGCAAGCGCACCGAGCCGTTCTCCGGACGGGCGAGCGGGCAATCGACGGCATTCGCGCGATGGTCGATCGCGTGGTTCGGGAAGCAGGTCAGCCATGTCTCGGCGTCAATTCCATCGCAGAACTTGGGACATCCTGGCCCGCCCTCAACGAAGTTCGAGCGGCGGCCGATCGTTCGCTTCGCACCGCGATTGTCGCGCAGGTCGAGGCGGCGCAGGCGGACGGCGACATTGCCGCCGATCTCGATTCCGACACCATCGCGACCTGGTTCGTAGCGAGTTTTGCGGGGATACGGATTGCCGCCCGGGGGGGGGCCAGTCCCGATCATCTGGCCAGCCTTGGCGAATTGACGCTGCGGGCGCTTCGCTGACCCTCTTTTTTTGACTAGTTATGGAACGATCATTCAATAAGGAAGATGAGATGAAGGCAATTGCAATGACATCGCCCGACGGCGCGCTCGACCTGATCGATGTTCCCGAACCTGTGCCGGGCCCGGGCAAGGTGGTCGTCGAGATCGCCGCCGCAGGCGTCAATTTCATGGATATCGGGATACGCCGGGGCATGGCGTGGACCGACGTGCCGAACCCCAAGGTGATCGGGGTCGAAGGCGCGGGACGCGTGGTGGGGCTGGGCGTGGGGGTTGCCGGCTTTGCGATCGGTGACCGTGTCGCCTGGGTCTATGCGCCCGGAAGCTATGCCGAACAGGTCGAGGTGCCTGAGGGGGCGCTGGTTCGCATTCCCGACGCGATCGACGACCGCACCGCGGCGGCGATCATGATGCAGGGGCTGACCGCCAGCCATTTCGCGACCGACTTCTACCCCGTGCAGCCCGGCGACGTCGCGCTCGTCCATGCCGCCGCCGGTGGTCTCGGCATGCTGCTCACGCAGATCGTCAAGCTGCGCGGCGGCACGGTGATCGGGCGCGTGTCGAGCGCGGCGAAAGTCGAAGCGGCGCGCAGCGCCGGTGCCGACCATGTCATCGTCGATGCCGAGGGGAGTTTCGCCGACCAAGTCCTCGGGATGACCGGCGGCGAGGGGGTGAACGTCGTTTTCGACGGTTCGGCTCCGGCGACCTTCGCGGACTCGCTCGCGTCGCTTCGGCGCTCGGGCACATTCTGCTGGTTCGGCCCGGTGCTCGGCGGACCGGGGCCGATCGATATCATGAGCCTGCCGAAGAGCATCAAGCTCGGCTATGCCGTCTTTTCGGACCATATCCCGACGCCCGCCTTGCTGCGCGAGCGAACAGCGCAATTATTCCAATGGATTATGGAAGGGAAGCTGCGGGTCGAGATAGGCGGCGTCTATCCGCTTGCCGATACGGTGCGCGCGCATGCCGACATGGAAAGCCGCCGGAGCACCGGCAAGCTGTTGCTCATCCCCTGAGGCCATCGAGGAGACGATAAGATGACCCTGTTTCAGAACACCGATCGCCGCGGCTTCATGGCACAGGCGCTGGCCGGCTCGGCCGCGACGATGCTGCTTGCCGCGCCCGCGCGCGCGGGTGGGGCAGCACCTGCAGAGTTCGGACCGCTCAAGCATGTGCAGACGAGCCTGCTCGACGTCGCCTATGTCGAGGTCGGCCCGGCGAACGGCACGCCGGTGCTGCTCGTCCATGGCTGGCCTTATGACATCCACACCTATGCCGATGCGGCACAGTTGCTGGGGGCGCAGGGGTATCGTGTTCTTGTGCCCTATCTGCGCGGCTATGGCGCGACGCGCTTCCTGTCCGATGCGTCCCCGCGCAACGGACAGCAGGCCGCGCTCGCGATGGATGCGCTCGACTTTCTCGACGCGCTCCGGATCGACCGGGCGATCGTCGGCGGCTGCGACTGGGGTGCGCGCACCGCATGCATCCTCGCCGCGCTTCGCCCCGAACGCGTCCGCGCGCTCGTTTCGGTCAGTGGCTATCTGATCGGCAGCCAGGCCGCGAACGTCAAACCGCTGTCGCCTGAAGCCGAACGGCGTTGGTGGTATCAATATTATTTCGCGACCGAGCGCGGTCGGCAAGGCTATGCCGCCAACACGCATGATTTCGCGCGGCTGATCTGGACAACGGCGTCGCCAAGCTGGGCGTTCGACGAGGCGGTGTTCGCGCGATCGGCGGCGGCGCTCGCTAATCCCGATCATGTCGCGATCAGCATCCATAATTATCGCTGGCGGCTGGGGCTTGCCGAGGGTGAGGCGCGCTACGACGCGATCGAAGCGAAGCTCGCGACCTTCCCGACCATCGCGGTGCCGACGATCACGCTCGAAGGCGACGACAATGGCGCGCCGCACCCGCTGCCGCAGGACTATCGGGCCAAATTCACCGGTCCCTATAAGCACCGCACGAGCAAAGGCGGCATCGGGCATAACCTGCCACAGGAAGCGCCGCAGGATTTTGCGCGCGCGATCGTTGATGCGGGCCGGATGGCGGGGCGGTGATGCGCTTCGGTCCCGCGCTGCTGAGTGTCGCGGCTGCCGTCGCGGCGGTCTCGATATCGTCGGCGGCGCTATCCTCGCCCGCGCCGGCTCGCGCGGCGGTGTCGCCGATATATGGCATCGCGATACCCGAGGGCTATCGCGGCTGGGAGTTGATTGCACCGGCGCTCGAGGATGCGCCGTTCGACGAACTGCGCGTTGTGCTGGGCAATCGCGTTGCGGTCGATGCGTTCCGGCGCGGTGTCCGGCCCTTTCCGGATGGGTCGATCCTGGTGAAGCTCGCATGGAAACGCACGCCCTCGGCCGAGTTCGAGTCCGCGACCGTGCCCGGCGACGCGACGACGGTGCAGATCATGGTGAAGGACAGCAAGCGCTTTGCAACCACCGGAGGCTGGGGGTTCGGCCGGTTCATCGGCGGGCAGCCGGTCGATGAAGCGCAGCACCGGACCTGCTTCGCCTGTCACGATGCCAAGGTGCGCGACCGCGACTGGGTGTTCACCCGTTATGCTGAGTGATCCGGAAAATTTTTGCCTATTTATGGAATGATTGTTCAAGAAAGGAATGTGCGATGACGGACAATAATGGAAAGACGGCCTTGGTGTTCGGCGGTTCGCGCGGGATCGGCGCAGCGATCGTCGACCGGCTTGCGCGCGATGGCTACGCAGTGGCGTTCACCTATGTCTCGAGCGAAGCCGCCGCGCGCGCCATCGAGGAAGGCGTCGTGGCACGCGGCGGGCGGGCGAAGGCGATCCGCGCGGACAGCGGCAAGGCCGAGGATATCCGCGCGGCAGTATCGACTGCGGTCGACTGTTTCGGGAAGCTCGACGCGGTCGTCGTCAATGCCGGGATTTTCAAAATCGCAACGATCGACGCGGTGCCCGAGGCCGACCTCGACGAGATGCTCCGGATCAATGTGCGAGGCGTATTCCTGTCGATCCAGGCGGCAGCCAACCAGATGAAAGACGGCGGACGGGTCGTCACCATCGGAAGCAACGTCGCCATCCGCACGGGCTTTCCGGGCGCGAGCGTCTATCAGATGACAAAGGCCGCGGTGGCGGCGATGGTGAAGGGGATCGCGCTCGATCTCGCGCCGCGGGGCATCACCGTGAACAATGTACAGCCGGGCCCGACCAGCGGACCGTCTGGATTTAGATCGCAAAAGCGGACGCCAAAAAGCGGACGGACCGATTTTGCGGTTCCGGCGTCTGCTTTTTGGCAGCGCCGGCGCGAGCGGGTCCGCTTCCAGGCGCGGGTGTGCCTTGGAGGAGGAAGGCGATGGGCCGTGCCGGATCACGGCGTAGGTGTCCCGGGTGCGAGGGATGGCGGTGGCGGCGCGCGAGGCTGATAACGGCGCTCGAACACCTCGATGACGATCATGATGCCGCCACAGCACGGGCATGTCGGTCGGGGCTCTGCATCGTCGGTCGGCTCATCGGCGGGTGGCGCCGCGACGTCGAGCAGGCGGCGGGCGCGTTCGAGATGATCCTTGCGGCGTGCGCTGGCGAGGAGGCCATAGTGGCGGATGCGGTGGAACCCGCGCGGCAGGGCGTGGAGGAGGAACCGGCGGATGAACTCGTCGGCGGCGAGTGTCATGACCTGCTGCCGTCCGGCGCCGGCTTTGCGGTAATCCTTGTAGCGGAAGGTGACCCCGGCGTCGTCGAAGCGGAGGAGGCGGCTGTTCGATATGGCGACCCGGTGGGTGTATCGCGACAGATAGGCGAGCACCGCCTCGGGGCCCGCAAACGGCGGCTTGGCATAGACCACCCAGCGCTTCTTCCTGACGGGCGAGAGGTGGCGCAGGAATGCGCGTCGTTCGGCAAGCTGTGTCATGCCGCCGAAGAAGGTGAGCTGCCCACGGTCATGGAGGGCGCGTAGCCGGGTCAGGAACAGGCGGCGGAACAGGGCGCCCAGCACGCGGACCGACAAAAGGAAAGCGGGGCGGGCGGATATCCAGCGTGTTCCATCGCGGGAGATGCCGCCGCCCGGTACGATCATGTGGATGTGGGGATGATAGGTCAGCGCGGATCCCCATGTATGGAGTACGGCGGTGATGCCGATCCGGGCACCGAGATGCTTAGGATCAGCGGCGATCGTCAGCATCGTATCGGCCGCGGCCTTGAACAGCAGATCATAGACCAGCGCCTTGTTATGATAGGCGATGGCGGCGACCTCGGCAGGGAGTGTGAACACGACGTGGAAGTAGCCGACCGGGAGAAGGTCGGCCTCGCGCGCTTCGAGCCAGCTGCGCGCCGCGGCGCCTTGGCACCTTGGGCAGTGCCGGTTGCGGCAGCTGTTATAGGCGATCTGCCAGTGGCCGCAGTCGGTACAGGCCTCCACGTGGCCGCCGAGCGCGGCGGTGCGGCAATGCTCGATCGCCGACATGATCTTGAGCTGATGCAGGCTCAGATGCCCGGCATGGGCGGCGCGGTAGGTTGGCCCGGCAGCGCGGAAGACGTCGGCGACCTCGAGTGAGGCACGCATCCGCCTCAGCCGTCCGGCGCCTCCTCGTTCGGCGATGCGAGCGCGAGCCTGTCGAGCGGACTGATCACTGCGCGCATAGTCTTGGTCGCGACCTTCGTGCGGCGCTCTGTCCGGGGAACAGCCAGCCATCAGGCAGCAAGATGCCCTGCTGCCGTCCGGCGCGCCACCAGTCGCGCAGCAGCAGGAGCAAGCCTTGGGGCAGCATCGCGTTGCGGTAGCGTCCGCCTTTGCCGCGCTCGATCCGGAGCAGCATCCGCTTGCTGTCGACGTCGCTGACCTTGAGCGCCGCCACCTCCGCAACGCGCAAGCCGGCACCATAGGCGACCGACAGGGCTGCCTGGTGCTTGAGCGAGCGCGTGGCATCGAGCAGCCGCTTCACCTCGGCCATGGTCAACACGACCGGGATCTTGCGGACCTGCTTGGTGCGGATCAGCTTACGCGCGAGATCGGGGCGGTCGAGGGTGTGGGTAAAGAAGAACCTGAGCGCGCCAACGATGCTGTTCATCGTTGGCGCCGGCACGCCCGCCTGGTGCTGTTCGAACTGGAACTGCCGGATGTCCTCTGTGCTCGCGGTGTGGGGCGAGCGACGCAGCCAGGTCGCGAACCGTCCGACGTCGCGAAGATAGTTACGCTGCGTCTCCTTGGAGAACCCGCGCAAGGTCATATCGTCGATCAGGCGCTGGCGCAGCGGGCTGATCGGGCCAATCTGGATAAGCTCGTTCATCGTTCGACTCCTCAGTTGAAGGAGTCGAAAGGGTCTGCCTGCTGCAGTCCGCGTTCAATCAGGCGCCGCGCTCGCTGGGCCGCTTTATATCGCCGCTAACACCAATCCGCGGAGCGGTTCGTGCGCCGGCCATCCTACGAACCCGTGAGCCGCGCGATGACAGTTCGCAGGACGGCGGGGTCCAGTTTTCTTTTGGTGACCGCCGCATTCCAGGCCAGCGACGACAGGATTACAAGGACCTCGTCAAGATCGAGGGGGAGCTCGCTTTGTTGCGGAAGCGAACCGACGGCCTCCAACGCGCCCCGGACATACGCCCTGCGCTCCCGCAGTCCTTGTTGCAGGCGTTCGTAAACGTCTGGCTTGGCGTTATACTCGCCGATCAGGAAGCCTATTGCGGGCGCGATGCGCGGGTCGGAGTAGGAGCGCTCGAGCGCGCGGGCGAACTCGAGCAAATACTCGACGGGATCGTCGGAGTGGGGAGGCGTGTGGAATTCGAACGCCGAATTGATGGCTGCCGCCAGCGCTTCAGCCGGACTGGGATAGCGCCGATAGAAGGTCGCCCGGCTGATTCCGGCGCGCTCGCAGATTTCATTGACGGTAACGCCCGAGAAGCCCTTCTCGGAAACGACGTCGAGCGTCTCCTTCTCGATACGCCGGTCGACGTCGACCGAGCGGGGGCGACCCATTTGCGGCTTGCCCTGGCTTTCGAGGGGTTCGATCTTCGAGGCTGCGGGTTTTGGCATGACGCCTTGTGACGCATGGCTGGCGATAAGGGAAGGGTCAGCCGAGGGCGGCATAGATGCGTTGCTTGAGCCACTCCTGGAAACCATAGGCCGTCGCCGGCAGGAGCTGCGTCAGGAAAAGGACGGTAAGATCGCGAGCCGGGTCGACCCACCAGATCGTGGTCGCAGCGCCGCTCCAGTAAAAATCGCCTGTCGCCGCAGGGCCGGTGCGCGCTTTGTCGAGCGTGGTCGCAAACCCGAGGCCGAAGCCGGTCGCTTCGGGAAGCAGGCGCGGATCGCTGACAAGCGCGACTTCCTTGAGGTCATGGCCGCCGGGAAGCTGGTTGGCGGTCATCGTCGCCAGGGTCGCGGGGTGAATAAGAGGGGCTCCTCCACGGCGCAGTGCGTCAGCAAAGCAGCAATAGTCGTCCATCGTCGATACCAGCCCGCCGCCGCCCGATTCATATGTGGGCGGACGGAGATAATCGCTGCGGTCCGGAGCGTCCGCAAGCCGCATTGCTCCGCACGGCGTCGCCATATAGCAGGCGGCGAGGCGATCGGCTTTGCCGGGCGGAACATGAAAGCCGGTGTCGGTCATGCCGAGCGGGGCGAAAATCGCGTCGGTCAAATGCTCGCCGAGCGGCTTTCCGGCTATGGTCTCTACAATGGCGCCGACGATATCGGTTGCGACCGAATACATCCAGCGCGTTCCAGGTTGATAGCGGAGCGGTAGCCGCCCGATTGCCTGCGCATAGGCCCTCAGGCCGCCTGCGGCTGCGGCGTCTGCCGCGGAGTAGAGCGGGGCAACGGGGTCTTCGATTTTCGCGCCGCCGACCGAGGCAAGCCTGGTGCCGTAGGTCAGACCTGCCGTGTGTGTCAGCAGGTGGCGAAGTGTGACGGCGCGGGCTGCGGGTTCGGTCGCCAGTGCCAGGCCCTCGCCGCCGGTCCAGACGCGCTGGTCGAGCCAGCCCGACAGGAAGTCCGATACCGGCTGGTCGAGCCGCGCGAGCCCGCGTGTGATCTGCATCATCAGCGCGGTGGAGACGATAGGCTTGGTCATCGAATAGATGCGCACCAGCGCGTCGCTCTGCCATGGCCGGCCGCGCTCGATGTCCATCAGGCCGATGCAGCTGTCGTGAAGGGGCTCGCCATTTCTGAGAATACGGAGATGGCCGCCGGGGAAGCGGCCGGTGTCGACAAAATCGGCCTCGATCGCTTCCGCGACCGAGGCCAGTCTTGGAGAGGAGAGGGAGGTCAGAAACCGGCCCTCAGGGTCACGCCATAGGTGCGCGGAGCACCCAGGAAGGCGTTGATGCTGCCCGACTGGAACGGTGCGTCGAAGCTGTTCTGCATGTAGAGCTTGTCGGTGAGATTGTTCGCCCAGAGTTCGACACCCCAGCTCTTGTCCTCGTCGCCGATCCCGATGCGCGCGTTGATCACCGCATAACCCTTCTGGACCTTGAGCGGATTGAGGTCGGTGCCGGCATTATAGGATGAGCTGTAGCGCATATTTGCGTTGGAGCGCAGCATCAGCCCTCCGCCGAGCGGCAACTCATGCGTCGCCGACAGCGATGCCGACCAGAGTGGCGCGAGATTGAGGCGCTCGCCAGGCAGGCGCGCGGTCGAGGGCGTGAGCGAGAGTAACGCGCGGTTCTTCTCGGA
Source organism: Pseudomonadota bacterium (assembly GCA_023387085.1). Lineage (GTDB taxonomy): Bacteria > Pseudomonadota > Alphaproteobacteria > Sphingomonadales > Sphingomonadaceae > Sphingopyxis. The sequence goes on along the minus strand of JAEWIL010000028.1, from coordinate 10,773 downwards.
ATAGCGCGTATCGGCATAGGTGATGCCGCCTTGCAGCGTGAAGGCGCTGCTCGGCCGCCAGAGAATGTCGGCATCGACGCCCTTCGATGTGACTTCCGGAACCGGGAAGACCGAGAAGAAGAAACCATTGAAGGCGTTGAGCTGATAGTCGGTATAATCCTGATAGAAAGCGGCAGCGTTCAGATAGAGGCGGCGATCGGCGAGCGTCGATTTGAAGCCGAGCTCGAAGCTGTCGACGAATTCGCCCGGGAAGCTCGTGTCGAGTACCGGCTGGAGCGAGGTCGGATTACCGGCAGCATAAGGGAAGGCGACGCGGTCGAGGTTGAAGCCGCCCGCCTTGTAGCCCCGCGAATAGCTGGCATAGGTCATAAGTTCGGGCGAGAAGCGATAGGCGAGCTTTGCCGTGCCGCTGAGCGCTTTCTCGGTCCGCTTCTGCATGTTCGTCAGGCCGATGAAGTTCGAGTTGAAGAAGGGATTGCAGAGCGCTCCGATAATGGCGGCCGACCCCGTCGCCTGTCCGGCGTTGCAGAGTGCGCCTCCATCGGTGGCATTGAAGTCGGCGACGGCCTTCTTGCGGTCGATTGTGTAGCGAAGGCCCACCGTCAGTTCGAGCGCATCGGTCAGTTTCAGGCTGTTGTTCGTGAAGATCGCGAAGCTGTCGCCCGTCTGGCGGTAGGTGTCGCGCGAGCCGGTGCCGGGGACCGCCAGATCGAGGATGGGTTTCAGAAAGGCAGGATTGGTCCCGCCCGAGAAAAGCAGGCTGAGGAAGGGCTGAAAGTCGCTGCCGTAGATCTGGGCGACGCGGCTATCGAGAAGTTCATGGGCGTAGAAGGCGCCCACGGTATAATCGAGCATGCCGGTCGAGCCGCTCGCGCGCAGTTCCTGGCTGAACTGGCGGAACCGGTTCATCGTGCTGCCGTCGGCTTCACGATAGAGGATGTCGGCGCCGCTATAGTCAGAATCCGATCCGGTGACCCAGCGCCAGTCGCGCCAGGCGGTGATCGAAGTCAGCTTTGCGTCGCCGAGATCGTAATTCATCTCGAGGCTGAGGCCGCCGTCGCGAATCTTCTGCGTCGTATCGCGGTTCGAGAAGGCAAGGCGCCGTTCCGGATCGGCGGGCGAAAGCACGCCGCCCCCGGCACCGGCGAGCGCGTTCACGATCGCTGTCGTCGGGCCGTTCACGAGTTGGACGGCGACGCAGCAATTCTCGTTGCGGCGGGTGATGTCGCCGATGAGGCGCGCATCGAAGCCGGCATCATCGGTGAAATAAAGCTGTCCGCGCAGCGACCAGAAATGGCGGTCGGAATCATTGTCGATAGTGCGCGGCCCTTTGCCGGTCACGACGTCATAATAGCCGTCGCGCTTTCGGTGGACACCGAACAGGCTGACCGCGAGGCGGTCGGCGACGATCGGACCGCTGACCGAGATCGAACCGCCGAACTCGTCATAATTGCCGGCGGTGAACTCGCCGCGGGCAAAGGGTTCGAAGCTCGGTTTCGCGGTGACGACGTTGATCACGCCAGCCGAGGTGTTCTTGCCGAAGAGCGTGCCCTGCGGGCCTTTGAGTACTTCGATTCGTTCGGCTTCGCCGAGGTCTCCGAGGGCGACGCCGGTGCGCGGGCGGTAGACGCCGTCGATCACGACGCCGACCGAACTTTCGAGGCCGACATTGCCGCCGGCCGTGCCGACGCCGCGAATGAGCGCGGTCGATTGTGTCTCGTTTGCCGTGGACACGACCATGAGCCCCGGGGTGAGAACCGTGAGATCCTTGATATCCTTGACGCCGGCGTCCTGGAGGAGCTGTGCGCCGGCGACGGTCACGACGATCGGCACGTCCTGCAGCGACTGCTCGCGCTTCTGCGCGGTGACGATGATCTCGCTGGCGAAGCTGTCGGTCGCCGCGTCGCCGCCCCCCGTTTCCTGCGCCATTGCGATGCCGGGCAGCATCGAGCCGCCGAGCAACAATCCCAATAGCCGAACTCCGTGATGCGCTTTCATGGTCCACTCCCTCTAGCTTGCCGGCGATTTGGGGGCAGGGAAAACTTCTCCCCTTGACCGCTTCCGCCGATCCATGCCTATATACGATACAATACGTATCGTAATGTCAAGATGGTTTCGACAGGAGAGAGTTCATGGGATCAGGATGCGCGGCGCCAGCGCAAAACCGAGGATGCGCCGCCGACGGCGGGCGGGCGGAGCGTCAATATGCCTTCGGCGAACTGGTATTCGCGAATCATGTCGGTGCCGATCCAATCGGGAATGAAGGCAGCTTCGACATGATGGATGATGCGGGACGACTCGCTGTCGACCGAGAATTTTCCGGCATATCCTATGTATCCAGCCGCGGTTTCGGTGAGCAGGTCGGACGGCAGCCTGTCGAGCGCGGGTCGGGTATGGCCGAGAAGCCGGCGGTTGCTGCGCATCAGGTGCGCCGACATCCATCCTGCTTCGGTGTAGGTGCCGATGCCGTAGGGCGACGCGCCGAGGGGCTCGATGCGCGTGCCGTCTTCGAGCAAGGTCACATAGTCGATCAACTGCCAGCTTCCGACGAAATCTTCTTTCAACATACGATACTCCTTGTTTCGTATAATGCTATCACGGGAGTCTGCTGAATGACGAGTCCCTTTGATGTATGGCGGCTCGACGGGCGCACCGCCTTCGTGACCGGCGCGGGCGGGGCGATCGGCGAGGCTGTGGCGAGGGCGCTCGCGGACGCCGGGGCTCATGTGCATTGTGCCGATATCCGCGAGGAGGCCGCGCGTGCCGTTGCGGACCGCGTCGGGGGCACTGCTGTTGCGCTCGACGTGTCGGACGCGAGCGCGGTTCGGACCGCTATCGATGTCGCGGCGACGGACGGTAATCTCACAATCGTGTGCAATCTCGCCGGTATCGCCGGTCGCTCGCAGCGTGTGATCGATCTCGACGAACAAGCATTCGACGCGATGTTCGCTGCGCACTTCGGCGGTGTGCTCAGCGGCTGTCAGGCCGCCGTGCCTCACCTGCGGGCAGCAGGCGGCGGTGCCATCGTCAACATGAGCTCGGAGGCGATCGATATCGCGCCGGCGACCATTGCAAGCTACGCTGTCGCCAAAGCCTCGATCTCGGCGCTGACCAAGATATTGGCGGCGGAGGTCGCGGGGGACGGTATCCGGGTGAATGCCGTTGCGCCGAGCTTCATTCCAAGCGAGTTGAGCCTTGTCCGATACGCGGGCGACCCTGAAGGGCGCGAGCGCTATCTGGACTGGTGGAGGGCGAAGTCTCCGCTTGGCATGCTCTGCTCGGTCGAAGATGTCGCGGCGCAGATTCTCTATCTTGCCAGCGATGCCGCATCCTATGTGACCGGCCAGACGCTGCGTACCAATGGCGGGATCTCGATGCCATGGTGACCGCGCACATCCTGACACTGGCCCGGCGCCCCGAAGGGATGCCGACCATAGCGGATTTTGCGATCGAGAGCTGGATTCTCGATTGCCCGCCCGATGGATTCGTCGTGGAACTTCTTTACGTTTCTGTCGATCCGGCGATGCGGACCTGGATCAGCGGCGAGGACACGTACCGGACGCCGGTTGCGATCGGTGGGCCCATGCCGGCGATCGCGATTGGCCGGGTCGTGGAGAGCCGGACCGACCGCTTCCCGCCAGGAACGCTGGTCCGTGGACCCTTCGGGGTCGCCAGCCATGCGACGAGCCGCGGGGAGCAGGTTGCGGTGTTGCCGGACGGATCGGCGGGGGCTCTGCCGCACCATCTGGGTGTCCTCGGTATCAGCGGACTTAGCGCCTGGTTCGGGCTTTTCACCCATGGCTGCATCAAGGCCGGCGACCGGGTGATTGTCAGCGGAGCTGCGGGGGCGGTCGGGTCGGCCGCGGTGCAACTTGCCGGAATTGCGGGTGCGGAGGTCATCGGCACCGCGGGTGGGGCCGATAAGTGTGCCTGGGCGGCGGAGCGCTTCGGCATTCCTGCCCTCGACTATCGTACCGGCGATCTCGCTGCGTCGATCGGGCAGGCGATGCCGGAAGGTGCCGACCTTGTATTCGACAATGTCGGCGGGGCGTTTCTCGAGGCGGCGCTCGGCAATCTTGCCGAGGGTGCGCGGATCGTCGTGTGCGGCGGGATCTCGCAATATAACAGCGACGAGCGTAGCGGTCCGTCCAACTATCTGAATCTCGTGGTTCGCCGGGCGACGATGTGCGGCTTTCTCGTGCACGATCACGCCGCCCGATTTGGCGAAGCGACACGGCGCCTCGCGCGCTGGTACGAAGAAGGGCGGCTCGTCGGTGTTGTGGACATCGAGGCCGGTCTCGAAAATTTCGCCGGCGCTCTCGCCGGCCTCTTCAGCGGGGCCAATCGCGGCAAGCGGTTGCTCGCTCCCAATCCGGAGCTTCTATGATCGATCGCCTTTCCCTCTCTGGCCGCCGCGCCATCGTGACCGGCGCTGGCGCCGGTCTTGGCCGCGCGACGGCGACACTCTTTGCCGAGGCCGGGGCGCATGTGCTCTGCATCGATCGTGATGCGGCAGCCGCCGGCGAAACGGCGTCCGCCATCGGGGGCTGTTTCGCGGCCGTCGATGTCGCCGATCGGGCATCAGTCGGAAAGGCGCTGACATCCTTCGCCGCCGGCGGTGTCGATATCCTCGCGAACATCGCCGGAGTGGCGAGTTCGGGCGAGCGTGTCGAAGACATGGACCCCGCGCGTTTCGAGGCGATCTTTGCGGTCAATTTCAAAGGCACGCTCAATTGCATCCAGGCGGTGTTGCCGTCCATGATCGCGGCGCGGCGCGGCGCGATCGTGAACATGGTGTCGTCCGCGATCGATCTCGCGATCCCGACCAACGCGAGCTATTCGATCTCGAAAGCTGCGGTCGCGATGCTGACCAAGGTCCTCGCCAATGAGGTGGGCGGCGACGGCATCCGCGTCAACGCCGTCGCACCGGGTTTCGTGCCGACCGGGCTGTCGATGGAGGCCGCGGGTCCGGCGGCGGCCGATCGCGCCGCCTATCTCGATCGCTGGAGCAAGAGTGCGCCGCTCGGGCGCGTCGGGACTCCGGACGATATTGCGCACCAGTGCCTGTATCTCGCCTCGGATGCCAGTGCCTTCGTGACCGGCCAGATATTGCGCGCCAACGGCGGCATGACGATGCCCTGGTGAGTTGACGGCCAGACATATATACGATACAAAATGTATCATAAGTAGGAGAGGTGAAATGCGGATCGGTTCAATCGGCGGCCGCGCGTGGCTGGTGACGGCTGACGGATTGGGGGCCGACATCGCGGAAGCGTCGGGCGGGCGCTTCGCGCCGGACCCTCAGGCGCTCTATGATGTGTGGGATGAATTTCGCGGCTGGTCGGCGGAAGTCGGGGCGGAGCGCCTGGTGCCCGTGGACCCCGTTCGCTTCGAGCTTCCCGTTCCCCGGCCGCGCCAGGTTTTCGCGATCGGCGCAAATTACCGGGCACATGCGGCCGAAGCCGGGGTGGCACCGCCCGACCAGCCCGTCATCTTCACCAAATTTCCGAGCTGCCTTACGGGGCCGACCGATGCGGTGGCCATCCGTCACGAGCGCGTCGACTGGGAAGTCGAGCTCGTCGTCGTTATGGGCCGGGAAGCACGAAACGTCGCCGCCGCCGAGGCCTGGGATCATGTCGCGGGTCTTGCTGCGGGACAGGATATTTCGGAACGGAGCATCCAGCGCCTCGGGCCGATGCCGCAATTTTCGATGGCAAAATCGCTGCCCGGGTTCGGGCCGGTAGGGCCGCTGGTCGTCACGCCTGACGAATTTGCAAACCCTGACGATCTCGAACTTGGCTGCGCCGTCAACGGTGTCACGATGCAGAGTTCGCGAACGAGCGACTTCATCTTTTCGGTGGGCGCGCTGGTCGAATATATTTCGCACCTCGTGCCGATGTATCCCGGCGATCTCATTTTTACCGGCACACCCGAAGGCGTTGGCGCGACGCGAAAGCCCCCTGTCTTTTTGAAGCCTGGCGATGTTCTGACGACCTGGGTTGAGGGCATCGGCACGCTGACCAATTCTATCACCGAGGAGCAAGCCGCATGAAGGTAGCCCGTATTTCTCCCGAACGCACGATCGAGGTCGCCGAGATCGAAGAACCCGAGGTCACTCGTGATACGGTTAAGGTTCGCGTCGAACGCTGCGGCATTTGTGGAACGGACCTTGTCGCGAGGACCAGCTCCAATCCGCGCTGGGCGGTAGGCAGCGTGCTCGGTCATGAGATCGTCGGAACGGTCGCCGCAGTCGGTGACGGGGTTTCCGGTTGGCAGGAGGGTGACCGCGTCGCCCTCTATCATGGCAGCCCGTGCGGGCAGTGCGAGATGTGCTTGAGCGGGCGTGACTATCTTTGCCTCGACCATCTCGATGCCGCGCTCGGTCATGGCGTCGCACAAGGCGGCTATGCCGAGCATATCACTGTCGGGCCGAACCTGCTTCACCGCATTCCCGATAGCCTGAGTTTCGATCAGGCCGGAATTGCCGAGCCGCTCGCTATCGCGTTTCACGGCGTCAATAAGTCGATCGTAAGGGCGGGTGATCCCGTCTGCATATTGGGCGCCGGCCCGATCGGCGCGATGACGGCTGCGGCTCTGAAAGCTCGGGGGGTCGTCGATATCGTTTTTGTCGATCCCAATCCGGCGCGCCGCGCGCTGGTCCAGAAGTCGGGCTATCGCGCCGTCGATCTTGCCGCTGTGAAGGACGGCGGCGCGGCGGCGCTTGGCGAGCGTCGGCCGACGGCAATTTTCGAATGCACGGGCCATGTCGAGGCGGCTGGGCTGGCTGTCGACCTCATCGCCTATAACGGCCGTGTCATATTGCAGGGCGTGCCCAAGGCGCCGGTGCTGATCTCGCAATATTCTGTGGTGCAGAAGGAAGTCGAAATCGTGGGTTCGGCGAGCTGCACGCAGGAAGAGATGGAGGAGGCGATCGGTCATCTCGCCGCCGGGCGGGTGCGCGCCGAGGATATCGTGACGGCGATCGTTCCGCTCGAGCAGGTCGACGCGATGTTCGACGCGCTGCTCGATCCGGCGGGCGAGCAGCTGAAGGTGCTGATAGCGCCGAACATGACGCAAGCTTGAGGAGAAGGCAGATGGGCATTGCGGAGCTGGGCCATGCTGGCCTTCATGTCGAGGACCTCGACACCATGCGCGATTTCTATGGGCGCGTACTTGGTCTGACCGTGACCGACGAAGCGCCCGAACTGGGAGCGACTTTTCTGTCCTCGAGGCCGGAGGTGGAGCATCATGAGATCGTCCTGGCGAAAGGACGGACCGCGCCGCGCGACGTCAAGCTCATCAACCAGATCAGCTGGCGTGTCGCCGACTTGCCGTCGTTGCAGTCGCTGTACCGGGCCATCCTCGATTATGGTTCGCCGATCCGCATGGTAATCACCCACGGCAATGCGATCGGCGTCTATTTCTCTGACCCCGAGGGCAATCCGAACGAAATCTACTGGCAGACCGGTATCGATGTTCCGCAGCCATTCGGCAAACCGATCGATCTCATGATGAGCGCCGAGGATGTCATCGCCGAAAATGCGCGGTTGATCGCCGAAGACGGTCCGACCCACTGAGCGCGAGCCATGGCGGGATATGCACCGACGAATGACAATGCACGCGGCGGCAGCTTGCCCGGCAGCGCCCGTGCCTGGGCTCTCTACGAAGGCGTGCGGACGCCATATGTCATCCTCATCAAAGTCTATATCTTCATTCCCTATCTCGCGACCGTGCTGGCGGGGGATGCCGTCAGCGGGCAGGCACTCGTGGCGAAGCTGGCGATGGCCTACGGACTTTTCGCTGCCCTGACCGCACCGCTGCTTGGCGCGGCGATGGACAGGGCGGGGCGGCGGATGCCCCTGCTGGCAGCGATCACGAGCGCGATCGTCATCTGCTGCGCCAGCCTCTGGTGGGCAACACCTGCCGGCCTCGGGCTGGGTCTGACTTGCGGGGTCATCTTTCTGGCGGGTGTGCTCTTCGCATACAGCGAGGTGCTGCATAATTCGCTCCTGCCCTTTGCCGCGCCGCCAGATCGGACGTCGGCCACATCGGGTCTCGGCCTTGCGCTCGGAAGCGCGATTTCGGTCGCGCTCCTCGCGTTCGTGCTTTGGGGCTTTGCACTTCCGGCCAAGATGTCGGCGCCTTGGCTTCCTGCCGCGCCGCTTTTTGGTCTGTCCGCCGCAGCCCATGAAACCGACAGGATCGTGGGGCCCCTGGTGGCGCTCGTCTTCGCATTGGGAGCGGCGCCGCTTCTTCTTCGCGGGCGCGATGCACCACGAGGCGTCGGCGGCGGGATCGGTGCGAGCTTGCAGCAGCTGAAGCTCATGTTGCGGAGCCTGCCATCCAACAGGCCGATGGCGACCTTTCTGGTTTCGCGCATGATCTATACCGATGGGCTGACCGCCATCCTGCTCTTTACCGGCATATATGCCGCTGGTGTGATGCGTTGGGGAGCGTTGGAGCTGACCGCGCTCGCAATCGTCGTCAGCTGTTTTCTCGCGATTGGAGGGCTTGTCGGTGCTCGGCTCGACAGGCATTTTGGGCCGCGCCGCGCGATCCAGATCGAACTGGCCATAGTCATCATCGGGCAGTTGGCCATGATAGGTATCGCTCCGGACCGCCTCTTTTATCTAGACTATTTTGGAGCTCCGGTCTGGGACGGTCCGATGTTCACGCGCTTGCCCGAGCTGGTGTTCGTGTTCATCGCAAGCATCAACGCCATTAGGATTTGCGGTTGCTACTCCTCAAGTCGTTCGATGCTGACATCGCTTGCTACGCCGGAGACGGTCGGCAGCTGGTTCGGCCTCTATGCCCTTTCGGGCACCGTTACGATCTGGCTGGGGTCGGCCCTCATAAGCATCGCTACAAGCATATTGGACAGTCAACAGGCCGGATATGCGGCCCTTGTTCTTCTCCTGGCAATCGGCTGGGCAGGAATGCTCGGTGTTCGCGAACGGCAAGCGATCTGAGCGACTGCTTTTTCCGGATAGTTTATGCAAAGCCGCCAGTCCGCTATCGGCCAGAGATGAAGAGTTGCATCCTGAGGGCACCGCATGTTGGGCGCAAGTCCTCCGACCCATATGTTCGCACAGGGTCACTAGGCTATTGAGTAGAATGGTCGTAAATCATTCCTGAACGCAATCTGCCATCGCATCATCGAGGCAGAAATCATGCGAGGCCACCCCCCAACCCTTTCACGCATTCTCTGGAACAGCGCTCGAAGAAATATCTTCCCGTCGGCGCAATCGAGCGCCCGACTTTCTCAGCTGTACGCTTTCGGAGGTTGCCTACGGGCTTCGGCATATTTGCCGCTTGCGCAATGCGCCAGCGTTTTCGCGTTCGCGGTACTTGCGGTGCGCTCGGGCAATGGGGTTCGAAGGGCGCCTTTGCTGCAAGGTGCTTTTCTTCGCAACGCACCGTCCCAGATATTCGAAACCGTGGTTACGCTGGTGGCCCTTACGATGCGCCTGTCTCCTCTTGAGCGCGATCTTGTCGCGGCCAGCTTGCTGAGCCTTCTGCATCGATTCTGAAGGTCGGTGCCGCCAGCCTGCCAACTTGATGGGTGCGACATTCCGTCACCTCGCCCTGTCCTAAGGAATAGGTCTGCCTCGCCATCGGTCTGCAGCCGCTAGCCCCTTGCACGATAGGCGAGGGCCGGGCGGTCCGCGATGCTCGGGTCGATCTTCCCGGCGCCCGTTTCAGCGGGTTGGAGGAGGCCCCATTCAGCAAGGAGAGTCCCGTGGCACAGAAAATCGTCATTATCGGAGCCGGTTTCGCCGGACTGCTGGCCGCCCTTTCGGCGGCGCGGCTGCGTGATGAGAAGGGTGTCTCGCCAGCGGATTTGACCATTACCGTCGTCGCGCCCGAACCCGCGCTGATCGTCAGGCCGCGCCTCTATGAACGCAATCCCGCGTCGATGACGGCGCCCCTCGGCGAGCTGTTCGCCGCGACCGATATCGATTTCCGTGCCGGATGGGTCGACACGATCGATGCAGGGAAGGGCGTTATCAGTCTGAAGGGCGTGGACGGCGCGGCCGAAATGCTGCCCTATGATCGTCTGGTCGTCGCCGCGGGAAGCCAAGGATTTCAGCCGCCGATACCTGGCCTTGCCGATTTCGGCCATAGCGTGAACGATCGGGCGGCCGCGGTCGCACTCGATAAACATCTGCAAGCACTCGCCGATCGACCAGCGTCGCCCGCGCGTGATACTGTGGTGGTGGTCGGCGGCGGGTTCACGGGCATAGAGGTGGCGACCGAAATGCCCGACCGGCTGCGCGAAATCCTGGGGCAGGACACGCCGGTGCGCGTGGTGATCGTCGAGCATGGGCCGTGTGTCGCCGGCGACATGGGTGACGAGCCTCGTCCTTATATCGAGGCACGGCTGCGCGAGCTCGGTATCGAGACGATCGTCGGATCCGGCGTTTCCGGCCTCGACGAAGGCGGTGTCGCGCTCGACGATGGCGCGCGGATCGAAACCGACACGGTGATCTGGTCGGCAGGCATGCGTGCTTCGCCCCTGACCGCACAATTGCCCGGAGAGCGCGACACGCTCGGCCGCGTCCTCGTCGATCCCGATTTGCGGGTCCCTGGAGCGCCGCATATTTTCGCAACCGGCGATACCGCGAAGGCGGCCACCGACGATAAGGGTAATTTTTCGCTGATGTCATGTCAGCACGCGCGCCGCCTCGGCGCCTTTGCCGGGCATAATGCCGCCGCCGACCTGCTTGGCGAGCCAACCCTGCCATATGACCAACCATCCTATGTCGTGTGCCT
>JAEWIL010000022.1 GCA_023387085.1 Pseudomonadota bacterium | reverse complement strand
CCCCCTCCCCATCGCTGCGCGACAAGGAGGATTATGCCAGCGTCATCCCGCCTTCAACGGGATAACGGACAAGTGGCCGCTTCCCAATCCGTTCACGTCCTTCCCGCCGACCGCCGCTATCACCCCTGCGCCGCGACGACGCGGAGGATGTTGCCGCTCCACATCTTTTCAATGTCGGTGTCCGAATAGCCCGCTGCCTTCAACCGCTCGGTGACTTTGGGCAGCGACGAGATATCCTCGATTCCCTTCAGCCCGCCACCGCCATCCCAGTCGGCGCCGAAGCAGATATGATCGACGCCGCCGACCTCGATCGCGCGCAGCACCATCTTCATATAGTCTTCGAAATCGGCCGCCCACATCGCCTCGGTCTTGTCGAGTTCGCGCCATTTGCGTGTGAGGTCCGCCTGCGCTTCGGGGGCCATTTCGCCGATCTTCTCATAATCGCCGAACAGCTTGGCCCGCGCCGGCGACATGTTCATCTCCGACATATAGATGGTCGAGATGCACATCGCGCCGCCCTTCGCCGCGAGCGCCTTCAGCCGCGTCTCGTCGAGGTTGCGCGGATGGTCGTGCGCCGAACGCAGGCTCGAGTGTGACAGCAGAATCGGATATTTCGACAGCGCAAGGAGCTGGTCAAAGGTCGCGTCGGACGAGTGGCTGGCGTCGATCACGATGCCGAGCCGGTTCATCTCGGCCACCCATTGCTTGCCAAGCGGGCTGAGCCCGTTCCAGCGCGGCTTGTCCGTCGCGCTGTCGGCAAACTGGTTGTTCGCCCCATGCACCGGTCCCGCGAGGCGCACACCCCTGTCGTAAAACTCCTTGAGCAGCGACAGATCCTCGCCCAGCGGATAGCTGTTCTCGATCGACTTGAAGGCGACGAGCTTGCCCTCGCGGTTAAGCCGCCGCGCGTCGTCAGCGGTGCGTGCCGCGCCGATCGCGCCGCTGTTGTCCGCGATCATCCGGTCGATCGCGTCGGAGCGTTTCCGCGCGTGCGCCAGCGCCGCGGCATAACCCGCCGCCGTCAGCGGTCCCTGGTCGGTAAAGATTGCGAAGAAGCCGCCGTCGAGATTGCCGTCTTTCATCCGCGGAATATCGAGCTGCGACAGGTCGGTAGCGAGGGTGTGGCGGTCGGCGAAATTCCACCCCTGCCGATCGAAATGGAGCGGCGTGTCGAGATGGGTGTCGAGCACGAGCATCCGGCTGTGCAGCGGGGCTTCGGCGACCTTCGGCTTGTCGCCGCCCGCCGAACAGGCCGATAGCGCCGTTGCGGCGAGCAGGATGGCGATCCGTCTCACTTTTTGTCCTCCACGGGCTTCAGGTCGAGATCCTGATAATCCCAGCTGAAATCGGCGATGATGCTGACGGGTTTCATCTTGACGCCGGTCACCTTGCCATCGGCATCGAGCGCGAAGGTGACATAGGCGGGTTCGATCGCCGGATCGTCGAAGTCGGTGACGAAGCTGTCATATTGCCAATGTTTCAGCCGCCCCGCCATGCGCGGGGTCGAGGTGAAATCGATCGTCAGACCTTTCGGCCCCTGCCCGATCACGACATCACCATACCACGGATCGCGGTAGCGCCCAGCATAGCCCGCGAGCTTCAGCGACGGACCCGATTTGGCCGGCGAGGCCTTGGCTTGCTGCAGATACTCGACGCCTCCCGCAAGCCGCGTCTGATACCAATCGTCCCATTTCTGCACCCAGCCATAATCGGGCTGGTCGAGGTAATGGTCTAGCAATTCATAAGTGAGGCCGAGGATCATGCCGCTGTCCTCGCTGTTCATCATGATCGCAAAACCGACATTCTTGTCGGGGATCATCACGACGCGGGTAATCGATCCGAAGACGCCGCCGCTATGCTGGATGATGCGGTGGCCGCGATAGTCCTGCACCTGCCAGCCGAGTGCATAGGCCTGCTGGTTCGGCTGCGCCGGCTTGAGGCTGCCGGGCAGTTCAGTGATCGGCATCGGCGTCACCGGCGACCACATCTCCGCGGCCTGCTTTTCGCTGAACAGCCGTTTGCCGTCGGGAAGCGCGCCGTGCGCGAGCTGAATTTTCAGCCACGCCGCCATATCCTCGGCGCTGAGCGCGAGCCCGCCGGCCGGTGCGCCGTTGCGGCCGAGTTCGTCGCGCTCGTTCAGTACCTGCTGCGGCCCCAGCCCGCGCAACGGACCCGAAAGACGTGCGTGCGGCCATGACCGGTTCGCGACCGCGAAGCGCTCCTCGCTGTCGCTTGTCGCGTTCATCATGCCGCCGGCGCGGAGTACGCGCGCGCGGATGAAATCTTCCCACGTCTGGCCAGTGACTTCCTCGATCAACTGGCCCGCGACCGCATAAAGAATATTGTCATAGGCATAGGCCGAGCGAAAACTCGTCTTGGGTTTCAGGAAAGCGACGCGCTCGGTGGTCTGCTTGCGCGTCAGATGGGTGCGCGGCACGAACATAAGGTCGCCCTGCCCCAGCCCGAGCCCGCTCCGGTGGACGAGCAGGTCGCGGATCGTGATCTCGCGCGTGACCCACGGGTCGTACATGCGGAACCATGGCATGTGCTTGATGACCGGATCGTCCCACGCGATCTTGCCCTCGTCGACGAGCACCGCGAGTGCGGCGGCGGTCATCGCCTTGCCGGTCGACCCGGTCTGGAAGATCGTCTGACTGTCGACCGGCGCGCTTTCGCCAATCTTGCGGACACCCCAGCCGTGCGCGAGCGTGGTCTTGCCATCCTCGACGATCGCGATCGAGACGCCGGCCGCGCCGACCTTTTGTCGCAGCGCCTCGACGCTCGGCACGATGTCGGCGGGCGGATCGGCCCACGCGGGAGCTGCAGCCGAAAGCAACAGCGGCAAGGCGAGCAGGCGAAGTCTTTTCATGGCAGAGCCTCCATGGCGGGAGCGGATGACGGGCGCAGCAGGCGCCAGGTACCGAGCGTGAGCAGCGGCACGACGAATACGGCGAGGAACAGCCAGGCGAGGAAACGGTATCCGCTGGCGATCAGGTCGACGAGGCCGATCTCGCCGGCGACGAACATGCAGCCGGCGAGGATCACGGCGCCGATTATCGCACGCGCCCCGGTCGATAGCGGGGAGCGGCCGCGGCTTTCGACCGCGCCCGAAATCCGCTCGTTGATCGCATGGATCGCGCCGGCGCCGCTTTCGAGCAGCGCGGCGAAGATCATCACCTGAAACAATATATGGAACCACGGCACCGTCATCTGGCGAAGCAGGAAGTCCGACGGCAGCGTTTCGGCGCCGATCGCGGGATAGAAGGCCATCATTGCAACGAAGAAGAGGACCGCGGGCAGCATCGACAGCGGCCCCGCGATCAACCCCGCGAGGACGGCGTCGCGCTGGCTGGTCAGATGCCGGAGCACCGGCAGGATCACCACCGCGCCGACGATATTATAGCTCGCATAGGTTATGCCGCCCGCCATCCAGTTGCCCGACGGCGGCGGCGCGGCGGCGAAGCCCTGCCCGATCAGCCCGCCGAAGCTCGCGAGCGCGAGGATCAGGAACAGGCCGTAGACGGTATAGAGCAGGATCGAGACATATTTGAACATCTGCTCGACCATGCCCGTCCCGCGCGCGGTGACGGCGACGATCAGCACGGCCAGCAGCAACGCGCCCGCCCATTCGGGCCAGCCGAAGGTCGCGGCGCCAATCGCGCCCGCCGCGGCTCCGAACACCGCCAAAATCAGGATCACGAAAATGATATAGGCTGCCTCGAACGCCACCCAGCCGGGTCCGAGCAGCCCGTTGAAAAAGGCCCGATAGTCATAAGCGCCAAGTTTGCGGGCGAGCGCAAAGGTCAGCGCCGCGACGATGCTCCAGATGCCGGTCGCGAGCAGCATCGCGGCAAGCCCGCCCCAGGGGCCCGACGGCACGAAATATTCGGCCAGTTCGCGACCCGTCGCATAACCGCCGCCGATGATGACAGCCTTCAGTGCAAAGCCGGGCAGCAGGAAACGCTGAAACCAGCTCGACCTGCCGCCCGTCTCGCCCCCACTCATGCGAGAATATTATCGACGAGCGCGTCGAAGCCCGCGCCGCCACGGATCGGATCGGCTACCGGCAGGCCAAGCCGCTCGCGCTCGGCGGCCAGCACGGCTTCGGCACCGGCGGCATCGTAGCTCGACGTATTGAGGCAGACGCCGCCGCAGCGGATTGCGGGGTTGGTCCGACTGCCGAGCCGGATCGTCATGTCGATGACGTCTTCCACCGACGGCAGGACAAAGCTCTCCATTCCCAGGATCACCTTGCGCGTCGGGTCGTGGCAGACGACGAACACATCGGGCTGGCTGCCGTGGAGCAGGCCCAGCGACACCGGCGCATAAGCCGGGTTGAAGATCGATCCCTGCCCCTCGATGATGTCCCAATGCTCGGCCGGCGCGTCGGGGCTCAGCATTTCGGCTGCCCCCGCCTCGAAGTCGGAGACCACCGCGTCCATCGGCATGCCGCCGCCCGCGATCATGATCCCCGTCTGGCCGGTGGCACGGAAATCGGCATCGAGCCCGCGCGCGACGAAGGCACGGTGCAGCGCGAGCGCGGTATATTTCTTGCCCAGCGCGCAATCGGTGCCGACTGTCAGCAGTCTTTTGCCGCTGCGCTTGCGCCCGTTGCCGATCGGGATCGAGGGCGGCGGTGTGCGGACGTCGATCAGCCGCTGGCCGGTCCGCCGCGCCGCCTCGACGAGCGTGGGGAGGTCGGTCAATTTGGCGTGGAGCCCGCTCACGATGTCGAGCCCCGACTCCATTGCCTCGACCAGCGCCGCGACCCAGTTTGGTCCGATGAAGCCGCCCTGATTGGCGACCCCGATCACCAGCGCCCTCGCCCCCGCCGCATAAGCCTCAGCCGGCGACAGTCGCGGCAGGCCGGTCGAGACGGTGCAACCGTCGATCCCCCATTCGCCTGTGCAGCGATCGCGCGCCCAGTCGGCCAGCCCGAAGGCGGTCTTGGCATAGCTTGGCTCGACCGCATCGCCGAGAAAGAGCAGATAGGGCTGGGGCAAGCTCAGGCCGCCCTCCAGCCCAGGGTTCATCGACAAATCGATTTTCGGAATGGACATGCCTAGAATCCGGCTCCCAGCGTGACGCCCACGGTCCGTGGCCGGATAACGCCGGCGGAGATCGCACCGTTCGGGGCGACGGGCAGGCCGCCGCCAGTACCGACATCGACGATGCCGCGGCTGTTGCCCAGATTTTTGGCGAAGACCTCGACCGAGAAACGGCCGAAATCGACACCTGCGCGCAGATCGATCACTTCATAGGCAGGAACGATCGGTCGATCGAGGCCATAAAGCGCCCCGAAGCCGGCGTCGAAGTTGGCGCGCTGTTTCGAGAGCGACCGCAGCGACGCTCCGACGAAGGCCTCGCTATCGCCGCCAAGGCTCCAGCTATAGTCGACATTGGCGTTGACGTTGAATTTCGGCGTGAACGGCAACCGGTCGCCCACAAGGCCGCCGACATTGGGATCGGTATCGGTCTTGAGGCGGGCATTGGTATAGGCGCCATTGAGCGAGAAGACGAAGCCGCGCGTCGGCCTGAGCGTGGCGGTAAATTCGAACCCGTCGCTCTTCGCCTTGCCGCCATTCGCGTTGAGGCCGAAATTGTTGATCACCGTAAACAGCTGAATGTCCGTCCAGTCGATATGGAACGCGGCGGCGTCGATCGAAAAGCTTCGATCGGCGGTCTCGGCCTTGATACCCGCCTCATAGCTGATCAGCGAATCCGAGCTGTAGGTTTGCGGCGTACCGGCCGGCACATTGGGCGGCAGCAGGTTGGGTCCGCCCGGACGGAATCCCTTCGCAACCCGCGTGTAGAGCGCAACATTGCTCGAAACCTTGTATTTGGCCGAGCCCGACCAGGTGAAAACATTCTCGGACGAGGTGGACTCGAGCGGCGGAGGCGCGAGCAGCCCGCTACCGCCCTGATCGACGAACTGCTTGTTATGGCTGTAGCGTCCGCCCAGCGTGATGTCGAAGCGCGGACCGATATGGACCGTCGCGTTTCCAAAGGCCGCATATTCCTTGTAGCGTGAGGTGGTGAAGATGTCAGCGACCTCCGGCATCAAGGGATCGACGTTGAGCGTACCCGGTTCGAAAAGATCGATCCGCTGGAAGATGCCCCCCTTCTCGCTGGTGTAATAGCCGCCGACGAGCCATTCGAAGCTGTCGTCGACCGGCGACTGGAGTCGGATTTCCTGCGTCCATTTCGTAAGGTTGGTCATCTGCGCGAGGCCGATATCGCTGGGAAGCCCGAGCGCCGCGCCGTAAGCCGTGGTCAGATCGTCGCGAAGCGTCACATCCTGGATCGCATAGCTGGTCGAGGACAGCAATTCGGCGAACCCGAAATCCCAATTGAGGGTGCCGTTGTAGAGGCGATATTTGACCTTGGTGAACTCGGGCACATATTGCGATTTGGTGAGACCGCCATAAAGCGGGCTCAGCGTCGCCGGATCGACCTCGACCGTGCTGCCGCTATCGCTATCGAAATCCTGCAACAGCGCCGTCAGCCGGATCGAGAAAGTCTCGGTGGGCGCGACCAGAGCGGAGATGCGGCCGCCATAGCTTTTCGATCCGTTGATATTCTTGTCGATATCGGATCCGGCAGTGCCGATCGAATCGATATAGCCGCCATAGGAGCGGTAAAAACCCGATGCGCGCAGCGCCGCTTTATCGGAGAGCGGCAGATTGACGAGCGCCTGCCCCATATAGGACATGTCGCCGCCATCGGTGGTTTCGGCCGTCCCCCGAATCCGCGCCTCAAAGGCGCCCGGATCGGGCCGGTTGGTCACGAACTTCAGAACCCCGCCCAGCGAACTCGCCCCGTACAACGTGCCTTGCGGCCCGCGCAGCACTTCGACCCGATCGACGTCGAAGGTATCGAACTCGCCCGCAAGGATCGCGCCGTTGTTCTGGCCGCTCGACGAACCGAACGGCGTCTCGTCGATGTAGGTCGATACGGTGGAGGCAACCCCGCCGGTATTGATTCCGCGAAGCACGAGGCGCCCCTCGCCGGCATTGCTCTGTTCGAGCTGCAATCCGGGAACCAGCTTTGCGAAATCCTGAAAGGTCACCGCCTGCTGCTTTTCGAGCGTAGCACCGCTGACCACCGACACCGATTGCGGCACATCGATCAGCGCCTGCTCGCGCTTTTGCGCGGTCACGACGATTTCGCTTTCATCGCGCTCCTGAGCCTGCGCCGGCAGGCTGATGGCCAAGGCAGCGATACTGCCGGCGATCAGAAATTCTTGCTTCATGATGTGCCCCCGTTTTCGTTGAGCGCCGGTGTCGATGGCACGAGTCCGGATCTCAAGTTGCTGCGGAAAGAGTTATTGTCCTGATTAGAAAATTGTCAACCCAATTAGGACATATGGTCTTTGTGGCCCCAGATCGTCTCGGGGCAGTGAATCATCCCGCTGCGGTATTCGACCCCCGGCACGCGATCGCGCGCGAGAAAGGTCGGGCCGTCGAGGTCGACGATGTCGCACAACTGGCCGACGAGATAGGATGGCGCCATCGACAGGCTAGTGCCCATCATGTTGCCGACCATCACATCGAGGCCCAGTTTTTTCGCTTCGCGCGCGATCGCGAGCGCTTCGGTCAGGCCGCCGCATTTATCGAGCTTGATATTGACGACATCGAACCGCCCGACCAGCGAGGCGGTGTCGGCCAGCGACAGCGCGCTTTCGTCGGCGACGAATGGCAAAGGCCGCTTGAGCCCGTCGAGGTCGGCTTCGGCCCCGCGCCGAAGCGGCTGTTCGAGTTGTGCGACGCGCGTGTCGAGCAGGACCGGAAGCAGTCCTTCCAGCGTCGCGCGATCATAGCCCTGGTTCGCGTCGACCCCGATCCATGCGTCGGGCCGCGCGGCTCGGATCGCGACGACGCGCGCGATGTCGTCGGCCAGATCGCCGGTCAGCTTGACCTTTACGGGCGCCTCGGGATCGATCGCGAGCGACGCCTTCGCCATCCTCTCCGCGCTGTCGGCGCCGAGCGTCAGCGTCGAACGCAAGGCCACGGGGCGGTCGAGCCCCGCCAATTCCCATACCGGCCGCCCGGCCTGCTTCGCCTCCAGATCCCAGAAGGCGCAGTCGAGCGCATTGCGCGCGCCGCCGGGCGGCAGCAGCGTTTGCAAATCCTCGCGCGTCGCGCCGCGCTCGATCGCCTCGCGCACGCGCGTCGCCTCCGCGACCATATGGTCGATGTCGTCACCCAGATAATAGACGCCGGCGCCCTCGCCGCGCCCGCTGTGCGTCCCGTCCGACAGCTCGGCGACGAGCAGCGCGGTCTCGGTGAACACATGGCCCGAGATACGGAAGGGCTGATGATAGGGGAAACGCTCGACCCGAAGGTCGAGCGTCAAGGTCCGCGTCGCGTGCGTGGCCATCAATAGACCATCCCGAAGCCGTAGAGATGGAAGGCCAGCGTCACCCATACCAGCACCAGCGCGGCAAGGATCAGCAACACTGCGCCCAGCTTCATCGTCCATTTGCGCTTGCCCTGGATGCTGAGCCACAGATGCCAGGCGGCGGTGGCGAGCAGGCCGAAGGCCGCAACCGGGGTCAGCACGCGGAGCAGATGGATCAGCCAGTCGAGCGGACCGCCGATGCTGCCGATATCGGCGGAGAAAGCCGCGATCAGGCCGATCCAGCCCGCAACCGCCACGATCGCCAGCCACGCGAAGACGCGCGACAGGCGGTAGGCGCGGCGCGCCTTGCCCTCGAGCGCGAAGCTCGCGCCGAAGCTGCGGCGGACGATCGCCCGGACCGGCCAGGCGAGCGCCGCAAGCACGGTGACGAACAGCGCAAAGATCAGGGCGGGGTTCAGCCAGGCGGCATTCGTGCCGAAGGGCGCGGGTTCGAACACCATGAACGGCGACCCCGCGTCGAGACTCCAGCGCACCACCTTGCCACCCTTGACCTCGGCGGCGAGACGCTCGCCGCTGTTGGTGTCACGCCAGACAAAAGGCTCGACCTCGACCCAGTCCCGCGCGCCGGCGCTGAGACCGTCGAGTCCGGGAACATTGATCTTGCCGTCTTCGGTAAGGTTGATCTGCGGCTGGCCGAGCAATCCGAACAGGCTCATGAAGTTGGTGAACGAACCGCGGCTGCTGACATAATGGCCCACCATCATTTCCGCATGCGCCTTGGCGGTTTTCGCATCGACCCGCCCTGCCATGTCGGGGCCCGGCAGGTAACGGTCAGCGAATTTATGGAACAGCGCGCTGCGGACCGCTCCGGCATCGCCGGCCGCGCCGGGGCTGTTCATCGAGATATATACGCCGACGTCGGCATCGGGGAAGAGCCATAGATAGCTGTGGAACCATTCGGTGTCGCCGCCGTGCGCGATCGCGCGGTGACCGTTGACCCATTGCTCGTAGAAACCCAGCGCCATGCTGTTGAGCGGGCCGATGCCGGGCGCCTTGAAATCATGCATCATCTTCGCGGTTTCGGGCCTCAGCAGCCCGGCCCCGTCATTGAGGTGCGCGATCATGAACTTGCCCATATCGGCGCCGCTCGCCGACAGGCTGCCAGCGGGCGCCGGAATGACGATCTCGAACGGGCGCGACTTTTGCGTGACGTCGGGATAGCCGTTCGACATGAACGGGACGAGATTGGCGGGCAGCGGCTGGCGGAAGCTGGAATGCGCCATGCCGAGCGGCTTGAAGATATGATTATCGATATAATCGTCGAACGGCTCGCCGCTGACCCGCTCGACGATATAGCCGGCGAGCGCGGTGGCATAGTTCGAATAGGCGGGCGTCGTGCCCGGCGCGAAGACACGCTGCGGCAGCGCGAGAGGCATTTGCTTCTTGAGCGCCATTGCCGCCTTGGGGTCGTTGCTGATCAGGTAACGGACCGATTCCTCGAAGCCTGCGGTATGCGTCATGATGTTGCGCAGCGTGATCGGCTTGCCCTGATAGGCCGGAATCTTGAAGTCGAGGTAGGCGTTGACGTCCTTGTCGAGGTCGAGCTTGCCCGCCTCGACCTGCTGCATCACCGCGGTCCAGGTGAAGAGTTTCGAGACCGATCCGGGCCGGAAGAGCGTCGTCTCGGGCAACACCGGCTTGCGCTTGGCAACGTCCGAAAAACCATAGCCCTTTTCCAGCAGAACCTGGTTGCCGCGAACGACGACAACCACCGCGCCGGGGATGCGGCCACGTTCGAGCGCATAAGGGAGGAAGCCGTCCAGAAAGGCTTCGAGATCGGCGGGGTTGAGCGTCGCCGTTTCGACCGGTTTTGCTGCCGGCGCTGGCACGGGCGCGGAGGTCGCCGGCTTTGTCGCCGGCACCGGAACCGGCCCCTGCGCCGCGAGCGGCACCGCCGCCAGCGCGGCAAGTCCGATCATGACCTTGCGGATGAAACGCATCGCTTTCCCCTTTCCTGGCGCGTTCGCCGGCTCTTGCAGCGAACGTCGCGACCCCTTACCAAGGGTCGACAACTTGTTGACCCGGTGGGGACATAATGATCCTGATTAGAAAATTGTCAAATATGGAATGGATAATTTGATGGCCGACCGTTCGAGCCCGCCGACGCTCGGCACGGTGATGAAAGCCATTCGCGCGCGAAACGGCTGGACTCTCAAGGAAATGAGCGCAAAGTCGGGCATTCCCGTCTCGACCCTTTCCAAGGTCGAACATGACCGGCTCACCCTCAGCTACGACAAGCTCCAGCAGCTCAGCCAGCGGCTCCAGCTCCGCATGTCGGACCTGTTCGCCGAGGATGAGGAAGAAAATGCCCCGCGCGTCACCGGCCGCCGCAGCATCGCGACGATCGAACGTGCCGCGCGCGTCACCACCGACAATTACGACTATCATTACCTCTGCACCGACCTGCGCCAGAAGCGGATGATCCCGATCCTGACGCGGATTCGCGCGCACAGTGCGCGCGAATTCGGCGAACTCGTCCATCATCATGGCGAAGAGTTCATCTATGTCATCGAGGGCCGGATCGAGGTGCACAGCGAATTCTACGATCCGGTCACGCTGGACGTCGGGCAGGGCATCTACATCGATTCGTCGATGGGCCACGCCTATGTCGTCGCCGAAGGCTGCGAAGAGGCGCTCGTACTCGGCGTCTGCTCGAGCGCCGACGACGGCCTGATGGATTCGCTGATGAGCCTGCACGGCTGATTTTTGAAACGAACAGGGAGAAAACCGATGGCATCCGGCCGGACCTTGACCTTCGCGCTGGTGCTGCTCGGCGGCGCCCTTCCGGCAGTCGCTGCGGCGCCGGCCTATGACATCGTGATCCGCGGCGGGACGCTCTACGACGGATCGGGCAAGGCGCCGGTCACCGGCGATGTGGCGATCAAGGACGACCGGATCGTCGCCGTCGGCAAGGTGAAGGGCAAGGGCCGCTCCGAGATCGCGGCGCAGGGCATGGCGGTCGCGCCGGGCTTCATCAACATGCTGAGTTGGGCAACCGAATCGCTCATCGCCGACCCGAAGAGCCAGAGCGACATCCGTCAAGGCGTCACTTTGGAAGTGATGGGCGAAGGCTGGTCGATGGGTCCGATGAACGCATCGATGAAGGCGCAGGAAACCGAACGCCAAGGCGACATCAGATATCCGATCGAGTGGACCAGCCTGGGCGATTATCTCGGCTATATGGAAAAGCGCGGCATCTCGACCAACATCGCGAGCTTCGTCGGCGCCGCGACGGTGCGCGTCCACGAACTCGGCGAGGGCGACGTCGATCCGACCCCCGACCAGCTTGGCCGGATGAAATTGCTCGTCCGTCAGGCGATGAACGAAGGCGCGCTCGGCGTCGGCAGTTCGCTGATCTATGCACCGGGCTCTTACGCCGAGACGCCCGAACTCGTGGCGCTGATGAGCGAGGCCGGCAAATGCGGCGGCATGTATATCAGCCATATGCGGTCCGAAGGCGACCGGATCGAGGAGGCGGTCGACGAGCTGATCGAGATCGCGCGGCAATCGAACGCGCCGGCCGAAATCTACCATCTCAAGATGGCGGGGCGCGCGAACTGGGGCAAATATGATTCGGTGGTGAGGAAGATCGAGGCCGCGCGCGCCGAAGGCCTGCGGATCACGACCGACATGTATAGCTACACCGCCGGCGCGACCGGCCTCGATGCCGCGATGCCGACCTGGGTGCAGGCGGGCGGGCTCGAAGCGTGGATCGAACGGCTGAAAGATCCCGCGATCCGGGCGCGTGTCGCGGCGGAAATGCAGAAGCCCGGCAGCGACTGGGAAAATCTCTACATCGGCGCCGGTGCCGACAAGATGATCCTCGCCGGATTCAAGAGCGAAAAGCTGAAGCCGCTAACCGGAAAGACGCTGGCCGAGGTCGCCGCGATGCGCGGCAAGTCGCCGGAAGAGACCGCGATGGACCTTGTCGTCGAGGATGGATCGCGCGTCGGCACCATCTATTTCCTGATGTCGGAGGACAATGTCCGCAAACAGGTGCAGCTGCCGTGGATGAGTTTCGGCTCGGATGCCGAATCGCAGGCACCCGAAGGGGTATTCCTGAAATCGAGCACCCACCCGCGCGCCTATGGCAATGTCGCGCGCCTGCTCGGTCGCTATGTCCGCGACGAAAAGCTGATCCCGCTCGAGGAAGCGGTGCGTCGCCTCACCTCGCTACCCGCGACCAATCTCCGTATCGAAGGTCGCGGCGCGCTGAAGCCCGGCTATTATGCCGATGTCGTCGTGTTCGATCCGGCGACCATCGCCGATCACGCGACTTTCGAGCAGCCACAGCTTTATGCAACCGGTGTGCGCGACGTGTTCGTCAACGGCGCCGCGGTGCTGCGGAATGGCGAACATACCGGCGCGACGCCGGGGCGCGCTGTCCGTGGACCCGGCTGGAAACGCTGTTCCTGAAAATAAAACGGGGCGACCCTTTCTAAGGTGCCGCCCCAGTTTGTGGGGTCCGCCGGGAGAGGGAGAGGGCGGACCGGAGATTGGTGTCAGTGTGTCTTAGCGCGAAGCCATCTTGGCATCGGTTTCGACTTCGGAGACGCCGGCGAGCTTGAGCGCGGCGCGGAACTGCTTGGCGGCGGCGCGTTCGTTACCGGCTTCGCACAGCTTCTTGCCGGTCGAGACGAAACGCTTCGCGCTGGTCTGCTTGCTGCCTTCGACGCCATTGGCGGCGGTATAGGCCTGCTCGGCAAGGCCCGAGCAACGATAGTCGCTGCCGCTCTGGGCATAAGCCGGGGTCGTCGAGGCGATCAGGCCGGTGAACGCGAGCGCCGAAGCCGCGACGATCGCGAAGGCGGCGGGAAAGCGGCGGAACGAGGAGAGCTGAGAGGTCATGGGAGAGGTTTCCTTTCGTTTCGTTGTGCAACCTTTTTAGCTGCGGTTGCGCAAATAGATAATCCTCTATAATCTGCAAGTGCCTTGAAGCAGGATTTAACAATCCCCCATGGGGCGCTCGACGGGATCGAAGCTTTCCTCCGCGTTGCGGAGAGGCGGAGCTTTTCCGCCGCGGCTGCCGACCTCGGCGTGTCCCCGTCCGCGATCAGTCAGACCGTGAAGGCCCTCGAAGCGCGTGTCGGCGCACCGCTGTTCATGCGGACGACGCGCAGCGTCGGGCTGACCCAGGCGGGCGAGATGTTCCTCGAACGCGCAGCGCCCGCCTATTCGGGACTGGCCGACGCCTATGAAGCGGCACGCAACCTCGGCAACCGCCCCGCCGGCCGATTGCGGATCAACCTGATGCGCGGCGCGGTGCAGCCGATGTTCGAACCGATCATCGCGGGCTTCGTCGACGCCTATCCCGAAATCGAGCTGGAGATTTACGCCGACGACGCGCTCGCCGACCTCAGCGCCGGAGGCTTCGACGCCGGCGTCCGCATGGGCGAATCGCTCGATGCCGACGTCATCGCGATCCGCCTGACCGGTCCGTTCCGCTTCGTCGCCGCTGCCTCTCCCGCCTATCTGGACCGCTTCGGGCGGCCCGAAACCCCCGAGGATCTGAAGGACCATCGCTGCGTCCGCTTTCGCTTGGCGACAGGCGCGCTGATGCCGTGGACCTTCGCGCGCGGCAATCGCGAGATCGAGGTACCCGTGTCGGGGCCGGTCATCGTCAACGACTGGATCGCCGCGCTGGTCGCGATGCGCACCGGGACAGCGATGGGGATGCTCGCCGAGCCGATGGCAAAGAAGATGGTCGAAACGGGCGAGCTGGAACTGGTCTTGTCGGACTATGCCGATGCGACGAGCGGCCTGTTCCTATATTATCCCAGCCGCAAGCAGGTCATGCCCAAGCTGCGCGCCTTCATCGACTATGTGCGCGAATATCTACCGGCCAACATCACCGATCATGTCGAATGAGCAACGATCTGGCCACAAAAACAAATCCCTTCATCGCCAGCAGAAAAATTGGGCTGGCGAATCCCCGCAAAAACCGGCAGCCCGTTCTCAATTAAAACGATTGGGATGAAAACATGTTAGATTTGGCGGCACTGGACCCCTCTGCCCTTTTGCCTTTCATCCTCATCGGTTTCGCCGCGCAACTTGTCGACGGCGCGCTGGGCATGGCGTTCGGCGTGATCTGCAACACGTTGCTCGTCGCGGTCATGGGTGTCCCGCCCGCGACGGCCTCGGCGCGCATCCATGTCGTCGAGGTGTTTACGACCGCGGTGTCGGGAATCAGCCACCTGCTCCACCGCAACATCGAATGGCCGCTGTTCTGGAAGCTGCTGATCCCGGGCGTCACCGGCGGCGTGCTCGGCGCCTATGTGCTGACTTCGCTCCATGCCGACGCGGTCAAGCCCTTCGTCCTCGCCTATCTGGTCGCGATCGGCATCTGGCTGCTGGTGCGCGGCCTGCTCTATCCGCCCAAGGTCCAGAAGCCCACGGTGATTGCACCGCTCGGCTTGGTCGGGGGTTTCCTCGACGCGGCGGGCGGCGGCGGCTGGGGGCCGGTGGTGACGTCGAACCTGCTCGTGCAGGGCGCCGAACCGCGCAAGGTCGTCGGCACGGTGAACAGCGTCGAATTCTTCCTGACGCTCGCGGTCTCGGCGACCTTCATCTTCAACCTCGGCTTTGCCGATGTGGCAGGCGCGACGCTGGGCCTGCTGATCGGCGGCGTCATCGCCGCGCCGATCGGTGCCGTCATGGCGAAGCGCTTTTCGGTCAAGCTGATGCTGACGCTGGTCGGCGTCGTACTGACTGCAACGAGCGCGTTCGGACTGTATCGGGCGCTGATCTGAGCTCGGTCCGACGGCCGGCTTCGACCGATTGCTGCTGTGATCAGTCATCGTCACCCTGAACTTGTTTCAGTGTCCATGGCCTGCGGCTTCCTTCGGCGCGCTTCATCAGAGTTCAGGCCATGGATGCTGAAACAGGTTCAGCATAACGAGGTCTGGAGGCAGTTCGCTACGCCAAAGCCGCCACCCCTTTCAGTTCGCGGGTTTGGTTTCGTCGATCTTTTCCACCCATTCGGGATAGAAGCTCGGTTCGCGCGCCGACCAGCCCGGTGCCGTCGCGGCGGCTTCGCTGATCGACTGGAGCAGAATCTTGCGCTTGTCGGGGTGGAGGTGCGGCAGCGACGCGGCGGCGCAGAAGGCGCCGGGTAGCCACGGCCGCGCGTGGGCGCCGAGCAATCTCTCGTAGAGAAAGCGATAGGAGGCAAAACACGGCAGGCGGTCCTGCCCGAGGTCGAACGCCGACACCGCAATCAGCGGCGCCATGAAATGTTCGAGGGCGTCGAGCCCGCTATCGTCGGGAATATGGCCGCGAATTTCGACCAGCCGCTGGTAGACGCGCGCCTGGACGCGGATCGCGGTTTCCTCGACCATGTCGCGCGACCAGCGCGCAATTGCATCGTCGCGTTCGAGCCCGATATCGAGCGAGCGGCGGATGTAGCGCTGGGTCGCGGCGGGGAAGCCCGCGAATTCCTTGATTTCAGAGATGGACAGGTCGCCTGCGGCCGGTCCTGAACGCGTCGCCATGGTCGTGCTCCCGCACGGCGCCCGGAGAGCCATCCCCCCGGAGGCCTGCATCAGACAACCTGCCATGAAAATAGTTAGTGGCAGGTTAACCATGTGGTTGGCGTCCGTTCAGCGGAACTGTGGGGCGTTGCACGGCGCCGCGACGAAGCCTAATCAGCGTGTATTCAAACCAGAACACGCAGGACTCGCATGTCGCACGCACCGCAGCCGGTCATTTCCGCAACCGGCCTTTTCACCCCCGCCGAAAGCATCTCCAACGAAGAACTTGTTGCCAGTTTTAACCAGTATGTTGCGCTGCACAATAGAGAAAATGCAGCGGCGATCGCGGCGGGCGAGGTCGCCGAACTCGCTGAATCGAGTGTCGAATTCATCGAAAAGGCGAGCGGAATCGGATCGCGCTTCGTCGTCGATAAAGCGGGCATTCTCGACCCCGAGCATATGGCGCCGCGTATCGCCGAACGCCGCAACGACGAACTCTCGATCCTAGCCGAAATCGGCGTACTCGCGGCGAAAGACGCGCTCGCCCGCGCCGACCGCGATGCAGGCGACGTCGACGCGGTGCTGTGCGCGGCGTCGAACATGCAGCGCCCCTATCCGGCGATGGCGGTCGAGATCCAGGACGCGCTGGGCATCGACGGCTTCGGGTTCGACATGAATGTCGCCTGCTCGTCGGCGACCTTCGGCATCCAGACCGCCGCCGACTATATCCGCGCGGGACACGCGAAAAGCGTGCTTGTCGTGAACCCCGAAATCTGTTCGGGGCATCTCAACTGGCGCGACCGCGACAGCCATTTCATCTTCGGCGACGTCGCGACCGCGATTCTGGTCGAAGACAAGGCCATGGCCCCGGCGGGCCATTGGGACATTCTCGGCACCAAGCTGAAAACGCAGTTCAGCAACAATATCCGCAACAATTTCGGCTTCCTCAACCGCGGCCATGGCGGGATCGACCAGTCCGGGCCGAAGAGCGACAAGCTGTTCGTCCAGGAAGGCCGCAAGGTGTTCAAGGAAGTCGTGCCGTGGGTCGCGAACCTGATTGTCGAGCAGATGGAATTACTCGGCCTCGAAGGCGCGGATATGCGCCGCCTGTGGCTGCATCAGGCGAACACCAACATGAACCGACTGATCGCGCAGCGCGTGCTCGGCCATGAAGCGAGCGCCGACGAGAGCCCGACGGTGCTGGACACCTATGGCAACACATCGAGCGCGGGGTCGATCATCGCCTTTCACCTGAATCACGAGGATATGGTGGCGGGCGACACCGGGCTGATCTGTTCGTTCGGCGCGGGCTATAGCGCGGGCACGGTGTTCGTCCGGAAGACGTGAACCGCCTTTTTTGCTTTGTCACCCTGAACTTGTTTCAGGGTCCATGGTTTGACCTCGACTCGAACGCGGCGCCGAACGAGAGCGTCGGCCATGGATGCTGAAACAGGTTCAGCATGACGAGATTTTAAACGGCTGTCTCTACGGCACGAAGGTCGTGAACAAATAGATCGCGAACAGCATCAGGTGGATCACCCCCTGCAGCACTGTGGTGCGCCCGTTCGCGAGCGTCTGCACCGACACGATCAGCGACAGGAACAGCAGCACCGTCGATTTGGCGTCGAGGCCGAGGCTGATCCGCATGTCGGCGACAATCGACAGGATCGCGACCGCGGGAATGGTGAGACCGATCGTCGCGAGCGCCGAACCCAGCGCAAGATTGAGGCTGGTCTGCAAACGGTCGGCCTTCGCCGCGCGCACCGCGGCCAGTCCCTCCGGAGCGAGGATCAACGCTGCGATCAGTACGCCGAGCACCGCGGGCGGGGCGCCCCAGTCGGCGAGCAGCGCGCCGATGACCGGCGACAGATTCTTCGCGAGCAGGACCACCGCGAAAAGGCTGGCGAGCAGCAGCACGCTGGATACGGCGGTGCGCTGGACGCTGGGCGGCGCTGCGTGAGCGTCGGGCTGGCCGTCGCCATCGGCATCGCCGTCGGGAAGGAAATAGTCGCGGTGGCGCACCGTCTGGACGAGCGCGAAAGTCGCGTAGAGGATCAACGACACCGCAGCGACAAAACCCAGCTGCTTCGCCGAATAGAAGGGACCGGGGACGCTGGAGGTAAAATTGGGGAGCACGAGCGTCACAACGGTAAGCACGGTCAATGTCGCGAGCGCCGCACCGATGCCGGTACGCTGGAAACGCTGTTCATGATGGCGGATCGCGCCACTGAGCAGGCATAGGCCCATCAACAGGTTGAGGATCACCATCACCGCCGCGAACACCGTATCGCGTGCGAGCGTCTGCGCCTTTTCCGGTTCGGCCTGCATCAGCGTCAGGATCAGCCCGACCTCGATCACCGTGACCGCGAGCGCGAGGATCAGCGTACCGAAGGGTTCTCCGACGCGGTGCGCGATGACCTCGGCATGGTGGACCGCCGCGACGACCGCGCCCATCAGGATGATCGTGACCATCCATGGATTGAGCGGCATCGCGAAGCTCGCCAGCGCGGCAACGAAGCCGAGGATCGGGAAGATATCGTTGGTGCGGTCGGCGAGGCGGAGTTTCGAGGTCATGGGCTTCTATTGCAGCCCCGC
The DNA here is from genome assembly GCA_023387085.1 of Pseudomonadota bacterium. Lineage (GTDB taxonomy): Bacteria > Pseudomonadota > Alphaproteobacteria > Sphingomonadales > Sphingomonadaceae > Sphingopyxis. The sequence goes on along the minus strand of JAEWIL010000022.1, from coordinate 3,452 downwards.
CCGTGCATGACTACCCCCAACCTCGTCATTCCGGCGACACAGAAGCTAGTGCGCCCTGACCGGCAATCCGGCGGCGGCGAGCCGCGCGTGCGCTTCGGCGATCGTTGCCTCGCCGAAATGAAAGATGCTTGCGGCGAGGACCGCGCTCGCGCCGCCCTCGACCACGCCGGCGACCAGATGATCGAGATGGCCGACGCCCCCCGACGCAATGACCGGCACGCTGACGGCATCGGCGATCGCGCGGACGAGCGCGAGGTCGTATCCGTCCTTGGTGCCGTCGCGGTCCATGCTGGTCACGAGCAATTCACCGGCGCCGAGGTCGGCCAATCGTGCCGCATGTTCCAGCGCATCGATGCCCGTCGGCTTCCGCCCGCCGTGGGTGAAGATTTCCCAGCGGCCGCCTTCCACCCGGCGCGCATCGATGCTGCCCACCGCGCACTGGCTGCCGAAACGATCGGCGATGTCGGCGACGAGTTCGGGCCGAACGACGGCGGCACTGTTCACCGCGACCTTGTCGGCACCGGCGAGGAGCAGCGCCCGGGCATCGTCGGCGCTCCGCACCCCGCCGCCGACGGTCAGCGGCATGAAGCAGACCTCGGCGGTGCGCGCGACCATGTCGAGCAAAGTTCCCCGCCCTTCATGACTCGCCGAAATATCGAGGAAGCACAGCTCGTCCGCCCCGGCCGCATCATAGGCGCGCGCCGCCTCGACCGGGTCGCCCGCATCGCGCAGGTCCACGAAATTGACGCCTTTTACGACGCGCCCGTCGGCGACGTCGAGGCAGGGAATGACGCGGACGCGGACGGTCATGCCGCCCCTGCCGCAATCGCCTTGGCGAGGTCGAGCCGGCCGTCATAAAGGGCGCGGCCGGTGATGACGCCTTCGATACCGTTCGCGACATGCGGACGGAGCGCGTGGATGTCGTTGATGTCCGCCACGCCGCCGCTCGCGATCACCGGGATCGCAACCGCTTGCGCGAGCGCTACGGTCGCCTCGACATTGCAGCCCTTGAGCAGGCCGTCGCGGCCCACGTCGGTGAACAGCAGCGCGGCCACCCCGGCATCCTCGAAACGCCGCGCGAGATCCTCGACGCGCACATCGGAGACATCGGCCCAGCCCTCGGTCGCGACCATGCCGTCGCGGGCATCGACCCCCACGACGATCCGGCCGGGGAGGTCGCGCGCCGCGGACTTGACGAATTCGGGGTCCTTCAGCGCGGCGGTGCCAATGATTACGCGGCTGACTCCGAGCGCCAGCCAGCGGTCGACGCCGGCGCGGTCGCGGATGCCGCCGCCGACCTGCACCTTGCCCGGAAAGGCAGCAACGATGCTCTCGACCGCCGTGCCGTTGACGCTCGCGCCCGCGAAGGCACCGTCGAGATCGACGACATGCAGGTGCGATGCCCCCGCATCGGCGAAAAGACGCGCCTGCGCCGCCGGATCGTCGCCATAGACGGTCGCGCGCGCCATATCGCCCTCGGCCAGCCGTACCACCTGCCCGCCCTTGAGGTCTATGGCAGGAAAAATGGTCAGGGCCGCCACTTCAGGAACCTTTCGAGCGTCGCGAGGCCATAAGCCTGGCTTTTTTCGGGATGATATTGGACGCCGACGATATTGCCCTTCGCCACCGCGGCGGTGAAGGTCGCGCCGTGGCTGCTGGTCGCGGCGACGTCGAGCGCGTCGGCGAAATGATAGCCGTGGAGATAATAAGCCTCGCCCGCGGCGATCACCGGATGCGCGGAGGTCGGCACCACATCGTTCCAACCCATGTGCGGGATGCGCAGGCCGGGTTGCGGATCGAACGCCCGCACCGTGCCGGCGATCCAGCCAAGTCCCTTGTGCGTGCCATGCTCCTCGCCCGCATCGGCGAGCAATTGCATGCCGACGCAGATGCCGAGAAACGGCGCGCCTTCGTTTCGCACGCGCCGTTCCATCGCACCGATCAGCCCGTCGATGGCCGACAGGCCATTCATGCAGGCGGCGAACGCGCCAACGCCGGGCAAAACGATCCGATCGGCCTTCGCCACGACATCGGGATCGGCGGTGACGGCGACATTGTCCGCGCCCGCCGCGACGAGCGCATTGTGCACCGAGCGAAGATTGCCCGCGCCATAGTCGATCAGGGCGATGGCGCTCATCGGACGGTCCTAGAGGACCCCCTTCGTGCTGGGGATCGCATCGCCCTTGCGCGGGTCGATCTCCACCGCCTGCCGCAGAGCGCGCGCGAGCGCCTTGTACATGCTTTCGGCGATGTGATGGTTGTTCTCGCCGTACAGCAACTCGATGTGCAGCGTGATTCCCGCCGTCTGCGCGAAGCTCATGAACCAGTGCGGGAACATCTCGGTGTCCATCTCGCCGAGCCGCGGCTGCGAGAAGCCGGATTTATAGACGCAGTGCGGGCGCCCCGAAATGTCGAGCACGCAGCGCGTCAGCGTCTCGTCCATCGGCGCATGCGCTTCGCCATAGCGCGCGATACCGCGTTTGTCGCCGAGCGCCTTTGCCACCGCTTCGCCGAGCGCGAGCGCGCTATCCTCGACCGTGTGGTGCTGGTCGATGTGGAGGTCGCCCTTTACCTGCATCGCGATGTCGATCAGCGAATGGCGCGACAGTTGCTCGACCATATGATCGAGGAAACCGATGCCGGTGGACACCGAATAATCGCCCGTCCCGTCGAGATTGACGGTGATCGCGATATCCGTTTCCTTGGTCGTGCGCTGGACAGTGGCGGTACGCATGCGATGCCCCATAGCAGCGACTTTTCGCGTTGCAAGGCCGCTCTCCCCCTTGACCGGCGCGCGCCGCCCGTTCATCCCCCTGCCCCATGACCGACGATGTCCGCGACAGCCTGATTCCCTATGACGAAATCGTGCAGGACGCGCTGCGCGCCGTCGTCGGGCGCGTGCTCAGCCAGATCGAGGGCTATGACAGCCTGCCGGGCGAGCATCATTTCTATATCACGTTCAAGACGCAGGCGCCCGGCGTCGATATTCCCGCGCACCTCGTTGCCAAATTTCCCGACGAGATGACGATCGTGCTCCAGAACCGCTTCTGGGATCTGACGGTGGCGGAGGATCGCTTCAGCGTCGGCCTCTCGTTCAACCAGACGCCTTCGGTCCTGACCATCCCCTATGCGGCGATCACCGCGTTCCACGATCCGTCGGTCGATTTCGGCCTGCAGTTCCAGGTGAGCGACGAAGATACCGACGCGCCCGATCCGCATGACGACGCCGACAACGACCGCCCCGACGTCACGAGCGAGGACGGCTCGAACGTCGTGACCGTGGACTTCGGCAAGAAGAGGTAAAATGCCGGGCCCCGCCTGGCCTCCCAGCCGTTTCTGGCAATATTGGGCCCTCGCGGGTATGCTCGTCCTGACCGGAGCCTTCTGGTGGGGGGTCGAGGGCTATGCGCGGTTCGAGGACGGTTATGCCCAGAGCCCGATCGCCGATGGCC
>JAEWIL010000006.1 GCA_023387085.1 Pseudomonadota bacterium | reverse complement strand
GGCGCGTGGGGGACGAGGGGCCCGCGTTGGCGTTGGGGCAGGTTATAGACATCGTAAGCGACGCCGGCCGACGCCTGGTCGGCCGGAATCTCGGTTCGCGCGAACCAGCCGCCGTTCGCATATTTGTCGAAATCGTCACCGGGCTTCACCGACGTGTCGCGCGCGCCGAGGTCGACGCCCCAGGTTCCGAATGCCAACGGCTTCAGCGACCCTTCGCCCGCACCGCTGCTGTCCGCCTGAGCAGCAAACGTCGCATCCTGCCCCGCCGACCCTGCCATCGCCGGCGTGGCAGCCAATACGGCTGCTATCGCGAGGCTGGCCGCCCCCCCAAAAAACGTCTTCATGCCCCAGTCTCCTCGGTATCGCGCGCCGTCCCGGCGGGACGGCGGACATGGTCGATCTTGTCCGCCTGCGGCTATCGACGGTCAAGCGAGCCGCCGGACATTGGTCGAAACCTTTGGGATGTTGGTGGAAAGACGCGCCGTTGCGGGTGGAACTCCCGCACCCTATCTAGGGACTAGGCCGCGCGATGCCGCCCCTTGCACCTTTAGAACAAATCTGGAACATACCCCTCCCATGAGTCTCAGCCACATTTCGGTGCGCGGCGCGCGCGAGCATAATCTGAAGGGCGTCGACGTCGACCTGCCGCGCGACGCGCTGATCGTCATCACCGGCCTTTCAGGGAGCGGCAAATCGTCGCTCGCCTTCGACACCATCTATGCCGAGGGGCAGCGGCGCTATGTCGAGAGCCTGTCGGCCTACGCACGCCAGTTTCTCGAAATGATGCAGAAGCCCGATGTCGAGCATATCGACGGGCTGTCGCGGGCGATCAGCATCGAACAGAAGACGACGAGCCGCAACCCGCGTTCGACCGTCGCGACCGTGACGGAGATATACGACTATATGCGCCTCCTCTGGGCGCGCGTCGGCATTCCCTATTCGCCCGCGACCGGCGAGCCGATTTCGGCGCAGACCGTGAGCCAGATGGTCGACCGCGTGATGGAATTGCCCGAGGGCACGCGCGCCTATCTGCTCGCGCCCGTCGTGCGCGGCCGCAAGGGCGAGTATCGCAAGGAACTCGCGCAGTGGCAGAAGGAGGGCTTCACCCGCGTCCGCATCGACGGCGAATTCTACGCGATCGAGGATGCCCCGGCGCTCGACAAGAAGTACAAGCACGACATCGAGGTCGTGGTCGACCGCATCGTCGTGCGCGAGGGGATCGAGACGCGGCTCGCCGACAGTTTCGAGACGGCGCTGAAACTTGCCGAAGGTGTCGCGTATGTCGACATGGCCGAGGGGAAAGTTCCGGGACGCGAGGGGGAGGTCGGCGGCGCGATGAAGGGCGCCGGAATACCCGACAACAGATTGATTTTCAGTGAGAAATTCTCCTGCCCCGTCTCGGGCTTCACGATCGCCGAGATCGAGCCGCGGCTGTTCAGCTTCAACGCGCCACAGGGCGCCTGCCCCGCGTGCGACGGGCTGGGCGAACGGCTCGAGTTCGACCCCGAACTCGTCGTCCCGAACCATGCGCTGAGCCTGAAAAAGGGCGCGGTCGTTCCCTGGGCAAAATCGAATCCGCCGTCGCCCTATTATATGCAGGTGCTCGAAAGCCTGGGCAAAGCCTATGATTTCAGCCTCGACACGCCGTGGCAGGATCTGCCCGGCGCGGTGCAGCAGATCATCCTGCACGGCACCGGGGGAATGCCCGTCGAGCTGACCTTCAAGGACGGCAAGCGCACCTACACGACGCACAAGGCGTTCGAGGGCGTCATCGGCAACCTCAACCGGCGGATGTTGCAGACCGAAAGCGCATGGATGCGCGAGGAGCTGGGAAAGTACCAGACCGCGCAGCCGTGCGAGACGTGCCACGGCGCACGCCTGCGTCCCGAGCCGCTGGCGGTGAAGATCGCGGGCGAGAATATCAGCATGTCGGCACAGCGCTCGGTCGCCGACGCGCTGGCGTGGTTCAGCACGCTCGAGGAGAAGCTGAACGACCAGCAGCGCCAGATCGCCAAGGCGATTTTGAAGGAGATCAACGAGCGGCTCGGCTTCCTCAACAATGTCGGGCTCGACTATCTCAACCTCAACCGCACCAGCGGCACGCTCAGCGGCGGGGAAAGCCAGCGTATCCGCCTCGCCTCGCAGATCGGCAGCGGACTCAGCGGCGTGCTCTACGTCCTCGACGAACCGAGCATCGGGCTGCACCAGCGCGACAACGACCGGCTGCTCGCGACGCTGAAGCGGCTCCGCGACCTCGGCAACACGGTGATCGTCGTCGAACATGACGAGGATGCGATCCGCCACGCCGACTATGTCGTCGACATGGGCCCCGGCGCGGGTGTCCACGGCGGCGAGATCGTCGCCGAAGGGACGCTGAAACAGGTGCTCGCGAACAAGAAGAGCCTGACCGCGGCGTATCTGACCGGCGCGAAGAAGATCGAGGTGCCGGCGCACCGCCGCCCCGGCAACGGCTTCGACCTGGTGCTGAAGGGCGCGCGCGCGAATAACCTGCAGAATGTCACCGCGACGATCCCGCTCGGCACCTTCACCTGCGTCACCGGCCTGTCGGGGTCGGGCAAGTCGAGCCTTGTCATCGACACCCTTTATGCCAGCGCGGCGCGGACGCTGAACGGCGCGCGGCTGGTCGCGGGGCCGCACGAGGCGCTGACGGGGCTGGAACATTGCGACAAGGTGATCGACATCGACCAGTCGCCGATCGGCCGCACCCCGCGCAGCAACCCCGCCACCTACACCGGCGCCTTCACCGTCATTCGCGACTGGTTCGCGGGGCTGCCCGAGGCGCAGGCGCGCGGTTACAAGCCCGGCCGTTTCAGCTTCAACGTCAAGGGCGGGCGCTGCGAAACCTGCACCGGCGACGGCCTCATCAAGATCGAGATGCACTTCCTGCCCGACGTCTATGTGACGTGCGAGACGTGCCACGGCAAACGCTACAACCGCGAAACGCTGGAGGTGAAGTTCAAGGGGATGAGCATCGCCGACGTGCTCGACATGACGGTCGAGGATGCCGCCGAATTCTTCAAGGCGGTGCCCGCGATCCGCGACAAGATGGCGATGCTCGTGCGCGTCGGCCTCGGCTATATCAAGGTCGGGCAGCAGGCGACGACGCTGTCGGGGGGCGAGGCGCAGCGGGTGAAGCTCGCCAAGGAGCTATCGCGCCGCTCGACCGGGCAGACGCTCTACATCCTCGACGAGCCAACGACCGGCCTGCATTTCGAGGATGTCCGCAAGCTGCTCGAGGTGCTGCAGGCGCTGGTCGACCAGGGCAACAGCGTCGTGGTGATCGAGCATAATCTCGACGTCATCAAGACCGCCGACTGGATCGTCGACCTGGGCCCCGAGGGCGGGGTCAAGGGCGGCGAGATCGTCGCGGCGGGCACCCCCGAACAGGTGGTGAAGGAACCGCGCAGCTTTACCGGGCAGTATCTGAAGCCGTTGCTGGGGAAGTGACCGGTCTCCCTCCCGCCTGCGGGAGGGGTTAGGGGTGGGTGCGAGCGAAGCGAGCTTTGCGCTCGCATATGCCCACCCCGCTGCGACTAGCGAGCAAGCTCGCAAGTCTCGCTGCCCCTCCCGCAAGCGGGAGGGGAGCAATTACTGCCACACCGCCGACAATGGATAAAGCGCGATCAGCCAGATCAGGCACGCGCAGACGATGCGGCGATCCTTCGCCGCGATCGCGAGCAGCGCGACGGGGAAGAAGGACCAGGTCGTCACGATGTTGCGCGGGCTGAGCGAGGGCCATTTCGCATAGCAGGCCACCGTGGCGATCAGCACGACGTTGGCGAGGAACACGCCGCCGATCACCATGCGCCGCTGCTTGTCGAAATGGGCGTCGAGGTCGTGCCATGCCTCGGCATCGTCGGGAAAGACGAGGCTCGCCGCGACGAAATAGATGGCGGTGACGACGAAGCCGCCGAACAGCACCGGCCAGCTCAGCGGCAACAGCTCGCGCAAGCTCCAGCCGTACATCCAGAAGGTCACGACGTCGCACGACACGAACAGGCCGAGCAGCGCGGTCGGCCAGCCGATCCGCACACGGTGGCTCGCCTTGAGCGCCCGGCTCAATCCGCCCAGCCCCTCGGCAAGCGCAAGTCCGAGGATCAGCCCGAACAGCGAAAAGATGAATTCGAACCCGCTCATATACCCCCGCGTATAGCGCCCACCCCGCGCCTTCATCGTCACCCCAGACCTGATCCGGGGTCCATCGCCTTGAAGAGAAAGGTGGATACCGGGTCAAGCCCGGTATGACGAAATGAGGGCAAGCCCCTCTACCCCATCAGCTTTGCGGTGATATCGTCGGCGGCATGGATGCGGATCGCCGGCGGCGCGGGCGAGAGCGCGCGCATTTCGGCGACGAAGGCGGCGGACGCAGGGACCGCGAAATGGGCGCGCACCGCGTCGATGCTCTCCCACTCCTCGACGAACATCAGCCGGTCGGGGTTTTCGACATCGACATGGCAATTATGCGCCAGACACCCCGGCTCGGCCCGCGACCGCGCGCTATGTTCGGCGCCGAGCGCGACCATGCGCTCGCGATGCTCGGAGGTGAGGATGACGTGGCCGGTGATGAGGATCATTGAAACGCCGAGACGCCGCGAATGCGCTCAAGCTGCAATCGGTGAAATGCTGCCGGACCAGTAGGAGAGTTTATCGCCACGAATCTGCTGAGCGTCGAAACAGCAATATGACGCATTTCTGCTAATCTCAAATCGCGCCCCTCCTGAAATTCGTCAAGAACCCGAGAAAAGAGATATCGAACTGCAAGTTCCATGAGCTTTCCTACCACGTATCGTTCCGTACTAGTAGGAATACCAACCACCGCCCTTCTTGGAGCGGCTCTTCGGTCGTTAGCAACACGCTTCAAATCGACTATAAAAGTATCAGAAGAAAACTTTGGCCCGTTAGCGGGGCACCGTCGAATATACCTTCCAGGTCTCTCCCGATCAAATGCCGACCCGCCTGCTACCAAGGCATAAAAATCTCCAAAAACAGGCCATTTTATCGTCCGTAAGAATTCTGCCCACAGTCCTTGCAGCAATGCAGATCGATCCGCTCCGACGTTTGCCCGCATTGCAATTCTACTGTATAAATCCACGTGATATTCGCTAGAATATAGGTCATTTTCCAAACTATATCCAAATGTATAGAAAACCCTCCTGTCATCAATATAATTTCCATCCAAAAGTCTGCAGTAATCACTATCCATTGCGACGATAGTATTTTCGATATTATCTCTGACAATTCTATCTGCCAAAGCCTGCAGGACCGGCTTACCACCCTTGCAAACGAAATGAATTCTCACATTCGGGTACACAGAGTCAAAAATAGAACTCCAAAATAAAACATCTATACCGGATTCGCCTCCGTCCCCTCCCTCAACATAACAAACAATATCTTTATCATGAAATAGCGCTCTATTTCCCTGACCGGACGCCGACCTTTCAAATGTCATCGATCAGATTCTCCATCTTAACGACGCTCTTTTGAAAATATCCGACAATATCAGGCGAGTGAGTTGCAAACACAACCTGAGCATTGGGGTTTACTTCGAGTAGCGAGGGAACCAACTGTTCCTGCCATTCCACATGGAGAGATAGCTCAGGCTCGTCCGCAAGGAAAATGTGGCGCGCACCCTCTTGCAAGATCGTCTCACTAAGAAAGATGAGAAGTTGCTTTTCGCCAGAAGACAGCTCTGAGACTGGGATCGTAGTGCCAGATCGATGGCTGATATAAGGAGAGTTGGAGCTGTTGACCTCCACACTCTTACTATAGAGCATAGAAGATGATTTCTCTTTAAAAAGCTCCTTTGGCCTGTATATTTCTTTAATCTTTTTCTGAAGATTTTGCCATTTATCTACAAGATTATGTAGTCTAATTGCGTTTACTAGCGTCGATATTTCTTCAAATCCCCTGTAAGGCTGATCACTTGATCTATTCTTAAATTCATCGACCTTTTTGAAGTGAGAAATTAATTTCTCATTCACCTCTGACTGAGGGACACCGAAACTACGAAATATCTGCTCGATGTTCTTTTTCTCTGTGTCAGAATCAATTTCATGTATATGAAGGTGATGATTAGATAGCATTGGCGTTAGCAAAGCTATAAACCACTGCTTCTGAAACTGGACATTCTCCTCTGCGGCCACCCGATCAAGTCGGCTAAAGTAACCTGCCATCTGATTGAAGACGAATTCAAGCCTCTGATCAACATCAGAAACAGAATTTTGGTACGATCCATCGTCGAATTCGTCTTCTATATCAACTGCATCCTCCCTTCTTCTCCTAAGGGAAAGCCAAGTTACCTTTATAAGCTTTGAGATTTCCTCAAATATTGCTTTTTTGTCCGCAGGATCCTCCATGGTCGCATAGTGCGTAAAAGCTCCGGCCCCAGAGTGAGACAGTCTCATTTTTCGAGGAGCAACGCGAAATGCAACGTACTCCCTTGAAGATCCTCTATGCGCAGACTTGAAAGAATATACTATCGATCGCTCATTCTTTCCGTTCAATTTCTTTAAAGTCATTGATGGAGTGACGTTGCTTCCATCAAGTTTAAATTTTATCTCTAGTTGATCGAAATCAATCTTTCTTAAGATATTTATATCAAGAGATATGGCGGCATTTAGAAGGTTTATTAGAGTTGTTTTTCCTGTGCCATTACGGCCAATAATAAAATTGGCGTGGCGATCAAAGTTCAACTTTATCTTTCGTCGCTGCCCGCGGAATCCCAAGATCTCTAATGATTTTAGGGTGTGGGAGCGATTGGTCATCTAAACTCTCAAAACTAAAGCCGCAGATGGTAAAGTCCTATCAGGCTTGGCGCTAGTTTCAATGCCCTCAAAGCCGAATACCACCTTTCCTGCATGACACTTCCATGACACTCCCTGTCACATACACGTCACACAACTCCCCCATTGGCGGCTCAGCGAGTCGTCGCGGGGGTGGCGGCTTGGTTCGGTAACGACCCCCGACAGGATCATAGCATGCTGCAGAAATTCGGTCTTATCGCTGGTGCGGCGACGTGCGCGCTGGCGCTTTCCGCTTGTCAGGATCAGGCCTCCTCGGGCGGCGGCGCGCGCGATTATATCAGCGCGGTCGGATCGTCGACCGTCTATCCCTTTGCCACCGCGGTCGGCGAGAAGTTCGCCGAGGCGACGGGCAACAAGGTGCCGAAGATCGACAGCACCGGCACCGGCGGCGGCTTCGAGCGTTTCTGCCAGGGTGTCGGTGGCGACACGCCCGACATCGCGAACGCCTCGCGCCGGATCAAGAAGAAGGAGTTCGACACCTGCGCCAAGAATGGCGTCAAGGACATCGTCGAAATCCAGGTCGGCATCGACGGCATCGCGCTGGGCGAAGCGCAGCGCGGCCCCGGCTTCAAGCTGACCGAGGAAGATGTCTATAAGGCGCTCGCGGCGAACCCCTATGGCAAGCCGAACACCGCGAAGACGTGGAAGGACGTCAACCCGGCGCTGCCCGCGGTCGGCATCTCGGTCTTCGGCCCGCCGTCGACGAGCGGCACCTATGATGCGTTCAAGGAGCTGATCCTCGGCAAGGGCTGCGACGCCAATGCTGAGATGAAGGCGCTGAAGGACAGCGACAAGGACAAGCATGAGGCGGTGTGCACCGGCCTGCGCGGCGCGCCCTTCTATGTCGAGCAGGGCGAGAATGATAACCTCATCATCTCGAAGCTCGACAAGAACCCCGACAGCCTGGGTATCTTCGGCTTTTCTTACCTCGATGCGAACAAGGACAAGATCAAGGCGGTGCCGGTGCAGGGCGTCAGCCCGACCTATGACACGATCGCGGGCGGCAGCTATCCGGGGTCGCGGCCGCTGTTCATCTATGTGAAGAAGGCGCATGTCGGCGTCGTTCCGGGGCTCGCCGAATATGTCGCCGAGTTCCTGAAGGGCGCGGCGAAGGACGGCTATCTGGCCGCCAAGGGTCTGGTCATCTCGCCCCCCGACGTGTCGGCGAAGGCCGCCGCCGCGGCGAAGGGCATGACCCCGCTCGACGGGTCGGAATTGAAATAACTCCCCCGCTGGTGGCCGGGGCATGGGCCACATCCCCTGCCCGGCCACCGATTTTTCTACGGATCGTCATTGCGAGCGAAGCGAAGCAATCTCCAGCAGGCGTCCAGCATTGCGATAGCTGGAGATTGCTTCGTCGCTACGCTCCTCGCAATGACGGGAACGGTTTGATGAGAAACACGTGACCTTCAACGCCGCCGCCCTGTTGCTGCTGATCGCGGGTCTCGCGCTGATCGGCTGGCTTGCCGGCCGTGCGCGCTCGTCGCTGCTTGCCGCGAGGAGCGGGACGAAGCTGCATTCGCGCCCGCAATATCATGGCTGGTATGTCGCGCTGTGGCTGTTCGCGCCCGCCGCGGTCTTCCTCGCCATCTGGTCGAGCGTGTCGCCGGCGCTGATCACCAACTCGGTGCTCGCGAGCGACGCGGCGCAATCGCTGCCCGCCTTCGGCTTCGAGCGCGGGGCGATCCTGTCCGATGCGCGCAACGTCGCGCAGGGGGTACAGACCGCCGTGCGCCTGCCCGCCGCGGCGCCGCTGGTCCAGCCGTACAGGCAGGCGACGCAATTCCATGCGTGGGTCGGGATCGCCGCGATGCTGGCGCTGGCGCTGGCCGGCGGCCTTTACGCCTTCACGCGCATCCGCCCCGATTTCCGCGCGCGGACGCGGGTCGAGAAGATCGTCATGGCGATCCTTCTGCTCGCCTCGCTCGTCGCGATCCTGACGACCTTCGGCATCGTGATGTCGCTGCTGTTCGAATCGATCCGCTTCTTTCGCCTCGTCCCCGCGACCGAGCTGCTCTTCGGCACATATTGGAACCCGCAGAGCGGCGCGCCGCAGCCCGGCACCTTCGGCGGCATCCCGCTATTCTGGGGCACGGTGCTGATCGGCGCGATCATCGCGATGATCGTCGCGATCCCGATCGGGATGATGACCGCGGTGTATCTGACGCAGTACGCCGCGCCGCGCGTGCGCAAATGGGTGAAGCCGCTGCTCGAGATTCTCGCGGGGGTGCCGACGGTCGTCTATGGCTATTTCGCCGCGCTGACCGTGGCGCCGGCGCTGCGCGAGTTCGCGGCGATGCTGGGCATCCCCAACGCCTCGACCGAAAGCGCGCTCGCCGCGGGGATCGTGATGGGGGTGATGATCATCCCCTTCGTCTCGTCGATGGCCGACGACAGCATCAACGCGGTGCCGCAGGCGATGCGCGACGGATCGCTCGCACTCGGCGCGACGCCGAACGAGACGATCCGCCAGGTGCTGATACCCGCCGCGCTGCCCGGCGTGATGGGCGGCATCCTGCTCGCCGTCAGCCGCGCGATCGGCGAGACGATGATCGTGGTGATGGCGGCGGGCCTTTCCGCCAACCTCACCGCCAACCCCTTCGCCAGCGTCACCACGGTGACCGCGCAGATCGTCAAGCTGCTGACCGGCGACCAGGAGTTCGACAGCGCCAAGACGCTTGCGGCGTTCGCGCTCGGCCTTGTCCTGTTCGTCGTGACCCTGCTGCTCAACATCGTCGCGCTGCGCATCGTCAAAAAGTATCGCGAAGCTTATGAATAGAGACGCGTCCTCTCGTTCCACGGCCCCGACCGACTGGAAAGGCGCCGCGATGCAGAAGCGCATCGCGGGCCGCTATGGCGCCGAGCGCCGCTTCAGGCTGCTCGGGCTGGGCGCGGTGCTGCTTTCGGGCTTTTTCCTCGCCTTTCTGCTGTTCGTGATGATCGGCAATGGCCTCCGCGGTTTCACCTATACCGACGTGGCGGTGCCGATCGACTTTGCGGCGAACCCGCTGACGGTCGATGCGTCGCGCCTCTCGGATCCCGACGCCGATCAGGCGATCGCGAACGCGGGGCTTTCGGACATCGTCGCCTTCGCCGCCGAGGAAGCGCTGGGCGCCGACGGGGCGAAGCTGATCAGCGAGAATGCGTGGAAGGAAGTCCGCACCGCGATCAAGGCCGATCCGGCTTTGCTCAAGACCAGGACCGTCTTCCACCTCCCCGCGTCGTCCGAGGTCGACATCGCCGCCAAGGAAGGCGCGAAGGGCGCGCTGGGGGCGAAGGTCGACGCGCTGGAGAAAGCGGGCAAGCTGTCGACCGGGCTCCACTGGTCCTTCTTCCGGGGCGCCGACGCCACCGATCCCGCGGTCGCGGGCATCTGGGGGGCGCTCAAGGGGTCGGTGCTGACGATCTTCATCGCCTTCCTGATCGCCTTCCCGACCGGCGTGCTCGCGGCGCTCTATCTGGAAGAATATGCGCCGAAGAACCGCTGGACCGACCTGATCGAGGTGTCGATCAACAACCTCGCGGCGGTGCCCTCGATCATCTTCGGTCTGCTCGCGCTCGCGGTGTTCATCAACTGGTTCGGTCTCTGCCAGGCGAGCCCGCTCGTCGGCGGGCTGACGCTCGCGCTGATGACGATGCCCGTCATCGTCATCGCCAGCCGCAACGCGATCAAGGCGGTGCCGCCGTCGATCCGCGACGCGGCGCTGGGCGTCGGCGCGAGCCCGGTGCAGGTGGTGTTCCACCATGTCCTGCCGCTTGCGCTGCCCGGCATATTGACCGGCACGATCATCGGCATGGCGCGCGCGCTGGGCGAGACCGCGCCACTGCTGCTGATCGGCATGCGCGCCTTCATCGGCGACGTGCCAAGCGGCGTCTGCTCGCCCTCGACCGTGCTGCCGATGCAGATATTCCTCTGGTCCGACGAGGTCGACCGCGGCTTCGTCGAGAAGACCTCGGCGGCGATCATCGTGCTGCTCGTCGTGCTGCTGTCGATGAACGCGCTCGCCATCTATCTCCGGAACAAATTCGAAAAACGCTGGTGATCATGACCCAAGAAGACCTCACGATTGTCGATCCCAAAATGAAGGCGGAGGGCGTCAACGTCTTCTATGGCGAGAAGCAGGCGATCAAGGATGTGTCGATCGACGTCGGCACCGATCTGGTCACCGCCTTCATCGGCCCGTCGGGCTGCGGAAAATCGACCTTCCTGCGCTCGCTGAACCGCATGAACGACACCGTCGCGAGCGCGCGGGTCACGGGCACGATCCTGCTCGACGGCGAGGACATCTACGCGCCGTCGATGGACGTCGTGCAGCTCCGCGCGCGGGTGGGGATGGTGTTCCAGAAACCCAACCCCTTCCCCAAGTCGATCTATGACAATGTCGGCTATGGCCCGCGCATCCACGGGCTTGCCCCGGGCAAGGCCGAGCTCGACGTCATCGTCGAGCGCGCGCTGGTGCGCGCCGGCCTGTGGGACGAGGTCAAGGATCGCCTCAATGAAAGCGGCACCGCGCTGTCGGGAGGCCAGCAGCAGCGCCTGTGCATCGCGCGCGCGATCGCGGTCGACCCCGAAGTCATCCTGATGGACGAACCCTGCTCGGCGCTCGACCCGATCGCGACCGCGAAGATCGAGGAGCTGATCCACGAACTGCGCGGCAAATATGCGATCGTGATCGTCACGCACAACATGCAGCAGGCGGCCCGCGTATCGCAGCGCACCGCCTTCTTCCACCTCGGGACGCTGGTCGAGTACGGGAAGACGACAGACATCTTCACGAACCCGAAGCAGGAACGCACCAAGGATTATATCACCGGCCGCTACGGCTGATCCGTAGCCGAAAGGACAAGAGTGATGGCATTAACGAACGATCATACGGTCAAGGCCTTCGACGAGGATCTCAACCGCCTGCGCGGGTTGATCAGCGAGATGGGCGGGCGCGCCGAACAGGCGCTGCTTCAGGCGATGAGCGCGCTCAACAAGGGCGACCTCGATCTCGCGGCACAAGTGGTGCGCGACGACAAGAAGATCGACGCGCTCGAAGCCGAAGTCGAACAGCTCACCGTCCAGACCATCGCCCTTCGCGCTCCCATGGCCGACGATCTGCGCGAAATGATCGCGGCACTGAAAATCGTCTCGGTCGTCGAGCGGATCGGCGACTACGCGAAGAATATCGCCAAGCGCGTCGCCCTGATGGACCAGACGCGCTCGATCGAGGCGATCCCGTTGCTGATGTCGATGTCGTCGGGGGTCGCCGAACTGATCCACGATGCGCTCGACAGCTTCGCGGCGCGCGACGCAGACCTCGCGGTGCGGGTCACCGTCCGCGACAAGAATGTCGACGATTTCTACAACAGCATCTTCCGCACCCTCGTGACCTTCATGATGGAAAATCCCAAGCACATCACCGAGAGCGCGCACCTGCTGTTCGTTGCCAAGAACCTCGAGCGCATGGGCGACCATGCGACCAACATCGCCGAGATGGTCTATTATGTCGTCACTGGCGAGCGGATGGAGGAGCGCGAGCGCGGCGAGACCCCCGAAAGCCGGGCGATCGCGGACAACGCGGCGACAGACGGGGAGCAAGGCTGATGCCGCAGCCCGACCTGCTGCTGATCGAGGATGACGAGGCGATCGCCGAGCTGATCGTCTGGCACTTCGCGCGCGAAGGCTTTTCGGTCCGCCAGACCCCCGACGGCGAACAGGCGCTGATCCTCGTCGAGGAACGCGTACCCGACATCGTCCTGCTCGACTGGATGATCGAGAGCCTGCCCGGCATCGAGGTCTGCCGGCGCCTTCGCCGCAACCCCAAGTCGGCGAACGTTCCGATCATCATGCTCACCGCGCGCGGCGAGGAGGAGGATCGCATCCGCGGCCTTGAAACCGGCGCCGACGATTATGTGACCAAGCCGTTCAGCCCGCGCGAACTGGTCGCGCGCGTCTCGGCCGTACTCCGCCGCCTGCGCCCCGCCCTCGCCGGCGAACTGCTCGCCTATGCCGACATCGAGCTCGACTCGGTTGCGCACAAGGTCGTCCGCAACGGCCAGATCGTCGCGATGGGACCGACCGAATTCCGCCTGCTGCGCCATTTCATGGAACATCCGGGCCGCGTCTTCTCGCGCGGGCAATTGCTCGACAGCGTGTGGGGGCAGGACAGCGACATCGAGCTGCGCACGGTCGACGTCCATATCCGGCGGCTTCGCAAGGCGATCAACCTGCCGGGGACGGCGGACATCATCCGCACGGTGCGGTCGGCGGGCTATGCGCTCGACGCGGGCAAGAGGTAGATGCAACCGGTTCGTTCGATCCTGGCGAAGCCGGCGTGAAGAGGGTGAACGAAACAACACCGGCTCTCCCACCTCAAAATCGACTTGGGTCCCTGGCCTAGCCGATAATCCGACAAAGCGTGCGCCCCGCGATTGCGACTCATCGCTTCAAAAGCTACGCGCTTGATTTGTGAGCGCGTCCGAGTCCTCTTCCCCGCCATCTTCACTCGCACCTTTCCGCTATCCCGCTTTCCGCGCGATCTGGGTCGCCAACCTTGCGTCGAACATGGGATCGATGATCCAGTCGGTCGGGGCCGCCTGGCTGATGACCGAACTGACGACGTCGCACCAGTTGATCGCGCTGGTACAGGCCGGTGCCACGATCCCGATCCTGCTGCTCGGCGTGTTTGCGGGAGCGATCGCAGATAATTTCGACCGCCGGCGGGTCATGCTCGCGGCGCAGAGTGGCATGTTGATCGTATCCGCGGCGTTGACCGTGACGACCTGGATGGGTGCCCTGTCGCCATTGTTGCTGCTCTTCTTCACGCTCGCGGTCGGGTGCGGCACCGCGCTGAACGGGCCCGCGTGGCAGGCTTCGGTGCGGCTGCAGGTCGGGCCGAAGGACCTGCCGCAAGCCATCGCGCTCAACAGCATCGCGTTCAACCTGGCGCGGAGCGTCGGGCCCGCACTCGGCGGCCTGCTTATCTCGCTCACCGGTCCGGCGCCCGCCTTTGCGCTCAACACGGTCAGCTATCTCGCGCTGATCGTCGTGCTGCTACGCTGGCATCCCGAGGTACAGTTGCCGAAGCGCACGCCGATGCTCGCCGCGATCGCGACCGGTATTCGCTTTTGCGTCCAGTCGAACCCGGTACGCCGCATCCTGATCCGCGGCTTCGCCTTCGGGCTCGCCGCGATCGCCTTTCAGGCGCTCCTGCCTGCCCTGGTCCGCGACCGTTTGCACGGCACCGAGACGGTCTATGGCCTGTGCCTCGCGACCTTCGGCGCCGGCTCGATCATGGCCGCGCTGTGGGTCGGCGGACTTCGCCGTCGCTGGGGCAGCGACCGGATAGTCGGCGCGGCGGCGCTGGTTTTCGCCGCCGCGCTGGTGCCGATGACTTTCGTCGCGTCGGTGCCCGCGGTGATGGCGTCGACCTTTGTCGCGGGTCTGGCGTGGGTATCGACGCTGACCACACTCAACGTCGCGATGCAGCTCCGGTCGCCCGAAGCAATCCTTGGCCGCAGCCTGTCGATCTATCAGGCGGTGACCTTTGGTGCGATGGCGCTTGGCGCCTATCTCTTCGGCCTGCTCGCCGACCTCTGGTCGCTGCCCGGCGCCTTGTTGGCGTCGAGCATATGGCTGGTGCTGACGGCGCTGATCCTGCCGTTCCTGGCGCCGATGCCGGGCCGCGACGAAGGCCGCGTCGACCGCTGAGCAAATTTTGCGGGCGGATTTAAAGTCGGACCATATGCGCCCGTTAAATAGCGAATGACCACACATGCAACCTCATCGACCGAGCCGGTAGGGCGGCTCCTGGGCTGGCTGGGCCTCCGCGCGCGAGGCGGGGCCTATGAGGGGAGCGGAGTCCCGCCCGGATCGCGCAACCTGGTCCGCGAGGCGCGCGAGCAGTTGCTCGGCGCGATGACGTCGTTTCTGCTGAATCACGATCTCGACATTTCTTCGGCGAACCTGCTGATCGCGCACAGCGCCTTTTCGGGCATCAATCCCCGGCTCGCGCGCCAGATCGCGGCGCGGTCGCAGAGCGCCGAGGGGATCACCCAGCAATGGCTGGACGAATTGATGGAAAGCGATCCCGCCGTTGCCGATCGCGGCGACCTGGACCGGATGGTCGCGCGGCTCGAGTCCAACCTCGAGACGTTTCACACCAATACCAAGGCGGCTCGAAACGCGACGAGCGAATATGGATCGAGGCTGGAAGAGCATGTCAGCGACCTCGAGCAAGTGCAGAAGACTGGCGAACTCGTCTCGCACCTTGCCGATATCGCAAAGGTCATGCTCGAACGCACCCGCCACGCCGAAGACGAAATGCGCAAGAGCGAGGACGAGGCGAAAGCGCTGCGCCGCAGCCTTGCACGCGCCAAGCGCGACGCCGAGATCGACTATCTGACCGGCCTTCCGAACCGCCGCGCCTTCGAGGTGCTGCTCGAACGCCATCATGACGAAGCGCGCGCCGCCTGCGAACCGCTGTCGGTCGCCTTTTGCGACATCGACGAGTTCAAGAAGGTCAACGACGTCCACGGCCATGAAGCGGGCGATCGCGTCATCAAGCTGATCGCCGATACGCTCGCGCGTATTTCCAACGATCATTGCCATGTCGCGCGCCATGGGGGCGAGGAATTCGTGATGCTGTTCCGCGGCCTGCCGCCCAGCGAAGCGGCGAAGCGGCTCGACGAAGCCCGCGAGGGGCTGTCCGAGCGGCGGCTGATCAACCGCAAGACCGATCAGCCCTTCGGACAGATCACCTTCTCGGGCGGGGTCGCCGATGTCTTCGGCTATGGCGAGGTTCGCGCGGCGCTGAAAGCCGCCGACGAGGCGCTGTACCGCGCCAAGGAGAAGGGCCGCAACCGGATCGAACTGGCGCTGCCCGCGCCGTCCGAATCCTAGCGGCTCCAGCGCGCGAAAATCGCCGTGGGAAGCAAAAGCCCCCGCGCCTCTTCGCGCACCGCGAGCTCGCCGCATTCGACCTTGCCCGGCAGATCGGCGAACAACTGCGCGAGCAGCTCGCCGATCGCGAGCGCCGACATGCGGACGGCATAGACCGTCAGGAACAGCGCGCGGCTATCGGCGTCGAGCAACCGGCGGCAGTCGGCGAGCAGCGGCGCGAGCCCCTCTTCGAGTTGCCAGCGTTCGTTATTGGGCCCGCGCCCGAATTTGGGAGGATCGAGCAGAATCGCATCGTAACGCCGCTCGCGGCGCACTTCGCGCGCGGTAAACTTGCCCGCGTCGTCGACGATCCAGCGAACAGGTCTATCCTCCATTCCCGCGAGCGCGGCATTGTCGCGCGCCTGCGCGACCGATTTTTTCGACGCGTCGACATGGGTCACACTGGCACCAGCGGCGGCGAGCGCCTGGCTTCCAACGCCAGTGTAGCCAAAGAGGTTGAGAAACGCCGGGTCGGGCTTGCCCGCGACCTGCGCGCGCAGCCAGTCCCACACCGGCGCCATATCGGGAAAGAAGCCGAGATGTCGGAACGGCGTACAACTCGCGGTAAAGCGCGTCTCGCGCCAGCCGAGCGGCCACCCCTCTTTCGGCACCGGCTTGTTAAAATACCAGCGGCCGCCGCCATCGTCGTCCGACGCCGGGACGAACTCTCCGTCGGCGGTGTCCCACTCGCTCTCTGGCAGCGCGGGCTGCCACATCGCCTGCGGTTCGGGACGGATGAAGCGATAGCGGCCATAGCGTTCGAGCTTGCGCCCGCCGCCGCTGTCGATCAGCCCGTAATCGTCCCAAGCCTCGCCGATCAGCGCTACCAGGGGCGGAAGCTCAGCCACGCGCCGCCTCGGCAAGGATATGGGCCTTCACCACGTCATAATTGCCCGGAAGCTTCGTGTAGCGTTCCTCGCGCTCGAACAGATTGCCGAGCCGCGCGGGGAGCGGCGGCCGCACGCCCGTCGCACGTTCGACCGCTTCGCGGAACTTCGCCGGATGCGCAGTCGCGAGGGTGACGACCGGTATGTCGGCATCGATCTGAAGCGCGCGCGCGGCGGCGAGGCCGACCGCGCTGTGCGGGTCGATGATCTGTCCGCCATGCTCCTGCGCCCAGCGGAGTGCGAGCGTCATGCCGTCGCCGTCGATGCGGGCGCTGGAGAAGAGCTCCCGCGCACCGCCAAGCATATCCTCGGGGATCGTCATCGCGCGGTTCGCGTCGAAATCGCGCATCATGCCGGTAATTGCGGCGCCGTCGCGGCCCGACAGGTCGAACAGCAGCCGTTCGAAATTGCTGCTGACCTGGATGTCCATGCTGGGGGTCGCGGTCGCGGTGACGGTGCCGGCGCTATAGTCGCCGCTCGAGAGCGCGCGGTGAAGGATGTCGTTGACGTTGGTGGCGACGACGAGCCGCGCGACCGGCAATCCCATCCGCGAGGCGACATAGCCCGCAAAGACGTCGCCGAAATTGCCCGTCGGTACGCTGAACGCAATCGGCCGCTCGGGCGCCCCCAGCCGAACGGCAGCATAGAAATAATAGACGACCTGCGCCATCAGCCGCGCCCAGTTGATGCTGTTCACCGCCGACAGGGTGATCCGACCCTGCGCCTCGGCATCGCCGAACAGCCGCTTCACCATTGCCTGCGCATCGTCGAAGCTGCCGTCGATCGCGATATTGTGCACATTGGGAGCGAGTACCGTCGTCATCTGTCGACGCTGGACGTCGCTGACGCGGCCTTCGGGATGGAGAATGAAGATGCGGATATGCTCGCGCCCCGCGACCGCCTCGATCGCCGCAGATCCGGTGTCGCCGGACGTCGCGCCGACGATGGTGATGTCGGTGTCGCCGCCGCCAAGGAATTTCTCGAACAACTGACCGAGCAACTGGAGCGCGACGTCCTTGAAGGCCAGCGTCGGGCCATGGAAGAGTTCGAGCAGCCAGTGGCGATGGTCGAGCTGCACCATCGGCGTTACCGCGTCGTGGCTGAAGCGCCCGTAAGCGGCTCGGCAGAGGGCGCGGAGCTCATCCTCGGTGAGGATATCCGCGACGAACGGCGTCATCACCCGCACCGCGGTTTCGGCATAGTCGAGCCCGGCGAGCGCGCGGATTTCCTCGGCCGACATCTGCGGCCATTGCGCCGGCACATAGAGCCCGCCGTCGCTGGCAAGGCCGGCGAGCGTGGCGGCGCGGAAGTCGAGGGTCGGCGCGGAGCCGCGGGTGCTGATATAGTCCATGTCGGGAATGCGCCCTAACGGCGCACCGTCACGGCTGCAAGCGGCGGCGGACCGCCAGGGCATAGATAATCAGCGCGACGGCCGCGAAGAAGAACCATTGGAAGGCATAAGCGAGGTGATTGTTCGGCACGTCCGCGCCCGAAGGCACCGCGCTGGCGCGGAGTCCCGCCACCGGCGTATCGGCGACGAGCATCGCGCGCGCCGGGACCGCATTGCCCATGAGCCGCGCGACCAATGTCGGCTGCTCCGGCCCGGGAACCACCGTTCCCTGCACGGTTCCGCCGCTCCATTTGGGTGGAGTGAAATCGTCCGATGTACCAACATCGACAAGTACCCCCGGCCCCTCGGCACCGGTGCGGCAGTCGGCGATCATGCGGATACCCGAATTGCCCTTGCGGTCGGTGCCGCTGCGCGGATCCCAGCGCACCGGTTCCAGGCACACGACGCTCGACTTGCGGAACAGCAGCGCGTCGGGAACGGGCGGCAGCTTGGGATAGGCGACGAGCGAGGACATTGCCATGTTGCGTTCGTACAGCGCGATCAGGGCCTCCTTCTCGCCCTTGCGCTGGAGCTGCCAGACACCCAGCGCAACCATCGCCGCCACCGCGCATGATACGATGATCGTCGGGATAACCGGCCAGCGGCGCGGGGCCTGGGGTGTCTCAGTCATCGCTCCGCTTTCCTTCGGCCGCCTTGCGCTGATGCTCGCTCGCGAGCAGTGCCGCCTTGGCGACACGCAGGCCGTACACCACCGCGGCGACGGTCAACGGCACCCACAGAATGACATGAACCCAGAGCGGCGGGTGGAGGACGCTGTCGAGTCCGAGCGCGAGAGCGATGAGCAAGGCGCCGATAATCAGGGTCAGAAAAGCCGCGGGGCCGTCGCCGACATTGTACCGACCATAATCGAGCCCGCACGACGGGCAGCGATCGCGGAACTGGATCGCGCCATCGAACAATCCCGGCGCGCCGCATTCGGGGCAGGTCGCAAAAAGGGCAGCGCGCCAGATCGGCGGCTGCCCCTTTGCAGTCTGACTGTCGTCCGGCAATTTAGTGCGCGGCGACCGGCGCGCCCCAGCCACCCCATACATAGACGATGATGAAGAGGAACAGCCAAACGACGTCGACGAAGTGCCAGTACCAGGCAGCGGCTTCGAAGCCGAAATGCTGCTGCGGGGTGAAGTGGCCCTTGTAGCTGCGGACGAGGCAGACGATCAGGAAGATCGTGCCGACGATCACATGGAAACCGTGGAAGCCGGTCGCCATGAAGAAGGCCGAGGTATAGTTGATCGTGCCGAACGGGAACGGCGCCTCGGCATATTCATATGCCTGGATCGCGCTGAAGGTCAGGCCGAGGATGATCGTCAGCCACAAGCCCTTCTTGAGCCCTTCGCGGTCGCCATGGATCAGCGAATGATGCGCCCAGGTGATCGTCGTGCCCGAGCAGAGCAGGATCAGCGTGTTGAGCAACGGCAGCGAGAAAGCGTCGATGACATGGATGCCCTTCGGCGGCCAGATCGTCGCCGCGGCGGCGCCATCCTGTCCGAAGAGCGAGGTCACGGCACCGTCGACGATCTCGACCGGAACCGGGAAGAGCGAGAAATCGAACCAGGCCCAGAACCAGCCGACGAAGAACATGACTTCGGAAGCAATGAACAGGATCATGCCGTAGCGCATGTGCAACTGGACAACCGGCGTATGATCGCCCGCATGCGCTTCGTTGATCACGTCCGACCACCAGCTGAAGAAGGTGGCGATCACGCCCGCGATGCCGAGGCCGAGCACCCATTTGCCGATCCCGCCGAAATAATCGGCGTGCATCGCCATGACGCCGCCAAAGAACATGACGAGTGCGGCAACCGACCCGATCAGCGGCCAGACGCTGGGATTTACAAGGTGATAGTCATGATGTTTGGCACCGGACATGGCGTTTTTCCCGTTTTTTGCCCCAGCGTGATGGTTTCCCCACCACCCGCCGGTCCTTGGTAAGACTCTTTGATCGCGGCCTTAGCTCGCGATTTTATCCGCGTCTACAGGGTGGAAGGTGTAGCTGAGCGTGATTTCCTGAATGTCGCGCGCGTCGGGGTCGTCCATGATCTTCGGATCGACGAAGAAGAGCACCGGCATGCGGACCTGTTCCCCCGCCTTCAGCGTCTGCTGGGTGAAGCAAAAACACTGAATCTTGGTAAAATATTTACCCGCCGCGTCGGGCGTGACGTTAAAACTGGCGGTACCGGTGACCGCATGCGGCGATTCATTCCGGGCGATGAAAATGGCCATGTCGCGCGCGCCGATGCTGACCGTGTCGGTCGGATGCTCGGGATAGAATTTCCACGGCAGGCCCGGCGAGACATTGGAATCGAAGCGGATGGACATGGTGTCGCTCAGCACCTTCGGCGTTTCGGCCGCGGCGACGGGATCGTAGCGCTGGGTCGTGCCGCCGAAACCGGTCACGCGGCAGAAGAGATTGTACAGCGGCACCGAAGCGAAGCCGAGCCCGACCATCGCGACGACGAGCAGTCCCGCGAGCGAGGCAGTCTTTGCGTTGGCCGACATCGTCTTCATTTGGGCACCACCATTCGCGCCATTGTGATGAAGAAAAACAGGAAGGCGAGCCCGCCCAGGATCCAGCCCATCAAATTGGCGCGGCTGCGCTGGCGGCGGCGGTACTCCGCCTCGTCGAACGGCTGTTCGGGAGTCGGCGGCTCCTGCCGGGGTTCGTCGGTCATAAGGGCCACCAATGGTCAGCGACGACCGCGCCGAACGATATGAAGAGATAGGCGACCGAATAAGCGAAGAGGCGTTTTTCGGGAAGCATCCGGTCGCCCTCGCCGGTTTTGCGCGTCCCGACCTGGATCGAGAGTAGGACGAAGACCGCCGACAGGACGACCGCCGTCCAGCCATAGAGCGCGCCCGTGTAGCCCAGCGGCCACGGCGCGACCGCGCCGATCGCCATGATGATCGCATAGAAGAGAATCTGGCGCCGCGTCGACGTCTCGCCCGCCACGACCGGCATCATCGGGATGCCTGCGGCGGCATAGTCCGAGCGCACGAACAGCGCGAGCGCCCAGAAATGCGGCGGGGTCCACAGAAAGATCAGGAGAAACAGCAGCACCGGCAACGGCGCGATATTGCCCGTCGCGGCGACCCAGCCGATCAGTGGCGGAAACGCGCCGGCCGCGCCGCCAATGACGATATTCTGCGGCGTCCGCGGCTTCAGCCACATCGTGTAAACAAAGACGTAGAACAGGATCGAGACCGTCAGCAACGCTGCCGCCTGCCAGTTGGCGGCGAACAGCATCAGGAAGACCGAGAAGGCCGCGAGCCCCACACCGAACTGCAGCGCCGTCTGCGGGTCGAGGCGCCCGGCGGGAAGCGGGCGCCCGGCGGTGCGCTTCATTTTCGCGTCAAGGCCCGCCTCATACCATTGGTTGAGTGCCCCCGATGCCCCCGCCCCCAGCGCGATCGCAAGGATCGACGAAAAGGCAAGGACCGGGTGGACGCCGCCCGGCGCCGCGAGCAGGCCGCACAGCGCGGTGAAAACAACGAGCGACATCACGCGCGGCTTGGTCAGCGCGAACAGGTCGCGCCAATCCGCCGGAAGCGACATTTCGCTGTGGGTCAGGCTCTGCGCCATCA
Source organism: Pseudomonadota bacterium (assembly GCA_023387085.1). GTDB lineage: Bacteria > Pseudomonadota > Alphaproteobacteria > Sphingomonadales > Sphingomonadaceae > Sphingopyxis. The sequence goes on along the minus strand of JAEWIL010000006.1, from coordinate 1,213 downwards.
TAACTCCAGGCCGGAAAGCTGGCGCCCCCTGCCAGGCCTCCCGGCAGGGGGCGGAGCTTGTCAGGCGATATACGTCACGCGATCCGCGGCAGTTCGTTGAACTGGTGGAACGGCGGCGGGCTCGACAGCGTCCATTCGAGCGTCGTCGCGCCTTCGCCCCACGGATTGTCGGCGGCCTTCTTGCCAGCGAACAGCGAGTAACCGATGTTCAGGAAGAAGAAGAGCATCCCGACGGCCATGATCACATAGCCGTAGGACGAGATCAGGTGCCAATGGGCATAGGCTTCCGCATAGTCGGGATAACGGCGCGGCATGCCCTGCTGACCCAGGAAGTGCTGGGGGAAGAACATGACGTTCACGCCGATGAAGAAGACCCAGAAGTGCAACTGTCCGAGGAACTCGTTGTACATCCGGCCCGACATCTTCGGGAACCAGTAATAGAAGCCGGCGAAGAGCGAGAAGACCGCGCCCAGCGACAGCACATAGTGGAAGTGCGCGACGACATAATAGGTGTCGTGCAGGTTGGTATCGACCCCGCCGTTGGCGAGCACGACGCCGGTGACGCCGCCGACGGTGAACATGAAGATGAAGCCGAGCGCCCAGACCATCGGGGTCTTGAAGCTCATCGAACCGCCCCACATGGTGGCGATCCAGCTGAAGATCTTGATGCCCGTCGGGACCGCGATGACCATCGTCGCAGCGGTGAAGTACATCTTCAGGTTCACGCTCATGCCCACCGTGAACATGTGGTGCGCCCACACGATGAAGCCGACAACGCCGATCGCGACCATCGCATAGGCCATGCCGAGATAGCCGAACACCGGCTTACGGCTGAAGGTCGAAATGATCTGGCTGACGATGCCGAAGCCCGGCAGAATCATGATGTACACTTCGGGGTGGCCGAAGAACCAGAAGAGATGCTGGTAGAGCACCGGATCGCCGCCGCCGGTGGCGTCGTAAAAGGTGGTGCCGAAGTTGCGATCGGTCAGCAGCATGGTGATCGCGGCGGCCAAAACGGGCAGCGCGAGCAGCAGCAGGAAGGCGGTGACCAGCACCGACCACACGAACAGCGGCATCTTGTGCAGGGTCATGCCCGGCGCGCGCATGTTGAAGATGGTGGTGATGAAGTTGATCGCGCCCAGGATCGACGATGCACCGGCAAGGTGCAGCGACAGGATCGCCATGTCGACGCTCGGCCCCGGTTCGCCATAGG
>JAEWIL010000204.1 GCA_023387085.1 Pseudomonadota bacterium | reverse complement strand
ATCCCGGGCGGTCTGCCGCCCGATCATCGAGACCGGTGCATGAACGAAGCTTATCCCATCCCGAAAATCGGTACGCCGCGTGCCGCGCTTGCGCTCCTCAAGCCGTTCTGGCTGTCGAAGGAGAATTGGCTGGCGTGGCCGATCATCGCTGCAATGTTCGGCTTGACCACGCTCACCACCTATGTCCAGGTGGTCGCCGCGAAATGGACCAACCAGTTCATGACGACATTCGTCGAGCGCGACCTCGCAGCTTTTCCGAAGACGATCGCGGTGTTCCTCGCGATCGGCCTGGTGATGGCGCTTCTCAGCGTTTTGAGCCTCGCGCTGATGCAGGGGCTCGAGATTCTCTGGCGGACGGCGATGACGCGGCGTCTGCTCGACCGCTGGCTCGGCGACAATTCCTATTATCGCATCGAGCGCGACCGGCTCTTCGACAATCCCGACCAGCGCATCGCGGAGGACACGCAGCTCTTCATTTCGACCGGCCTGCTTCTCACTGTCGGACTTTGGGGGACGCTGACGCAGATCGTCACCTTCTCCTACATGGTGTGGACCGTCGGCGGCGCCCTCGATGTCGGCGGGATCCATATTCCCGGATATCTGTTCTGGTGCGCGTTGATCTGGGTCGCCGTCCAGACCGGCCTCGGTCATCTCTCCGGTCGCGCGCTGATGCCGCTCAATTACAGGAAGCAGCGGACCGAGGGGGATTTTCGCTATTCGATGGCATCGGTACGCGGCGCCGCGGAAGAGATCGCTATCTACGGCGGCGCCGCGACCGAACATGGCCGCCTCAACCTGTCGTTCAACCAGGTCCGCTCTACCTTGTGGAAGTTGCTCTATGTCGAGATGCGCTTTCGCGCGGTAATGAATTTCATGCAGCAGCTCATGGCGCCGCTGCCACTCATGCTGATGGCGCCGCAATATTTTGCGAGGAAGATGACCTTTGGCGAAATGGCGCAGACCGGCCAGCTGTTCGGCCAGCTGACCTCGGCCCTCCTCTGGTTCGTCAACAATTATCAGCAGCTGCAGATTTTCCGTGTCGTGGTGGCCCGGCTTTACGCTTTCGAGGAACTGTACAAGGCGTCGGAAAGGCAGGAGAGCGGCTTCGCCTACCGGCGCGATCCCGAAAATCATATCGGGGCGAACGCGCTCAGCCTGCGAACTCCCGATGGCCGCCTCGTTGCCGAGAACGTGTCGCTCGATGTGAAGCCCGGCGAGCGCTGGATCCTTCGCGGACGCTCGGGAGCCGGCAAGAGCACGATGCTTCGCGCGGTTGCCGGCATATGGCCTTATGGATCGGGAGACATCACTCTGCCGCAGCAGGGGCGCTGTCTGTTCATGTCGCAGCGCAGCTATTTCCCGCAGGGCACGCTGATGGAACAGCTCTGCTATCCGCAAGGTCCAGGGACATTCTCGTCCGAGGCCTGTCGCGAGGCTCTGGAGCTCGCGGACCTGCCGCAGTTCATGGATCGTCTCGACGAGTCCGACCGTTGGGGCGAGCGGTTGTCGCAGGGCGAGCAGCAACGGCTCGCGATCGCGCGCGCGCTGCTCCAGAAGCCCGATTTCCTCTTCATGGACGAAGCGACGAGCGCACTCGACGAGGAGACCGAAAAACGCGTCTACGGCAATCTGCTTCGCGCGCTCGACCAGAGCGCGATCATCCACATCGCGCACCATTCTTCGCTCGAAAAATATCATGATCACAAGCTGGTCATCGACCGCGCCGGCGCGGGGAGCGTGGTCAGCACCGGCCGCGCCGAAGCGCCGGCTACCTGAGGACATTTCGATGAACGACATTCCACGCAGCTTCGCCGCCGGCAAGGCCGTTCTTGCTCCGCTGCCCTTCACGCGCTTCACGCTTGGCAACGGTCTCACCGTCATCGTTCACGAGGACCGAAAGGCGCCAATCGTTGCGGTGGCGATCTGGTACCGTGTCGGTTCGGGCGACGAGCCGGCGGGAAAACATGGCTTCGCGCATCTCTTCGAGCATCTGATGTTCTCGGGCTCGGAGAATTTCCGTCGCCCTTATCACGACGCATTCTCGCACCTCGGCGCTTCCGATCTCAACGGCACGACATGGTTCGACCGTACCAATTATTTCGTGACGGTGCCGAAGTCGGCGCTCGATGTCGCTCTCTGGGTAGAATCCGACCGCATGGGCCATCTCCTTGGCGCGGTCGGCCAGGCTGAACTCGACATGCAGCGCGGCATCGTCCGCAACGAAAAGATGCAGAACGAGAGCCGACCCTACGGCAAGACCCCCGAGGTGATGCTGCGAAACGCCTATCCGGCCAACCATCCCTATGCCCACACGACGATCGGCTCGATGGAGGATCTCGCTGCCTCGTCGCTCGATGATGTGCGGGCCTGGTTCCGAACCCATTACGGCGCCGCCAGTGCTACGCTCGTCCTGTCGGGGGATGTTTCGGTTGCGGAGGCGCGCGCGAAGGCCGAGTTCTATTTCGGCGATATCGATCCGGGTCCGCCGACCGCCAAACCGCTGCCCTGGGCGCCCCGGCGGGCCGAACCGGGTCGCGGGGAAATATTCGACCGTGTCCCCCACGCGATGTTCGACCGGCAATGGAACGGGCCGGCCTGGGGCGATACCGCTTTTCCGCTGCTCGAACTTGCGGCGGGCATCCTCGGCGGCGGCGAAACCTCGCGCCTCTACCGGCGGCTCGTCCGCGGCGAGCGGATCGCGACGATGGTCTCCGCCCGGTGCCAGCGCCTCGCAGTCACCAGTCCGTTCAACATTCGGGTCTTCGCACGCCAGCCCTCGGACCTCGCGCGGATCGAGGCGGTGATCGACGAGGAAATCGCGGCGTTCAAGGCGAACGGACCGACCGCCGAGGAGTTGCAGATCGCGTCGGGCATGATCGCCGCGGCGTTCAATCGCGACCTCGAGCATGTCGGCGGCATGTCCGGAAAGGCGGCGCTCCTCGGTGAAGGGCAGGCGCTTCTCGGGCTCCCCGACCAGCGCCGGCGCGATGCCGGCATCATGCTGGCCGCGACTCCCGACGGGGTTGCTGCGGCGTTGCGCGCCTGGATCGACGATGGCCATTACACGCTCGTCGTCAGGCCAGGGGAGCGGGATGACGCCGACGCCGCTCATCGGCCGGCCGGGGAATGGCCTGCTATCCCCGACCGGTTGATCTTCGGGCCGCCAGTGAAGGGTGAGTGGGCGAAGGCAGAACAGGGCGCCGACCGTTCGACGGGTATTCCGAAGCCGGGCCCGTCCGTGCCGGGCCAATTCCCGGATATCGACGAACGCGATTTGCGGAGCGGTCTCAAGATTCTTTCGGCGCGGCGGCCGGGATCTCCCGTGGTCCAGCTCATCTGGAACTTTCCCGGCGGTTCGGCACAGGAGCCACTCGAACTGCCTGGCATCGCCTCATTTACGGCCGACGCGATGATGGAAGGAACGACCGCGTTCGACGCGCTTGCACTGCGCAGGCGGCTCGACCAGCTCGGCGCACGCCTGATGGTCACCTCGGGTCCGGACGCGTCGCGGTTGATGCTCAACGTGCCGTCCTACTCGTGGGATGCGGCCGTCGACCTGGTCGAGAATCTGCTGCGTCATCCCGCTTTCGAGTCCGGAAGCATCGATCATGTGCGCGATCGTCGCCTCGCGGCGATCAACCGGATCCTCGCGGATCCCGGGCAGGTCGCCCAGACGCTGTTTCCGACGCTGCTGCTCGGCAAGGATCATCCCTATGGCCGCGTCGGTTCGGGCTTTGGTACGGTCGATAGCCTGCGGACGATCGGCGCTGCGGATGTCGGTGCGTGGCACCGGCGCCAGTTCCAGGCCCGCGGCGGGTCGCTCGCGATCTGCGGCGATGTCGCCGCGTCTGACGCCGAACGGCGCTTCGAGGCGATGTTCGCCGACGCCCTGTGGCAGGAGCCGCAGACCCTTGCGCCGATCCCGCTGCGCCCCGGTGCGGACGCGGCGCCGCGCTTCTACTTCGTCGACATTCCGGGCGCGGCGCAATCGGTGATCATGGGCGGAACTGTCGCGGCGCCTTTCGACGCAAGGTCGATCGTCGCGGCGCGGGCGGTCAATTCGGTCTTCGGCGGCGACTTTGAGGCGCGGCTCAACATGAATCTGCGCGAAGACAAGCACTGGGCATATGGAGCGGGAAGCTCGATTTCTGAACGGTCGGGGCCGGGCGCGATCACGATGAATGCTTCGGTCCAGCAGGATCGCACCGCCGACGCATTGCGCGAAATGATGATGGAGGCCGAAGATATATGGACGCGGCGGCCGCCGACGGCGGTAGAACTGCAGCGCGTCAAGGAGCAGGCGCTCAGCGGCCGCGCGGCGCGCTACGAGACCGCGGCGGCGGTCTGCGGCAAGCTTGCCCATGACGCGCTCCTGGGCTTCGCCGCCGGTCAGGCCGTGCGCGAGGACGCTCTGTTCGAAGCGCTGACGGTCGACGAGGCGGCCGAGGCGGCGGCCGCCGTGTTCGGGGTGCAGCCGCTTCGCTGGCTGGTCGTCGGCGATGCGTCGAAGATCGGGAAGCAACTTGCCGACATGCTCGGTGCTCCACCCGAACGGATCGACCCGCGCGATTTCCTCGGACACCCGGACTGAGGAATGACCGGCGCCGGACCGGTCCCGAG
>JAEWIL010000116.1 GCA_023387085.1 Pseudomonadota bacterium | reverse complement strand
CCTTTAGGGCCGCCGGTCGGGCTTAGAACTTCACGCCGGCCGCGATGCCATAGCGGCGCGGTTCGAGCGTGAAGATGTTGGTGTAATTGCCCGACGACTGGTCGGTGATGTACTGGCCGGTGACGCTGTTGGCATCGAACAGGTTCTGGATGAACCCGCGCACATACCATTTGTCGTCGGCGCCGTTCAGCTGGATCTGGGCGTTGACCTGGGCGTAGCCTTTGATTCGGTTGACGTTGCCGTTGAAGATGCTGCCATAGCTTTCACCGGTGTAGGCCAGATCGAAGCGCGGGACGAGGGTCATGTCGCCCAGATGCGCGGTATACTGGACGCCGGCGCTGAACTTGTAGTTCGGTGCCTGCGGCAGCTGGTTGCCCTTAATGTTGACGGGGATACCCGCGGAGAAATAGTCGACCCCGCCGAGCGTAGCGGGATTGACCGAAAGGCCGGCCACCGGCGCCGGCAGGTTAGCAAAGGCGCCCGCCGCGGCTGCCTCCATCACCGCGCAGATGCTGTAGGCGCCAGTCGAGGCGATGCCGCCGTCGGCCGGGAAGGCAGTCGTCCCTTGCAAGCCCGCACCGCCCGCAACACCCGGTACGATCCCGAGGTTGATCAAGGTCTGGACGCCGTTCACAAACTGGTTGATCCCCGCGACATTCCCCGTCTTCGAGCCGACGGCGCAGTTGGCGGCGTTCGTAATGTCTTTCAGGATGACGGCATCTTCACGGCCTCCGCCGAAATCGCGCGGATTGCTGGTGAACTTGTCTTCGGTCACCTTGCTATGCAGGTAACTGAAACCGAGGTTGATCACCCAGTCGGGGTCGGGCCGGACAATACCTTCGGCCTCGAAGCCATAGATGTCGGCGCTGACATTATCGTTCACCGCGGTACGGGCGACGATCTTGCTGAGCTGAAGATCCTTATACTTGTAGTAGAAGGCTGTCAGATTCAGCTGGAGCGCGCCGTTTCCGAAGGTGTTCTTCGACCCGATTTCGAAGGCGTCGACCTGTTCGGGCTTGAACGATTCGGGCACCGCGAAGATTGGCTGCAGCGGGGGGTTGATACCGCCCGACTTGTAACCGCGCGAGTACGACGCATAGAGCAGATTGTCGTCGGTCACTTTGAAGTCGAGCACCGCACGCCCGGTCAGCTTGTTGAATTTGACGCTGCGGGACTGGATGATCTGGTTGCCCGGCGTTCCCGGATCGGCGTCGAAGCTTCCGACGAACGGGGAATCGAACACCGTGCCGGTTCCGCCGTGCGGCGCCAGGAAGCTGGCGAGGGTCGAGCGCGCGAACACGGTTTTCTTGTCGTTATTGTACCGCAGGCCCGCGGTCAGCTTCAGCCTGTCGTTAAACTCGAAATAGGCTTCGCCGAAGAGGCCGTAGGATTTGATCTTCAAATCATCGGTGTTGTTCCGGAAAAACGGCGTGGCGAGGAACGAGGGCGGCAATGGTGCCGCGATCGTCTGTCCCGGATTGTTGGGGTCAGCCACCTTGTTCGTCGCGGCCGTGAACGCACCCAGCACCCCGGTCAGATAATCGATCGGGAAGGCGTTCACATAATAGCTGTTCTCGGTCAGATGATAATTGGCATAGATGCCGCCGAGCAGGAAGTTGAACGGGCCGTCGAAGTCGCTGGTCACGATGGCTTCCGCCGACCAGCTGCTGTTATACTGGTTCGACCGGTCGAACTGGAGCGACTGGTCGCTACAGATTTTCTTGCCGCCGAAGCTGCCATACCCGCTCTCCTCCGCAAGGGAGGTGCAGAGCTGGCCGTTCGGCCCGTTCGGAATGATCGCCGCCGCGACCGGGCCGAAATAGGCATTCGACAGGATCGGGCCGTTGGGGCCGACGCCGAGCGGAATCGGGTTAGTTGCGAAGGTCTGGAGCGCGGTCAACGCGGCGGTATAGAGCGAGCGGTCGCCGACATTGCTGTTATAATCCTGCGATGCGTCGAGCTTCACCTTTTGATATTGGCCGGAAACCTGCAGCGAGATCGGGCCGAAATTATGTTCGACCCGGCCCTGCAGCGTCAGTTCGCTGGTAAAATAGCTCGGCGTATAGGCGGTGTTGACGGTCCGCGGGTCATTGGGGATCGTCGTATTGGCATAGACGTCGGGGCCGTAAAGGCTGCCGAGCGCGAAGGCAGCAGGAATGCCGCGGATTGCGAGGAATTCCTTCGACGTCAGCGCGGCCGTAAACGTCGCGTTGCCATTGAACGGCGAATTGTCGAGGCGGTTGTTCAAACAGCCGAGGATGCCGGTCGGGTCGCGCTGGCAAAGCTGCTTCTGGATGCGCGTGCGCTGATCCTTCTCATGGAAATAGGATGCGAGCAGGTCGATCGTCGTGTCCGGGGTCGGCTCCCAACGGAACGAACCGCGGACCGAATACAGATCGCGGTCGTCGATGCGCGTGTTGAGGAATGCGTTTTTCGTATAGCCATCGCGATTGAGGTAGATGCCGGCCACGCGAATGCCTGCGGTCTCGCCGAGCGGGATGTTGACCATCGCCTTGCCCTTCATGGAATCATAATTTCCATATTCGGCTTCGGCGGAGGCTTCGAAGGCGCCCAGTTTCGGTTTGGCGGTGATGACGTTGACGACGCCCGACGTCGCGTTGCGACCGAACAGCGTGCCCTGCGGGCCGCGCAGCACCTCGACGCGTTCGAGGTCGAAGAATTCGGTTTCGAACAGGCGGGTCGAGAACAGCGGGTCGCCGTTCAGGTGGATCGCGGTCGCGCTGTCGCAGGTCGTGCCGACGCAAAGGTCGCCGATGCCGCGGATCGTGAAGCTGGCGCCGGTGAAGTTGGTCTTGGTGAAAGTCACGTTCGGCAGCGTGAGCTGAAGATCCGACGGCGTCTTGATCTGCTGCGCCTCGAGCGCTTCGGACGAAAAGGCGCTGACGGCGATCGGCACGTCCTGCAGCCGTTCGGATTGACGTTGTGCGGTCACGACGATTTCGCCCCCGAAAGCGTCGCGTTCGGTCGTCGCCGAATCCTGTGCATAGGCCGGCGTCGCCACCGCCATTGCCAGAACAGACGAGCCGATCAGTCCCTTGAACTTCATTTACATCCTCCCTTTTTCGAACCCGCGCGTCGCGGGCCGCCCAAATCAAATTTGTGCTTAAAGGGGAGGGGCTGTGACCAGACGTGGCAAGGGTGCCCGGGCCGAAGTGGCCAGGTGCCCGTTCAAATCCCTCTTGCCAGCTGCGCTGGTCATCGTCCTCTCCCACCGGCGTCGGGGAATACGCCGGCATCTCCGGATTACGGTCCGCTTGGGCGAACTCTGTAAGGACCATGAAGGTGCGCCGAGTTGACGAAAGCGTCAAGTCACTTGTTTGCGGGCAAAAGCCGCGGAAATTCGGGCGAGTCCCAAAGCTGGAAAAGCACAGATTCCGCAACGTAAACTTGCGGCGAGGCTTGAATTTCTTGCCTTGTCGGGGTTGCGCATCGCGCTTTTCACGCCGAAATGTGCGGCATCGATGCAACAGTGAAAGCAGGGCGATGACAAAGGTGGAACTGGGGCCTGACGGCAAGCCCGTCGTCCCGGCGGAGGTGCTGGGCGCGGTCCGGACGCTCATCGAATGGGCCGGTGACGATCCCGCGCGCGAGGGGCTGATCGACACGCCGCGGCGCGTAGCGCGGGCCTGGCTCGAATATTGTCAGGGCTATAACGAGGATCCCTCGGTTCATCTGTCGCGCACCTTCGAGGAGGTTGGCGGATATGACGAGATCGTCCTGCTGCGCGACATTCCGTTCCAGTCGCATTGCGAGCACCATATGGCGCCGATCACCGGCAAGGCGTCGATCGCCTATCTGCCGCGCGACCGCGTCGTCGGCATTTCGAAGCTCGCGCGCGTCCTCAACGGCTTCGCGCGGCGCCTGCAGGTGCAGGAACGGCTGACCGCCGAGGTTGCCCGATGCATCTGGGACAATCTGCATCCGCAGGGGGTCGCGGTGGTCATCGAGGCGCAGCACGGCTGCATGACCGGCCGCGGCGTGCGAACGCCGGGCGTTGGCATGGTCACCAGCCGGCTGCTCGGCTGCTTCCTCGACGACGAGCGCAGCCGCAAGGAAGTGCTGGCGCTGATGGGATATTGATCCGACGGGTTTTGACCGGAAGCGGCCGTTAAAGTCCTCCCTGTCGCGGAGCGATGGGGAGGGGGACCGCCGCCGCAGGCGGTGGTG
>JAEWIL010000182.1 GCA_023387085.1 Pseudomonadota bacterium | reverse complement strand
CCTGGGTGCCGGCGCCCCCCGCCCCCCCCGGCCCCGAGCCGCAGCGCGACCGAATCCGAGAAGGGAAGCGAGACACCGCCCTGCACGTTATAGGCATCACGGCTCGTGACGGTGGCCTGCGCATAGCCCTCGATATCGGTGAAGCTCGGCTTGCGCGTCGCGAAGGTGATCGCACCCGCGGGAGCCGACAGACCGCGCAGCAGACCTTGCGGACCGCGCAGGACCTCGATCTGCTGAATGTCGTAGATCGCCGTATAGACGGTCTGGGCATCGGCGGGGATCTCGTTGAAATAGACCTGCACCGCGGGCGCGGTGCCCTGATCGGGATCGAAGGTGATCCCGCGAAGGGTCGTCGTGTTGTTGCGGCCGGTGGTATTGGTGAGTTCGAGACCCGGCGCGAGCTGCGAGATGTCCTTCGCGTCGAAGATATTGAGCTTTTCGAGTTCTTCGCCGGGAGCCACGTCGACCGACATGGCCACGTCCTTCAGCGCCTCGTTGCGGCGCGTGGCCGTCACGATGATCTCGCCGTCGGTGGCGGCGGCTCCAGGCGCTTCCTGCGCGAAGCCGAGCGACGGAACGGCGGCGGTCGAAGCCGCGCAGCAAAGCAGCGCGACACGCAGCGAAATATTCGTCTTCATTTGATCCCTCCCATGGGTTGTTATCGTTCGGTTGATCGTCAGGCGGCGTCGAGCACCGGCGCCATCGGATAGGCGCCCTCCGGATAGCTGGTCGGCGTGCCGAAATCATAAGCGGCGTTGAGCGTGTGGATGAAAACGGGGTCGCGCAGCGGGTCGGTCGGCGTCTCGACCGGGATGCCGCGGCTGCGCAAATCCTTGAGGAAGGTGTCGAACACCTGATCGTAGGTCAGGTCGTCGCTGCCATCCATATTCTTCTTCAATTCCGCAAAGTCGTCGAAGACCTCGGCAGACCAGTGAACGAGGAAGCGCAGTTCGTCGGTGCTATGCTCGGCAATAACGGTGTCGCCGTTCATCAGGCGCCAGTTGTCGCGATCGGACGGGTCGCCGGTGAAGACGGTGTCGAAGGAGAGCCCTGCCGGCCGCTGCTTGTCGAGCGGACCATTCGCCTCGCCGCGGTGCATCATCATCTCGTTCTGGACGAGGACGCCGCGATTGTAGATCGGCGGCTGGAGGCGCTGCGGCGCCTTGGCCGGGCCGTCGGGCCAGTAGGTGAAACCGCTTCCCTCGTCGTGCGAGAACCAGGTGATCACCTGCGCCATCTTGATGAGATGATCCCGGAACAGGCCCGATTTGCCCATGACCGAGCAGAGCCATGTCGGCGAATTCTCGTAGCGCACGCCGCGAAAACTCGGCGAGTCGAGGTGACCCGGGTCGGCGTTTCCGCACGGCCCGTTGATATTGAAGAGCATCATCTGCGGCTTGGCATATTGGGCGCCCCAATAGCTTTTCGCATGCTCGAGAAACTCGGCATTGTAGAAACAGTCGTGAATCTCGGGAAACAGCGCCGCGGAATAATTGGCGTAGAAGCCGCGGAACGTCGGCGTGAGAAACATGTCGAGCGTCGGCTCGACCCCCTCGGGCATTCCGCCTGAAAGCGTTGCGACCAGCTCCTCCGCCGAGGCGAAGTGCTGCGCGATGATCAGTTTCCAGGGACCCTGCGTCCGCACGACGTCGAGCAGGCGCTCGCGCTGATCGTCGGTGTAGACATTCTGCAGTTCGCGCGGCCGCGCTGCCGGTCGCAAGATATCGGAATAGGCGAGGTTGCCGCGAGCAGCCGTCATCAGTCTCTCCCACCGCGCCTTGAACGGCGCATCGCTGTAAGTTAGTTTTCACTTACCCATTGCGAATGGCAAGGTCAATCGCTTCGGCAATCCAAAATGTACGGTGCCGTCAGATTTCGAGGAGTGTTGCATGCGTGCATCACCTAGCCCGCCGGAGGACGGCGAAATTCAATTGCTCCCTCTTGCGGCGAAGGCGCCGGAATAGTAGGTGAGTGGTCACTTACAAAATGGGAGTGGATATATATGTCTGATGAAGCCGCCCTGGCCGAGGCGCCCGGCACCTTTGCGACCCTGCCCGACAGCGCGGAGCTGGAAGCGGCCCTGCGCGACGCGAATATAGCGACGTTGCTGGCAACCTATGTCTATCTGACGCGCGACTCCGCGTTTCTTGAACGCTTCGCGCCGTGCATCAAACCGGCCTTCTCGATGGAGCCGACCGCGATCCCCGACGAACTCGCCGACGATCTGCGCGGCCGGATGCGGCGGCTGCTGACCACGGGCGAGGGCTTCAGGCCCGGCACGCCCGACGATCGCCTCATGCTGCGCATCATGACGGTCACGGCCGGTGAGCCCGTCGACGAGGAATTCATCGACCTGGTTTTCGACCAGTGCGGTTTTCGACCCTGGATCGACCGGTCGGCGATCCCCGATCGCCCTTCCCCGCCCGCGAACTTCAAGGTGCTCGTCATCGGCGCCGGGATGACCGGCATGGCGGCCGCGATGAAGCTGCGCGAGGCCGGCTATGATTATGTCGTCATCGAAAAGAACAGCGACGTCGGCGGGACATGGTATGAGAACCGATATCCCGGCGTCGGCGTCGACACCCCCAGCCACTTCTACAGCTTCAGCTGGGAGATATGGCCCGACTGGCGCCACTATCACCCGCAGGGCGCGGACATGCAGCGCTACATGCTCGAAGTGGCCGACAAATATGATATCCGCGGCAATATCCGCTTCAATACCAAGGTCGAGAAGCTGGTCTACGACGAGACGAGCGGGATGTGGACCGTCACGGTGCGCGGCGCCGACGGCAGCGCGGAAGATATCGTCGTCAATGCGGTGATCAACGGACACGGACCCGTCAACCGGTATAAATTTCCCGATATCCCGGGGCTCGGCACATTCGCAGGGCCGGTTGTCCATACAGCGGCATGGCCGTCCGATCTCGACGTGACAGGCAAAAGGGTGGCGGTCATCGGCACCGGCGCAAGCTCGGCGCAGCTCGTCGGGGCGATCGCGCCGAAGGTCAAGGAGCTCACTGTCTTTCAGCGAACAAAGCATTGGGTGATCTTCAACCCCGAAATCGCGCACGAGGTCAGCGACGGGATGAAATGGGCCCTGGCCAATATTCCGATGTTCAAGGAATGGTTCCGCTTCCGGGTCTACTGGTCGGCTGCCGACGGCCTCTTCTCGAACGTGCTGCAGGATCCCGCCTGGGCCGGCAATGATCTCGCGGTCTCCGAATCGAACGAGATGATCCGCCAATATGCGCTGATGTATCTCAATGGAAAATTCGCCGATCGCCCCGATCTCATCGAAAAGCTCACCCCCGACTTCCCGATCTTCTCGAAGCGCATCATCCTCGACAATGGCTGGTATGATGCGCTGCTCCGCGACAATGTCCATCTCGAGACGTCGGGCATCGCGCGCGTGCTGCCGGGCGGCATCGAAACCTCCGACGGAACGGTTACCGACTTCGACATCATCGTCTGCGCCACCGGGTTCAACGTCGCGAAGATGACCGGCGATCTCACCATCAAAGGCGTTGGCGGCCGCGACCTCGGCGAGGAATGGGGCGAGGAGGATCCACGGTCCTACATGGGAATGTGCATTCCGGGCTATCCCAACTATTTCCACACGGTGGGGCCGAACAGCGCGCCCAATCATGCGGCGGGCCAGAACCTTATCTCCGAATGCCAGGTCAACTGGATCATCGAGGCGCTCGACCGCGTCGTCGCGGCCGACGCCAAGGCGTTCGAAGTCAGGACCGAAGCCTATGACGCCTGGAACCGCAAGGTCGAGGAGCGCATGCCGCAGATGATCTGGTCGCACCCGAAGGCGAACAGCTACTACAACAACAGCAAGGGCCGTATCTTCCTGTCATGGCCCTGGCGTCTCGTCGACTTCTTCAACGAAACCCGTACACCGGCCGACGATTCCTATCGGCTGCACGATTGACGGACGCGGGGCCGGCGCGCGTTGCCGGCCCCGCGGCCACGGACCCTCAGCCTCCCGGCCGCAGGGCGACCAGAAGCAGCGGCAGGGTCAAGGCCGCCGCCGCCATCGAGACGATGATCAGCCGCGATGCCAGCCGTAGCGCGTCCTCGCCGCCGCCGCGCGCCAGGACAAAAAGGCTCGAGGCACAGGGAACGCCGGCCATCACCAGCGCCGTGTCGTGCCAGACGTTGGGAAGCGGCGGCAACAGCGCGAGCAAGCCGGCCGTAACGGCCGGCAGCAGAACCAGTTTCCCGGCAAGGCTCCGCCAGGTCGCCCCCGTGCCGCCCGACGCCGGCACCGGCCGCGCGACGAACATGCCGATCGCGACGAGCGCGCAAGGGGCGGTCGCGCCGCCGAGCAGACGCAAAAGCCCGTCGAGCGCGCCTGGCAGCACAGCCCCCGAAAGTGCCATGACAGCGCCGCCCGTCGCGCCGAGGATAAGCGGATTCAGAAGGACGAGCCGGGCGGTCGAGGCGAGCGAGACAGACCCCGTGCCGGATCGGGCGGCCGCGAACGCCGAGGCGAAGGCGCCGCCGCCGAAGACGAAGACGGTGTTCAGCGCCATCACCACGGCCGACGGGGCGAGGCTCGCCGAACCGAACAGCGCGAGGCAGATCGGCAGGCCGACGAAAGCGCTGTTGCCATAGGCCGCACCGAGCGCCGCCAGATTGGCACGCATCGGGTCGAGCCCGCGAAGCCGCTCGACGAGGAGATGGATGGCAAAGACCAGATAAGAAGCGCCGACGACCACGGTGAACATGACCGGCTCAAAAAGATCGGCGGGGTTCATCGTCGCGATCACGTGAAAGGTCAGCACGGGCAATGCGATCAGGGCGACGAAGGCGTTGAGCGCGCGATCGCCCTCCTCGCCCAGCCACCGCTGCCGGCCGCAGACATAGCCGAGCCCGATCAGCGCAAAGACCGGGAAGAGCGCTCCTAAAATCGCTGCCGTCAACTCGGTACCCTCGCCCCGGTTGCGCCGACCGATCGCCGCGTCGTGGCAGTCCGAGACCAGGGCCACCAGAGGCAATTTCGTGCCGCAGGCCGGACCCATGAAGGCATCCACCCTAACCTCGGGATCGCCGGCGCGACCTTACCCTCGACGCGGCCCGCCATCCGCTCTCTCGGTTACGCGACGAACTGCCGAAACGCGTCCCATGGCACATCGGACGAGAAGCGCTCGGCTTCCTCCATCGCCTCTTTCGGGATGGAAAAGCCGTCGGTCGCGAAGGCCTCCTCGAAGCGGCTTGCCGCATCCTCGATCGTCCAGTCCTTGTCGGTACCGCGATACCCTGGCGTTACACCTGCAAAAACGCGCGCGAAACCGCCGCCGCCGACCGAAAACATCTCGCCGTTGCAGGGGGCCTGCGCATGCGCGAGCAGCCCGACGACGGGAGCGACCGCGCGGGCCGGAAAATCCCGCTGCATCAGCGCGTCGATTTCCTCGCCCATCAGCGCGGTCATCCGGCTCGCCGCGATCGGCATGAGGGCGTTGACGCGAATATTCCAGCCGCGGGCGGTGCTGGCGGATGCGAGCGCGCGGGTCATGGCCCAGACGGCCCCCTTCGCCGCCGGATAGGGAACCCCCGAGCCCATGCCGAACCAGCTTCCCGAGGCGATGTTGACGATGCGGCCGTAATCTCGAGCCTTCATGCCTTCCCATACCGCCCGGCAGAGGAAGAAGGTGCCGCCCGCCGACACCTGCAGATCTTTCTGCCACTGATCGTCGGTGATCGTCTCGAGCGGCCCCGAACCGCTCACGATGCCCGCATTGTTCACAAGGATATCGACGCGGCCCCAACGCTCCATCGCATCGGCGACAATCGCGTTCGCGCCGTCGGAGCTGGCAACGCTTTCGATATTCGCCTCCGCGACGCCGCCCGCCGCGCGGATGGCTTCGGCAACCCGCTGCGCATAATGCGCGTCGGCGCCCTCGCCCAGAAAATTGCCGCCCAGATCGTTGACGAGCACCTTCGCGCCGCGTTCGGCAAGCAGCTCGGCATAGGCCTTGCCGAGCCCGCCGCCGGCCCCGGTGACGATCGCGACCTGATCGTCGAAGCGCATTTCCGTCATCGCTACTTCCCCCGCGCAGCCGCCCGCTCGCCGTCAGCCCTCGACAAGATGACGGACCGTGTCGGGCAGCAAAGGAGCCTCCTGGCCCTGGAAGAAGGCGATGCGCGCGTCGATGATCTCGCGGCTCATTTCGGGCTGGGTGTGCACCCAGAATTTGCCCTCGGCGACCTGCTCGAGAATGACCCGGCAACCCTCGTCGAGATCCATGCCGTAATCGCGCATCATCTCGAACATCTTGCGCCGGTGTGCCGCAGCCGCCGGCGGCTCGCCCTCGCCCGCGCCCGCATTAAAGATCGAGGTCTTCAGCATGCCCGGAATGATCGACGCAACATGGATGGGTGCGCCGACGAGTTCGACCTCGGTGTAGAGGCATTCGCTGAACGCCTGCACGGCATGTTTGGTCATGATATAGGCTGTCTGCGCCGGCATCACCGAGAAGCCGCCCACCGACGACAGGTTGGCGACCCATGCCTCTTTCCCGCTCGCGATCATCCGCGGCAGGAAGGCCCGGACGCCGTGGACCACGCCATGGATGTTGACATCGAGCGTGCGCTCCCAGCGATCGCTCGGAATTTCCCAGCTGTAACCGATCGTCTCGATGCCGGCATTGTTGACGAGAAGCTTCACATCACCGTGGCGCGCATGCACATGCGCCGCGAGCCGGTCGAGCTCGGCGGGATCGGACACGTCGACCCGGACCGCTTCACCCTTGCCGCTCGCCTCGGAGATGGCGCGGGCGGTCGCCTCGGCGGCGGCGAGGTCGATATCGGCGACGACGACGGTCATGCCGAGCGCGGCAGCGCGGCGCGCGAGCCCCGCCCCGATCCCCGACCCGGCTCCGGTAATGACGGCGACGCCGTCGGCGAATGCTTCGATATCCTTGGCCATAAAATTCCTGTCAGCTGGCAAGATGTTTTTTGAGAAAATTGCCCGCGTCGGTCAGCACATCGCGGGCGCCCGGAAGAAAGCCGACCCAGGAAGCAAAGCCGTGCACCATCCCGGGATAGCGCTTCGCCTCGACGGCGACGCCTGCGTCGGCGAGCCTCGCCGCAAAGCGTTCGGCATCGTCGCGCGAGGGATCGCATTCGGCGGTCGCGACAAAGGCCGGCGGCAGCCCGGCATGGCTCGGCGCGCGCAGCGGTGAGGCCTGCGGGTCGTTCTGCTGGCCGGCATCGGGCAGGAATTGCTCCCAGAACCAGTCGACGTCATCCTTCCGCAGGATCGGACCGTCCGCAAATTCGCGCGACGAGGGCGTATCGTCCGAGGGATAGTTGCACGAGCCGTAGATGTTCACGAGCGCGCGCACGGCGGGACCGCCCGTATCGCGGGCACGCAGCGCTGCGGCGGCGGCGAGATTTGCGCCCGCGCTGTCGCCCGCAAGCGCCAGCCGGTTCGCGTCGCCGCCGAAGCTCTCCGCATTGGACGAGGCCCACAGGAGCGCCGCGAAGGCATCGTCGGGTCCAGCCGGAAACGGATGCTCGGGCGCGAGACGATAATCGACCGAGACGACGATCGTCTCGCCCCAGGCACAAAGCGCCCGCGCGATCATGTCCTGCGTGTCGAGGTCACCGACCACGAACCCGCCGCCATGCATGTACACCGTCACCGGAAAGGGGCCCGTCCCCTCGGGCGTGTAAAGACGAAGGCCGAGCGGGCCTCCCGGTCCCTCGATCATACGGTCCTCGGTCGCCGCGACGACGGCGTCAGCGGCCGGCGGGATCGCCATCGAGCTTTCACGGACCGACTGACGAAGCATGTCTAGGGGAACATGACGCACGCCGGGCCATTCGGGCATGGCGGCGAGCATCGCCTCAATCTGGGGATCAACGGGCATCGGATACTTTCCTCGGAACGCCGCGTAACGTCACGCGAAGGCGCGAGCCTCCGGGATATGGCGGTTTCCGATCCGTCTCCCCGGCGCCTCGCCTGCCGCGCTGTCCGCAACTAAGTGGCCACTCACTTCACAATAGGTGAATCGCGGAACCTGTCAATAACAAGGAGCCGGCGAGCGACAGCGATATCGGGAAAGTGAGTCGAATATGCGGTGCCCGCAGAAGAATCTTAGCGCGAAATGCCTATAAAAGCTGGGCTTCCGAGATTGACACGGCTGCGGATAGAAGTAAGTGAGTGCTCATGCCTAAAGGACGTATGTCGGGCGCCGAACGGCGAACCCAGATCCTGCACGCGGCACGCCGCGTCTTTTCCCTTAGCGGCTATGACCGGGCGAAGACGCTCGAGATCGCCCGCGAGGCTAAGGTTTCCGAGGCGCTGGTGTACCGCCACTTCCCCTCGAAGCTCGCCTTGTACCGCGCCGTGCTCCGGCAGATCATCCGCGAGCAGGACGAGAATTTGAAGGCGCTCGGCATCCATGCGCCGGGCGCTCGCGGTATCGTGACAACCTTGAAGGCCTATTTTACCGCCGTCGTGATGGAACCCGAGGGCGAGATGCAGGTCGGCTTCCGGATGACGCTAGCGAGCCTCGCCGCCGATGGAAATTTCGCCAGTCTCATCTACCGGCGATCGCAGCGCCGCACCGTCAAGATAATCGAAGCCGCACATCGCGAGGCGCGCGAGGCCGGCGAAATTGTCGGCGAACCGATCGACATCGCCGACACATCGATGTTCATCGAGCATGTCGGCACGATGCTCAACGCCATCCACGCGCTCCCGGCAAGCACGCATCCCTACAGCCGGAAAGGCGCCGATCTGGTGCGCGACGCCGTCTGGTTCTGCTGCCGCGGTGTCGGCATGACCGAGGAAGCGATCGCGCGCCACATCGACGCGTGAGGCCTCCCCGCTCGGGTCCCTAGAGCATCTGGACATTCTCGGCGAGCGCGCCCTCGGGATCTTCCGAGAACTGGACGCGGACGCCATGCTCCGTCTCGTCGCGGGTGGGGCCGATCAGCTTGCCGCCATTCGCCACGATCCGCTCCTTCAGGGCGTCGAGATCGGGGGTGACGAAACCGAGAATGACCTGCTGATCGCGAGGCTTCGGCCGGTCGGTAAATTTGAACATCACCAGCGTCCCCGAAGCCATGTCGGCGCCGCGGGTCATGATGACCTCGCGAAAGCTCTCGCCGGTACCGAGGCTGTCGCCCGCGACCCGCACGGCGGGAGTCAGTCCGTAAGTGGCCGCGTAATAGGCCGCCATCTTCTCTTCGTCCTCGACAATCAACTTGGTGAACATCGAAAGCACGGCCTCGGTCATTGTCTCTCCTTCCATTCTTTCCGGGCGCACCTGCAATCCGCGCAGCTTCCCCCGGTCCTTCATTGCCATCGGCCAAGGCTGCTCCCGGGCGTGCCTCCACCTTGCCCCTCGCCGCACCGACTATCAGGACATCATGGCGGCCCGGCCGGGCTTTTCTTTTGCCGCAGCTTTAAGTAAGTCACCGCTAACTTGTGCGCTGCGACGCTTCAAGCGACAATTGTGCCCGTGCGGCAGAAGGAACATATATGCTTATGGACCCGGCGATCAGCCGCCGTGCAATTCTCGGTGCGAGCCTCCTCGCCGGCGCCGCCCTTGTTTCCGGCTGTGCGCCAGCGGGCGGCCTCGCCCGCCCCTCCCGCGCGAAACGGCCGCTGGGGATCCAGCTCTACATGCTGGGAGATATCTGGCTGCGCGACCCGGCGGCGACCTTCACCGAACTGGCCGCCATCGGCTACCGCGAGATCGAAATGCCCCAGGTGCCGTCGAAGGATCGGCGCACGATCGTGACCGCGGCCAGCGATGCGGGCCTCGCCATCACCTCGGTCCATCTTGGCAGCGGACGGCTTGCACCAAAGGGGCAGCCATCGCTCGACAGCGCGCCGAGCGAGATTGCCGACGCCTTCGGCGAAATCGGCGCCGCGCAGGCGGTGCTGTCGATGATGCCGGTGCCCGCGAGCGCGCGCTTCGGCGGCGGCCGCCCATTCGGTGTGGCGGTGCGCGAGGCGATCGCCGCCGAGGGCGGCGACTATTGGCGCCGCCTTGCCGACCTTCTCAATGGGCGCGCGGCCGAACTCGCGCCGCTCGGCATCGCGCTCGGTTACCATAATCACGATATCGAGTTCGCGCCGGTCGAGGGGACGACGGGATATGATCTGCTGCTAAGCCACCTCGACCCCGCGCTCGTCCATCTGGAGCTCGACATCGGCTGGGTGACCGCGGCCGGCCGCGACCCCGCCGCCATGATCCGCGCGCTCGGGCCGCGCGTGCGCCAGCTTCACCTCAAGGATGTGGCGGCCGCGGCGCCGCCGCAATTCGCCATCGAGGCGAAGCCGGCCGTCGTCGGTGCGGGTATCGTCGATTGGCGGGACGTCCTCGCAGCAGCGGACGAGGCGGGCGTGGCCCATGCCTATGTCGAGCAGGAGCCGCCCTTCGCGATTCCCCGCATGGAAGCCGCGCGGCGGAGCCAGGCTTTTCTCGCCGCGCTACGCGCCTAGGAACGGGCTGCGAAGGATCGGACCCCCGGAAAGGTCGCGGCAGATCCGGTCGCCTGCGACCTGCTACCGCTCTCAGCCGCCGGCCCGGTCAGAAGACCGGTCCATCTCGCTCGCGAGAAAAAAATGCAGCTGCGCCGCCATCGCCTCGATGCCGGCGCCGGGATCGTCGGCCCAGCGCCGAACGGCAAGAAAATAGCAGGCCTGGTCGAGCTGGGTTAGCGCGAGCGCGGCCCGCACCCGCGCCGCCTCGTCCTGCTTCAAATGCGCGAGGCGCGGGTGGCCGTCCGCCAGCAGGTCGATCAGCATCGCCTGATAGCCGGCGACTTTCCAGTAGAAGCCGCTGTCCAGCATCGCGGCCTGCGCCAGCACGGCGCAAATCGTCTCATTCTGCCGGTAGGTCGCTACCATGTCCGCGCACCATGTTCGAAGGTTCGCCAGATCGGCGTCGAGCATCGTGGCGAGCTTCGCGAACACCGGCTGCCAGACCGGCGCAAAATCGTCCGCCGCCGCCTCGACCAGCGACATGAGCGAATCGAAATGGGCGTAGAAGGTGGCGCGGCTGATCCGCGCCTCGGAGAGGATATCCGCAACGACCGCATCGCCGAAACCTTTCCGGGCGATCACCTCGATCCCCGAACGGATGAGGCGCGTCCGGGTGGCCGCGTGCTGCGCTGCCTGCCGCACATTGCGGCCCGCCGGCCGGCTGCTATTGGCAATGACCATACAAAGTGTATAGTCATGGTATCGCCCGGAAGGCAAGCGGGACGACAAGGGAGTAACCGGATGCAAGCCACTGCCTATCCTCACCTTCTCGGCGCCGGCCGCATCGGCAGCCTCGAACTGCGCAACCGGATCGCGGTGACCGCCATGGGCGTCAGTCTCTCGGAGGATGACGGAAGCGTCGGCGAGCGGCTGATCGCCTATCATGAGGCGCAGGCGCGCGGCGGCGCCGGGCTGATCATCTCCGGGGTCACGGGGGTTGCCTGGCCGGTGGGCGCGGTCTCGTGGCAGCAGACGGCGATCTCCGAGGATCGCTTCATTCCCGGGCTGGCGAAGCTGTGCGAGCGGGTGCACGCGCACGGCGCGAAGATCGCGGCGCAGCTTCACCATGGCGGGCTCGTCGGGGTCTACAGCCATGCACGCTACGGGCATCCGCTCTGGGCGCCATCGGTGCCGCCGCCGCCCAAGGGCAGCTTCACCGACTATTTCCTGCTCGAGGAGCTGGCTCCGCTGGCGGGCATGAAAGTCCCCGACATCAAGCTTCTCGACCAGGCCGACATCGACCTTGCGGTCGCGCAGTTTGCCGCGGGCGCGCGCCGCGCCAAGGCGGCAGGGTTCGACGGCGTCGAAATCCATGCGGGCCACGGCTATCTCCTCTCCTCCTTCCTCTCGCCCTTTTCGAACGCCCGCACCGACGCCTATGGGGGATCGCTCGAGAACCGCGCACGCCTCGCGCTCGACGTGCTCGCCGCGGTCCGGACCGAGGTCGGCGCGGACTTTCCCGTATGGATGAAGATCGACAGCCGCGAGGTCGGAAAACCGGGAGGGATCACCCTCGAGCTTGCCTGCGCCTTCGCAAGGCTCGTCGAGGCAGCCGGCGCCGATGCGATTACCGCGACCACCTATCATGACACGGATAATGCGAAGCTCCACTCGGGTTCGCACACGCCGCACGAGGAAGGATCGAATCTCGCGGCCACCGCCGCGATCCGCGCCAGCGTGTCGATCCCCGTCATCGGCTCGGGCCGCATCGAGCCCGACGTCGGCGACCGCGCGATCGCGCGCGGCGAGGTCGACTTTATCGCGATGGGACGCAAGCTCCTCGCCGATCCCGCGCTTCCCGCAAAACTGACCGCAGGAACGCCGGAGGCGGTGCGCCCCTGTATCTACTGCTATACCTGCATCAGCGCGATCTACATGGGCGAAGCCGCGCGCTGCGCGGTCAATGCCGACCTCGGCCTCGAATATCTCCCCCCTCTCCTGCCCGTTTCCGGCGGCAAGGCGCAGCCCCCCGTCGCGATCGTCGGCGGCGGCCCGGCGGGCATGGAAGCGGCGCGCCGCCTCGCCGCTCTCGGACGCCGCGTCATTCTCTTCGAGAAGTCGGATCGGCTTGGCGGCACGCTTCGCTTCGCGAGCCTCGCCTACGAGCCCAATGAGCGCATTCTCAAGTGGCTGAAGCGCGAGGTCGAAGCCGCGGGGGTGGAAATCCGCCTCGGCGCCGAAGCCAGTGCCGAGGCTATCAGACAGGCCGGCGCCGATACCGTGATCGTGGCGACCGGTGCGGTGCGCGCCATGCCGCCGATTGCCGGGGCCGATCAGCCGCATGTCTTTTCGGGCGACGACATGCGCGCGATGATGCTCGGCGAGACCTCGGCCGAGCTCAAGCGCAAGACCGGGCTCGCCACGCGCCTCGCGACGCGGGTCGGTGCCGCCACCGGGATCAGCGGCAATCTCGCGCTCGTTCGCAAGGCGACCCACAGCTGGATGCCGCTAGGCAGGAATATCGTGATCATCGGCGGCGAGCTCGTCGGCATCGAGCTCGCCGAATTCCTCCACGAACGGGGCCGGACGGTCAGCGTCATCGAGGAGGCACCCCGGCTCGGCAAGGGCCTCACCCTCGTTCGCCGCATGCGCATCCTCGCCGAGCTTGCCGAACATGGCGTCGGCCTTCACGGCGGGGCGAGCGGGATCGTCATCGGCGAAAAGGCGGTGCGCTTCGTCGATTCCAGCGGCGAAAGCCGCAGCATCGCCGCGGACCATGTGATCGTCGCGCGCGGAGCCGAGGGCGATCTTTCGCTGGCGGCGCGCCTCGAAGCCGAGGGTTTCACCGTTCACGGCATCGGCGACGCGCGCGGCGTGTCCTACATCGAGGGTGCCGTGCGCAGCGCGGCGGACGCGGTGCGTGCGATCGCCTCCGCCTAGGCCGCCAGATCCTCACGATAGAAAGAAGCGGCGCGCCAGAACAGCCAGGCGGCCGCGACGATGATGAGGCTCAGCGAGAAAAGACCATAGCGCAGCGCCTCCTCGCCGAAGCGCGGCGTCAGCCACTCGCTCGTAAAACCGGCGACGACGGGGCCGACGAGGCTGCCCACCACGCTGATCACCATCACCAGCACCGCGCCCGCCTGCGCGCGGTCGCCCGGCGCCACGAGGCTTGCGACCGCGGCGAGCGACGGTCCGAACCAGGTAGCGGCGAGAAAGCCGGTCACGACCGAGAGCAGCGCCACGACCGGCACCCCGCCCCAGGCCGCTCCTCCCGGCACCAGCAGCATCGCCACTGTCATCGGGAACGATAGCAGCAAGGCGACGGCGGGCAGCCAGAGCTGCCAGCGCAGATCGCGATCGCGCAGCCGGTCGATCAGCATGCCGCTCGCCACCGTTCCGGCGATCCCGCCGGCGGCGGAGCCGATCCCCAGCCAGACGCCGGCCTCGATCAGGGTCATGCCGTGCGAGCGCATGAAATAGCTCGGAAGCCAGGTCGCCCCGGCATAGCCGAAGACGTTATAAACCCCCGCGCCGAGCGCGAGCAGGCGAAGCGAACGGATCGACCAGCAACGCCGCAGCACCTCGAGGCTCGACGCCGGCGCGG
>JAEWIL010000100.1 GCA_023387085.1 Pseudomonadota bacterium | reverse complement strand
CCCCCCCCCCCCCCCCCCCCCCCCCGTCCCGGAAGGAACATTCTCGATGATGAGGATGTTTCGCAAAGGAGAAGGATCATGTTTCAGTCTGCGATCGACATGGGTGCTGAGCGCACGTTCGAACGGCTCGTTGCCGGGCTTCAGATCGAGTTCGGAATGGCCGCGGCCGAAGGCCTGGCGCGGCAATTTATCGAAGCGGAAGATGCCGATTTTTACTGGGACGCGCGTATCGCAGAGCGCTGGCTCGGGACTTATGTAAGCCTCGAGGACGAGGAAGAAATGCTCGACCGGATCGCCGTCACAGGCGAGCTGGACGGACAGCATTTTGTCGCGGTGATGATCGCGGCGGATCGCAAATATGTGCAGGCGATGCTCGGTCTGCGGCGTTTCGAAAGCGCGGAAGAAGCCCGTGAGGCTTTCGAAATCGCGCACTGATTTAGGCGCAGATCGGTAATGAGGCGGCGTCCGAAAGGGCGCCGCCTCTTTCGCTTTAATTGCGGTATGCCGTCGGAGCGGCCATCGGGCACGGGAAAAATGATCAGAGTGTCGGAGATCGAGGACGCAGCCTCGCGTCGTCCCGCGCGGGGCATCGTGAACGGCGGCCAGGGACGGTTGGCCGAGAAGGGGGCATTTCGGGAGGAGGGGGGGAGGGCAAGATAGAAGCAATATCTCGCGATATTGTAAGCCCTTGTCTGCACATCCTTTTTCCGCGATTTTCGCGAGACAGGTGTCCGCGCTGCGAGACATGTTCGCCAGATGGCGCGGAAATGCGGGGCTTCGCTGTCCAAATCGCGAGACTCCTTGCCAAATCGCGCGAAATGCCCACCTTCGACGTGGGGAGCGCCATTTTCGAAACCGGAAGGGCGCTTGATGGACGACGAGGAATTCACGCCGCGGCTCGGCAGGATCCGAAGCCGTGGCAAGGAGGCGCGCTACCTCGCGCTCGTGGTGAAAGCAGCGCGGCGCGCGAGCAAGCGACCGCGCGTGCGCGGCCGCTTCGACGGAAGCCGGATCGGCCGCGGTGCGAGCGTCGCGCGTATCCTGCGATCGGGCGACCGTCACGCCGCGTACCGGGGGCGCCGCGTGATCGTGAAGTTTCGGCCCGTGACGCTCGCCGCGAAAGGACTCGGCGGAGCCCGCGCCCATCTCTCCTATATCCAGCGTGACGGAGTCACGCGCGAGGGGGATCCTGGCGAGCTTTATTCGGCGCGCGTCGACGTCGCCGACGGCAAGGAATTCCTCGAGCGCGGAAGCGGTGATCGTCATCAATTCCGGTTGATCGTGTCGATCGAGGATGGCGACCAATATCCCGACCTCAAACCCTTCGTGCGGCGAATGATGACCGCGATGGAAAAGGACCTAGGGACCCGCCTCGACTGGGTCGCCGTCGATCATTTCAACACCGGCCATCCCCACAGCCATATTATCCTTCGCGGGAAGGACGATCGCGGCAAGGATCTGGTGATCGCCCGCGAATATATTTCGCACGGCCTGCGCGAGCGCGCGTCCGGGCTTGTGACGCTCGATCTCGGGCCGCGCACCGACCTCGAAATCGAAGAACGGCTGCGCGGCGATATGAGCGCCGAGCGGTTGACGGCGATCGATCGCCAGCTCGCCCGGAACATGGATGCCGGGCGCATGGTCTCTGCGCGGGCGGCCGACCCTGTGCAGCACTCGCTGAGGACCGGGCGGTTGCAGAAGCTTGCACGCATGGGGCTCGCGACGCACCTTGGCGGGGATAGCTGGAGGCTTGCGCCCGACCTTGAAAAGACGCTCCGGCGCATCGGCGAGCGCGGCGACATCATCCGCACGATGCAGCGCGATATCGCGGCGCGGAAACTCGAGCGCGGATCGGCGGAGCACGTGATCTTCGACCCGGCCGCACCTGAAGCGGCTTCCGTCGTCGGACGGCTTACTATGCGAGGTCTTTCCGACGAGCATGGCGACCGCCATTATTTGCTCGTCGATGGCGTC
Source organism: Pseudomonadota bacterium (assembly GCA_023387085.1). Lineage (GTDB taxonomy): Bacteria > Pseudomonadota > Alphaproteobacteria > Sphingomonadales > Sphingomonadaceae > Sphingopyxis. The sequence goes on along the minus strand of JAEWIL010000100.1, from coordinate 38,328 downwards.
GACGGCCGGGTTCATTATGTCGACGTCGGAGCGGGGGCAAATGTCGAGGCGATGCCCGAAGGGGCGATCGTCCGGATTGCACCGCGCGGTGCGGGCGTTCGCGCCGCCGATCGCACGATCGTCGAGGTCGCCGCCGGCAACGGTGGCCGCTACACAGAAGATGCGCATCTCCATCACGATCCCAGCGCGCAACAAAGCTTCGCGGAATCGCATGTGCGCAGGCTCGAGGCCATGCGGCGGGTCACTCGGAGTGTCGAGCGCGACCCCGATGGCTCGTGGATCATTACGCCCGACCATCTGCAGAAGGTCGAAGCCTTCGAGAAGCGCCAGCTGCGCGGGAGGCCCGTCACCGTCGAAATCCTGTCATCCGTCCCGATCGAGAAGTTGCCCGTGCTAGAGGCGGCGACGTGGGTCGATCGCGAGCTTGTGGCGGATAAGCCGGTGCCGGTGCGCGACGCTGGGTTCGGCCGCGAGGTTCGCGCTGCGCAGGCGCGTCGCCGGCAGTGGCTCGTCACCGAGCAGCTTGCGGAAGAACAGGGTGGGCGGACGACCTATCGAAGCGGGATGCTTGCCGCACTTCAGCGACGAGAATTGCTCCGCATCGCGGGGCAGATTTCGGGTGAACTTGGGAAGCTCTTTCTCGAACCGGTGGCGGGCGAGCGGGTCGAAGGGAAATTGTCGCGAAGGATCGACTTGGCGAGCGGACGCCATGCGCTGATCGAACGGTCGCGGGACTTCACGCTGGTGCCCTGGCGCCCGGTGCTGGAACAGCATGTCGGTAAGACGGTCAGCGGCGTGGTACGCGAAGGCGGGATCAACTGGCGTCTCGGGCGGCAGCGCGGGATCGGGATTACATGATAGGTCGCCCGCGACGTGGACCTCCGTGCCGCATTGGAATCGCGCGGGAAATTAGCCTCGATATCGGTGGCGATTCCTCCGCTCGTACGCGGCTTCGCACTTGCCATTCCGGGCCCGGGCGGACAGAATCAATTCCGATGCGTAACGATCTCGATCATCTTCCGGCGAACAAGCAACGCGAACTCGAGCGCGTGAAGGCGATCGTCTTCGAGGAATTCGAAGACGCGCTCGCACTGGCGACGCAGAGTTGGAAGAAAAAGGGGCGGATCGAAAAGATCATCCTGTATGGCAGCTACGCGCGTGGCGGCTGGGTCGACGAGCCGCATACCGCCAAGGGCTATCGGTCCGACTTCGACCTGCTCATCATCGTCAGCGACAAGCGGCTGACCGACAAGGTCGATTACTGGCTGACGTTCGAGGATCGGCTCAATCGCGAACTCGCGGTCGACAAGACGCTCCACACGCCGGTGAATTTCATCGTTCACACGATGCAGGAAGTGAACGACGGGCTCGCGCACGGCCGCTACTTCTTCATGGATATCGCGAAGGACGGGATCGCGCTCTATGAGTCCGATGCCAAGGAGCTGCATACGCCCAAGCCGAAGACGCCCGAGCAAGCGCTGGCGATGGCGCGGGAGTATTTCGACGAGTGGTTTCCGCTCGCAATGCAGCGCTTCGAACTCTCGTCGGTCGGGCGCGAGCGAGGCTTTCTAAAGCCAGCGGCATTCGACCTGCACCAAAGTTCGGAGTTTCTCTACCACTGCGTTCTGCTGGTCTGCACTTTCTACACGCCGCACGTTCACAACCTTGGCTTCCTTCGAACGCAGGCGGAGCGCATCGATATGCGGCTCGTCGATGCTTGGCCGCGCGAAACCAAAGCCGACCGGTCTCGCTTCGAGAAACTGAAGGAAGCCTATGTGAAGGCTCGCTACTCTAAGCATTACCGCATCTCGGAGGAGGAACTCCTCTGGCTTTCGGCCTGCGTCGAGGAGCTGGGCCGCGCCGTCCACGCAATCTGTTCGGAGCGCATTGCCGAACTCGAAGCGCGCTGCAGCGCTGGTATCTAATCCTCCGGCTGGTCGATCTGGCGAAGCGCCTCCGCGATCATGGCGGCCAGTGTTTCTTCCGCCTGAATTCGTGTGCCATGATCTTTCGACTCGAGGTCCCGCTTCACCCACTGAGGCGCGCGCTCGATGGCGCGGAGGACGATGGAGGTCAGGTCGTCGGTCATAAGAGCCGCTATATAGCGCGTTCAACATGGCGCAATTGCCTACGGACATTCTGCCGCACGGGCGAATTACGCACTGCGAGAGGTGCTTGCCGTAAGGGCAACGTGTCGATAGACGGGATTCGCTGCGGGGAGGGGGAGTGCGTAGCGACCCGCGCACCATTTCGCCGCAGCAACCTAGTTCACGATATTCTGTTCCGCGCGCGATTAGTTCGCTTCAAGTGCTGATCAACGCTCGAAAGCGCACGATGCGCGCCCCAACCGCTCATAGTTTCACAGGATACAACGTGTTGCGCCGCAGCATCAGCCGCGGTGAATTCGATCAGGTGGGGTACTATGTAGCGATTTCACCATCAGAGAGTATGGCCCCACGCGACCCGATGAAGGACTCCTTCATCACAAACTTGGCGGCCTTCTGGGCCGCCATTTTTTCGTCCGGGTTGCGCCTCATCTTCGCCATTCGGTGACGGCACCGCCACTCCCGAAAGCTGCCGAAGCCCAGGCGCCCGACACGTGAGTTCGCGCAGAAACGTCACTAACCGTACCATCAATCCAGTGGACGGCGGAAAAGTCTTCCGGGGCGACATCAGTTGATAGGTCTCGGTTCCCAAAAGTTTTACTGCCACATAGCTGCGACCCGAATTATTTTATGAGCGTCTGCCGGCGCCAGCTCTCGACTGCCTTGTCGAGCGCCGCTGCAGCCGCGGCGTCGGCCCAGCGATCCCAGAACTCGATCGTCCCGCTGAGCGGTTCATTGACGGGCTTGGCGATGCGGATGCGCGTCGGCAGCAGGATAGCGTCGCCGACCACCAGCGCCTCGCCGGTGTCGAGCACCGGCAGCAAGTCGCCGAACCCGCCCAAGCTGTCCGGCAGCAGGCGTCGCACGACGGTTTGATCGTCGAAGTTGGTCAGCCGCATGGCAATCAGATTGTTGCACTGGCTGACGACGGTGCGGTTCACTTCCGCCGGGCGCTGGCTGATCACCACCAGGCCGACGCCATATTTGCGGCCCTCCTTGGCGATGCGCTCGAAGGTCCCAATCGCATTCTCCGCCGCCCCGGACGTCGCGTCCTGCGGGATGTAGAGATGCGCTTCGTCGCAGAATAGCGCGACCGGATGCCGGGCGCCCTGGGCACTCCACTGCTGGACGTGGAACGCCATGCGCGCGACCATGCCCACGATCAGAGGCAGGATGTCCGAAGGCACCTCGGAGAAATCAATGACCTTCACGCCGCCCTGGCCGCCCTTCGCGGCCCGGCCGCCGAGCAACAGCGTGACGGCTTCGTCGAGCCACTTGTAGCTGTCGGCGACGCCGGGCGCCGGGAAGAGGAAGCCGAGCCGGCGATCGGTGCGCTTGCCTTCAAGGCGCTGAATCAGGCGGCTGAGCTTCCCGTGAAAATCACCCTGCTTTTCGGTTCGGGCGCCAGGCACCATTTCGGTGTTGAGCCGCTCCAGCGCGGCGAGCACGGATGCGATCGCGAAGGGCACCGGACTGTCGATGGTGAAATTGGCGAGAACATCGGTATGCCCGCCAGCCGTCAGGAAGCCAGTCTTGGCCTCCACGATGGCGCGGGACATGACCATCGCCTGATTGGGCGCGTTCTGGTCGCTGCGATCGACGAACATCGAGACCAGCGCCTCGTAGCTCATCAGCCAATAAGGCAGATGCAGCACCCCGTCGGCGAGACCCTTGCCCGCCTCGATGTCGCCCGGACCCGCGACGCGGAGATGCACGAAGCCGTCGCCCGCCATCGACGCATATTCGCCGTGCATGTCGAACACGATCGCATTGGCGCTTTCCAGCTCGGCGAGCTGCTCAAGCAGCCGGGCGGTCGTCCAGGATTTGCCGGACCCGGTGCTACCAACGACGAGGGCGTGACGCTGGAAGAGCTTGTTGCCGTTGACATAGGCTTCGGCGTTGGGATCGAGCGTATATGCGCCGAGCGACAGACGCTGGGCGCCTCCGGTCACTTCCGAGATCACCCCCATGAAGCGGGTCAGCCGTTCGCCTTCGAGAGCAAAGCAGCAAGCGTCGATCTCCGGCACGGTTTCGAGCGTGCGGCGGAAGATGTTCGCGCGGGTCCCGTCGCGATCGAGCAAGGTGCCGATCAGCGTGATCCGGACCAGATTGACCTCGGGATGGGCCTCCTCGCCCCGTTCCACATCGGCCACCTTCGCCTCTTCCAGCGCGGTGCGGGTGATCTTGTGAATGACGCCGATGAGCTTGTGGCCGGCGAGGCTGCTCTGGAGCGCGACCAGCCGATTCACCTGAAGGGCGCGCAACGCCTCGACGTCGTCAACGCGCACGATGACCGTGGCCGTGTCGACCGATTGGACGCGCCCGAGCGCTTCTTCGTCCGAGAAATCGAGGATGCTCATGCCGGTGTCCCTGTTATGTGATCGAGGAATTGATCGAGCCGCCACAGCGGCTGGTCGAGATCGAAGCCGGCCGGCGCGTCGTGCATATAGGCCCGCGCGCCCGCCGGGCCGTCTTCGATGGCGAGATAGCGCCGGCACCGCCCGCTTGTCAGGAAAGTCTTGGCGGTCGGTGTCAGCTCCTTGGTGATGACGACGAGCGGCGTGGAATCGCGGTCGCAGCGCTCGATCAGCTTGGTCTGGACATGCTCATCATTGAAGCCATAGCCGACGCAGAAATAGGCGCGGGCATTCTCCAGCGCATTGTCGCTGCACGCGAGGATCGTCCGGAAAGGCTCGCCATGGGTCAGGCGATATTTGTCGATCCCGGGCGTTATCATGAGCGGCGCATAATCGGGCGGGACGGCAAGCGCGCTGCGGATACCGACGATCTGCTTGGCGGCATCCTGGAACCAGTCGAGCGAGCCGTGAACCTTCCACACCGCGACCGTGCGCGTCTCGCGGCCCCTGATCGTAATCCGCGTTCTGGGGTCGCGCGCACGCGATTGGAGATAGCCGTAATTGAACCCGGTGAAGGTGCTGACGTCCGCGGCGTCCGCGGCATATTCGGCGAGGTGATCGTAATTGGGCGTGACGACGTGGAGGGTCGTGTGGGTGCTGTCGAACAGGTGCCGGTAGAGCCGCGACAGCGGCAGGTGATGCCGATCCGCCAGCAGCGCCGACAGCACCGCCAGGTCTGACGGCAGCAGGAAGTCCCGCGTCGCGCTGGCGATGAAATGGGTTTGACGCTCGGTCGGGCGGACCGCCTGCAAGGCGCTTTCGAGATCGGTTCCGGCCTTGAGATGGGCCAGGAAGGCGTCCCATTCCTTATTCTCATCGGCCGACCACGCGGCCGGCGGTGCCGCGCCCGTCAGGTGCGTCGCGAGCGCGAACATGCCGGGGACGCCGTGGGCGGCCGATGCGCCGCTCCCGAGAATGATCACCGGGGTCGCGCTCAGCGCGCCCTGGGCAAATTCCTGCGCGATTTCGGCCGCGCTCTTGGCTACCATATCCCTGCCCCCTCGATCGTTCTAAGCGAACCGACACGCCATCGGCGTGGTCCGCGACATGGCCGTTGCGCCGTGCGGAGGCGGAAAGGCGCCGCCGCCCCTCATGCGAGCAGAAGCCGCTTGGCGTCGAGGCCGCGATAGGCGCTGGTGCGGCAGCTCAGAATGATGATCTGCATACGCTGGGCGGCTTCGGCCAGGATTTCGAGCATGACCTCGAAGCGGTCGTCGTCCGCGAAGACGAGCGCGTCGTCGAGCATAAGCGATGCGGGCTTGCCCTTCTCGATCAGCAAATCGGCAAAGGCGATACGCGTCAGGACCGCGAGCTGTTCCTGGGTTCCCTTGCTGAGATCCTCGGTGGCTTCCTCGCGGCCGCCCCGCGTGAGCAGGGTGGGCCGTAAATCCTCGCCGAAGACAATGCTGGCATTGGGTAGCAAGCGTCCGATGAAGGGGGCCACGCGCTGGGTGATCGGCGCGAGGAAGCGGCGGGCAGTCTCGCGCTGGGCGTCGCGGATGGTCTCGGTAAGGAGCGAGAGCATCTCGGCCTCCTCCTTGAGCCGGTCATGGGCGGCGGCGGCGGCTTCCGCGAGCTCGGCGGCGACCGCGGCCCGGGTGGCGGGGCCAGCGCCGCCAAGCGTCTTGGCGCGCTCCTCGAGCTGGGCGATCTCACCGACCAGCCCGAGCCGGTCGTTGACCAGCCGTTCGCGGCGTTTGCGAAGGGCGTCCCGGCGCTGGAGCAAGGCAGCCTCGTCCAGCCCTTCGACGGCGCGCTGCGCCTCGTCGCGGGCCAGAATCGCGCGGGCTTCTTGCGTCTTGGCCGCGTCCAGCGCGGCGGTGAGCGCGGCGTCGTCCATCGCATCGAGATCGGCGGTCAGTTGCTCGACGAGCCGCGACACGTCGGCTGTCGAGCGCTCGACCTGGCCGGAGAGCTTGACGTTAGCGATCTGGGCTTCCTGCAACGTATCGAGCGCGGCCTGACGACGGCCTTCGGCCTCGCGTTCCTCCGTGCGCGCCGTCTGCCACGCGTCATCGACCTCCTCGGCCCCCGCGGAGGCGGCGGGCGATGCGCTCGCGCCAGGCCGCGTTTCGGACGCGAGGGCGCCGCGCAAGGATTCCAGGCCGGCGCCGATGTCGAGCGCCGCATCCTCGGGACAGGCGCCCTCAAGCTGGGCCGCGAGCAGCGCTGCGGCCTGCGTGGCGTCGCGATGCGCCTGGGCCGCTTCCTTGGCCGCGAGCGGCGTGGCGCAGCCAACGTCGGCGAGAAATGCGGCGAGGTCCTGCTCGGCTGCGCGCAGCCTGGCTTGGGCCGATTCGCCCGAAGCCGGCGGCGTGACCGACACCGACCCGATTCCTTCCAGTTCGAGACTCTGCGGCTCGCTGACGGGGACACGCAGGCTGCCTTCGACCAGCGCGCCGTTGAGCTTCACGGCCGGCGCGGAGGGCAGCAGCTCGACCGAGAGGACCGCTGCCCCGGCGGAAGCGGCGGCCTGGGCCTCGGCGAACGTCTGTTCGAGGTTCAGCAAGTCGCTGTGCGCGTCCGGCGTCATCCGGTTGGCGTCCAGTTCCTCGCGTCGCGCCTGCAATTGGACTGCGATATCCTCGGCCGCCTCGAGCCGGAGAAAGGCGGCCGCCAGCGCACGCTGCCGTGCCTGAGCGGCTTGGCTGCGCTGCACCTCCAGCCGTCGTTCTTCGGCCGTCCGGAGGGCGGTGCGCGCCGTTTCGAGCGCGGCATTTGCATATTTTTCGCTCTGGCGCGCGGCTTCCAGAACCGGCTCGTGATCATCGGCGGCGGCGCGTGCCGTCGTCGCAGCCTGATCGGCCTGTTCGACCTGCGCGCGCAGATCGCGGCGGGCGGTTTCGCGCGCTTCGAGACGCGCGCGTTCGCCCGCCGCTTCGCGGAGCAAGGCTTCGGCGGTGCGCAGCGCCTGGCCCGCGGTTCTGGCGCGATCAAGGTCGGCCTCAAGCTGGGTCAGTTTCTGCTGCTGCTCCGGATCGTCGAGTTCGGCAACCAGCCGTCGATGTTCATTGCGTTTCGCCTCCAAGCGCTCGAGCACGCTGTCGAATTGCTCCAGCTCGCCCTGTGCGGCGCGGGCGTCCTCGGCCGCCGACGCGGCGGCCTCTTGTGCATCGAGAAGGCGGCGGGCGGGCCGACCGGTCGGTGTCTGATAGTCCGCGAGGCTGCGTTCGATCGCCTGAAGAACGGTGGTGGTTCGCTGGCCGCCCGTCACGGCGCCGACTTCGCCGGCGAGCACTTCTTCTAGCGTCCGACGGGCGCCTTGGCCTGGCGTGCCGAGGACGAAGGATTGACCTTGCTCGACCCAGAGCAGACCCAAGGCGCCGCGGCTGTCGTCGTCGGCGCCGCGATTTCCGGCCCGCGCAAAGCCGAGCAAAGTCTGCAAGCGTTCCTCGGCTTCGTCGCCGGTTGCCCGTCCGGTCGGACCTTCGAGTTCGACCGAGGGGTTCTGGAGGAAGCGCTTGCGTAGCCGCCAGCTCGCGTCGCCGAGATCGAAGCCGAGCTCGATGGTCGGGGCGACCTCATCGCCATGCGGCCGAAACGAACGGATGCGATCGCTCCGCGAGCCGTGCCGTTCGAACAGCACGGCGCGCAGGGCTTCGAGGACCGTCGATTTTCCGGCCTCGTTCTGCTCGCATACGAGGTTCAACCCGTCCTCGAAGCCGGTCAGGTGCAGCGGTTGCCGGAATTTGCGGAAATTCTCGATGCGAAGCTCGCGGATTCTCATCAACGCGCCTCCAGCCGGTCGGCGCGGCGCTGCTCGACATAGAGGCGTTCGAGCGCAGCCGCCGCGCGCTTGCCGGCGGCATCGTCTGTCGCCGACAGTACTTGCAACCGCTCGGCGGCGACGCGCAGCACGCCATTGGCGTCGATGTCGGCAAGATCGGCGTCGGTCGGACGAGCGTAGAGATCGTCAAGATTGAGATCGAGCCAGCGGACCTCGTGAGCCAATTCGCTTTCGAGACGATCACGGAGCGCGACGCGCTCGGCGAGCGTGAGCAGGCCGGACAGCTTGAGCCGGAGCACGAGATGCTGTCTCTCAATGCCGGGCGCGAAATTCGCGAGGAGCCCGTCGAGTTCGGCTGCGCTGCTGAGCGACCAGTTTTCCGACATCCAGTGATAGCGGCCGATTTCCACCTGCGCGATGTCCGGTGTTTCGCCGGCCAGATCGACGCGGAGCGCCACGCCGCTCACCTCGCGATCGAAATCGTCGGGTTCGGGCGTTCCGGAATAGTGGGTCAGGGGATCAATCTCGCGGCGGCCATGCCAGTCGCCGAGCGCTAGATAGGCAAGGCCCGCGCGGCGGGCGCGGTCGGGTGCTATCAGGTTCGCCGCGGGCGTGCTCGACCCGAAATCGCGGATCGGGCCGTGGGCAAGGCCGATCCGTTTGGCGCCGTCCGGCGTTTCGGCATGGTCAAACCAGGCCGTCGGATCAACCTGCGTCCGCTTATACTGGAGCGGCGCGGGCAGCAGCCAATATCCTTCGGCGAGTTCGATCGGCTGCGGTTCGAGACAGACCACCACCGTTTCCGGCGCCTCGCCGGCCAGACGGCTCCACAGACCGTCCGCGCGCGCCGGATCATGGTTCCCAGGCAATAACACCCAGCGGATGTCGGCGGCAGCCTTCATGCGCGTCAGCGCTTGGCGATAGATCCGGTCGCCGGGCTCAGGGCTGTCGAATACGTCACCGGCCACCAGCACGAGGCCTGCACCTTCGCGTCGCGCCGCGGCCGCCAGCGCATCGATCGCGTCCAGCCGCGCTTCGAGCAGAGCAGCGCGCGCTTGTTCCGATGCGCGTCCGAACGGCTTGCCGAGCTGCCAGTCAGACGTGTGAATGAAACGCATTGGTTTCTCCGATTCGGACGGGCTTCATTTGACGAGCACCAGCAAGTCCCCGCGCTCTTCCAGATCGCCTGACTCGAGCGTGCGGTCGATCACAGCTTCGATGACCGCCCGAAGCTGCGCGCTCGTAGAGAGGAAGCCGAAGCTTCGCGATACCGCGAGCACGAGATCGTGGCGACCGGCGCCATAGTTGGCGTTGACGATATCTAGGACCGCCTGCCGGATTTCGGCGGGCGGCAGCATTTCGGGCTTGCGCAGCGTCGGCGAGGTCACGCCCGAGCGATCGCGCACGACGAGCGGCTTGCCCGGCCAGGCATAGAAGGGCCCGCCCTCGATCAGCCCCTTGCGGACCGCGACGCCGAGCGCGCGGTCGACATGGCCGCGGATCCGGCTACCTGCGCGCGCGAGGCCCCAGAGCATCCGGATGCGCGCCGCGACTTCGTCGCCATGGATCGGCGACTCGATCTCGACGACCTTCGCGGCATAGTCGGCCATCAGCGCGAGCGAGGTCTCGTGCGGCTCGGCGGCGCGGATGACGGGAAAATCGGCCTCTACATAGGCTGAAGGCCGCGCTTCGTGCCGCCGCTTCTCACCGACGATCGCGGTCACGATATCGGTGTCGCCGACCGTCTCGGCCTCGAAGCTGACGGGCACTGCCGGCGGAGCCCGATAGCCTTCCTCGTCGCGCGCCGCCCATTCCGCCTTCGCGCCGGCGACCGCCGCCTCGATCTTCGCGAGCTCGGCCTGCGGGCGCAGATACCAGTCGGCGCTCCAGACCCGGTGAATGATCCAGCCATGCGCCTCGAGCACCTGCTGGCGTAGCCGGTCGCGGTCGCGTGCCGAGCGCGAAGAATGATATTGGGCGCCATCGCATTCGATCCCGAGCAGGAAGCGGCCGGGCTTTTCGGGATCCGATATCGCGAGATCGACCCGGAAGCCCGACGCCCCGATCTGGCGCTTCACGTCATAACCTAGGACCTGCAGGCGCTCGCAGACCTGGATTTCGAACTCGCTGTCGAAGTCCTCGCCCGATACCTCGCCCATCCCGAAATGGCCGGTCTCGGCGAAGGTCAGGAACAGCTTGAGCGCCGCGACGCCGCGCGCCTTGGTGCGCTCGAGATCGATGTCGGCGCCGGTGAAGTTGCAGAAAATCTCGCAGCGCAGCTTGGCGCGCGAGATGAGCACGTTGAGCCGGCGCTCACCGCCCTCGCCGCTCAGCGGGCCGAAGGCGTGCGCGAGATAGCCCTGCTCGGTCTTGCCGTAGCCGACCGAGATGAAGATGATGTCGCGCTCGTCGCCCTGGATATTCTCGAGATTCTTGACGAAGAAGGGCTCGGCGCTGCCGCCCAGAAAATATTCCTCGACGTCCGGATTCTCGCGGCGCAGCAGCTCGAGCTCCTTGAGGATTGCCTGGCGCTGCGCGACCGAGAAGGTCGCGACGCCAAGCGATTGGCCGGGATTTTCGCGCGCATGGCGGATGACCGCCGCGGCGACATGCTGCGCTTCGCGGACGTTCGTGCGGGTGCCGCCGCGGTCGTAATGCGCGTCCTTCAGGAGATTGAACTTCAGCCCCATGCCGGCAACCGCATCATAAGGGCTCGGCACGATGAAGAGCTTGTTCTCGTAGAATTCGCGGTTCGACACCGCGATCAGCGACTGGTGCTTCGAGCGATAATGCCAGCTCAGCATCCGCGAGGGCACGCCCTTGGCAAGGCATAGCTCCAAGATGCTCTCGGCGTCCTTGGCCTCGATCGTGATCCCCTCGTCGATCTCCTCGCCATCGTCCTCGCCGGTGAGCTTCTTGAAGAAGGCGGTCGGCGGCAGCTGCTTTTCATCGCCGACAACGACGAGCTGGTCGGCGCGCGCGATGGCGCCGAGTGCATCGACGGGCTCGATCTGGCTCGCCTCGTCCATCACGAGCATATCGAACTGCAGCGCGCCGGGCTTGAGGAACTGCGCCACCGAGAGCGGGCTCATCATGAAGACGGGCTTGAGCTGCTGGATCGCGGGTCCCGCCTTGTCGAGCAGCACCCGGATAGGCGCATGGCGGCGCTTCTTCGCGATCTCGGCGTTGAGAATGCCGAGCGGGCCGATGCCCGCGGCGCCTGATGGGCGCCCGGCGGCATGCGCCGCGACGATCTGTTCCTGCGCGAGCGCGATCCGCGCCCGGTCGAACTGGCGAAAGTCGGCGACGGTCGCATTGTGATGATCGCCATCGAACCCGCGCAGCTCGGGCCAAGCCTCGAACAGCGCCTTGCGAAGCACCTCGGCATAGGCATGCGCGAAGGCGGCGGGCAAATCCTTAGGCGCAATGGCGCCATCGAGCAGTGCCGCGACGAGGCTGGCCCCGCCCGCCCCTGCGAGCGCGCGGGCGCGTGCATAAAAGGCGGTCCAGCGGCTCAGCCCCTCGAGGTTGGCGGACCAGCCCTCAAGCCGGCCAGCGAGGCGATCGAGCGGAGCTCCCGACAGCGCGTCGGCGCCGAGCGAGCGCCCCAGATCGAGATCGAGGTGTCCGAAGAGATCGCGCAGCGATGCATCGAGATTGGGAAGCTGGACGCCAAGATCGGCACGCGCGCGCTCGAGCGCAGCCACGTCGGCGCTCGCGGCAAGCCGCGCCCAGACGCTATCGGGCTGCCCTTCGTGGCGAACGCGCCAGGTGCGGACCGCCTCGAGCCGGTCCCAGTCGGACCGCTCGCCCTTCCAGGCGCTGCCGAACATCGCGCCCGTATCGCTTGATTTCTCGAACTCGGCGCGCGCGGCCTGCGCCTCTACCGCTTCATCGATCAGGGCGATCCGCTCGGCCTGCGAGCCGGGTAGTTCGATTTTCAGATAGGAACGGAGCAGCGCGAGCTGCGCACGGTAATTGCTGTCGAGAATGCGGAAAAGGCTCGCGCCCTTGGTGACGACCGCGAGGCGGATCGCGGACCAGTCGGCACCGAGCCCCGCGGCATTGATCTTGGCTTCCGCGTCGCTCCAGAGCGCTGCGAGCCGCCGGCCCGCCGCGATCAGCTCTGCCGCGCGGCCCGCATCGGTCGACCAGAGCGGATCCGCCATTGCGGCAAGATCAGTGCCCGCGGGGATCGGGGTCACCGCTAGATGCCCCAGCGCGGCGGTGATATCGGAAAAGAGTGCGGCGTCGCGGGTGCCCAGCTCGCGCGCAGCGACGCCGGCGAGTTCGCGCACGCGCGCGAGCGCTTCCGCAGCGATCCGGATCCGCGCGCCGAGCGCTTCGCGTTCAACGGGATCGAGCGGCCCGCAGTGGACGCCGATCCAGGGATCCGCGGCCGGCTCGCCGAGCGCCTTTGCACGTTCGGCGACCTCGGCGCCAAGCGCCTGCACTTCGGCGGCGCGCTGCCGCGTCCAGTTCTCGGCATCGTCGAGCGGATAAGCTGGCGCGCCGACACGGTTGCTGACCGCGGCAAGGCGCCCGAGGATCGCGTGCGGCGAGAGCTCGGAGGGCGCGAGCGGAGTGTGCAGACGCGCCGCGAAGCGATTGAGATCGTCGCCGACGGACCCGAGCTTGTCGACGACGGTGAGATCGCCGCGGGTACCGCGATGCTGGGCGTCGCGGGTACGCTTGAGCTCTTCGAGGAGCGAGCGTTTGTTCGCCTTGTTCGAGTGGAGCTCGAGCGTCAGCGGCCCGAGCCCGACCTGCTGGAGGCGGCGATGCACGACTTCGAGCGCGGCCATCTTCTCGGCGACGAACAGCACTTTCTTGCCGCGCGCGACCGCGGCGGCGATGATGTTGGTGATCGTCTGCGACTTGCCCGTCCCGGGCGGTCCCTTGACGACAAGCGATCGTCCGCCCGCGGCTTCGGCGATGACCACGGTCTGCGAGCTGTCGGCATCGACGACATGATGGAGCTCGATCGGACGGATCGCGTCGTCGATCCGGACGTCGTCGGCGACGATCGGTTCGGTGGCGGGAAAACCGTCGCGCAGCAGCGCGGCGATCGTCGCCTTGGCGTCGATGGCGCCGTCCGCCGGCCAATTGTCGGGATCGAGATCGCGGTACATCAGGAATTTGGAGAAGGAAAAGAAGCCAAGGACCATGGCGTCAGGCAGCACCTCCCAGCGCGCCTGGCTCGAGACGGTGGCGGCGACGCGTGCGCAATAGGCGGCAAGATCGACCTCGTCCTCGTCCTTGAAATCCTCGATGACGAGCCCGAACTCGACCTTCATCTTCGCCTGCAGGGTGAGGTTCGGCGAGGGCGGCTCGTCGCGTCCCTTGAGCTTGAACCGGTCGGCGGCGCTGCTGCGGTCGAGACGGACGGGCAGCAGCACGAGCGGCGCATGACGCGCGATGTCCGAGCTGTCGCTGTCGTACCAGCGCAAGAGGCCGATCGCGAGATAGAGGATATTGACCCCCTGCTCCTGTTCGAGCGTCTGGGCATCGTACCAGATGTCGAACAGCCGCTTTTGCAGCCCTTCGGAGGTAAGGCGCGTCTGGAGGCGGAGGTCGCTGTGCCGGCCTGCGACGCCGCGCGCATCGACGACGTCTTCGCCCGGCTGTGGGATGCCGCCGGTGACATCGTCGTCCGGGTCGAGCTCGGCGCGTTCTTCGTCGCTGAGCTTGACGCCGGGGAGGAAGCTCAGCGCCTTGCCGTCGTCGAGCAGCCGGAACACCTCGGTCGATTTCTCGTCGACGATTTCAATCGCGCGATTGTTGCGCGTTCGGAGCGGCGTGTTGAGGAGGCGATTGCGCGTCGAAAGATCGAGAAGCGCGTGGCGCTCTTTCAGTAAGCGGTCCCGGATCGACGCGAGCGGTTCAATATCGGCCATGATTCTCTTCCCCCTATCCAAGGGCTATACCGACAGCGAGGGCCAAGCCAAGCGACGAAAGTCGAACCTGGTCCCGATTAGGCAAGCAAATCAGCCATCTTCTTAGATTCTGCCTCGGCTAACAGCCACATCGGATCATTTTTTGTTCAAAGTTTGCACAACAGCCTCCCACAGCGCGGTGTCAGCGGTAACGATACCGAGATGATCTCGTGAGCGACGAAGGACCGGGGCAGAGAGGAGAGTTATGACCACGCCTCCGAACTGTACCCGGCTGGACTCCTGTCGCGGCCCGCCGTCGCCGCTTCTGCATAGCATCGAGCTTGGCGAGATTACCGGCAACAAGGAAATCGCGGTCCCACGCGGGAATGACTTTCATTCGATCAATGGCAGTCGCGCTTTGTCGCCACGAGCAAGTCGTCCGCCGGAGCCACAGTCGGGACATTCCTTGTCACGCCGAGGATCAACGAAACGGAGGGTCCGTTTAAGCGGCCGGCCTTGGATCGTTCCGCCGAATGCATCGTCGTTCACCAGCCCGGTAATGTAGAACAAGAAGTCATTAGCGGCTTGCGAGGCGCCCAGAGCATTGAGGGTGATGACGCTCGGAGCGGGCGCGTCATCCTCATCGATGTAACGCTGGCCCACGCGCATTTCCTGCGAAATGCTCTCTTCGCGAAGGCGCGCCTGGCTGACCGCCTGGTTGCAAAGCATGCAGCCCTTGGAGGGGGTGACCGGCCTCGTAGTTGTATGGACATCGATCACAGCACCGCTGTTGGGATCGACCTGGATGCGCGTCCCGATCTGAACGCCCGGGACCAGATACTGATGAACCAGCGCGTTGAACAATCGACGCGCCCTGTGCCCGTCGGCAGCGAGGAAGACGAAGTCACAGTCCTTGATCGCCGCGACAACTTCGGGTTTCTCCATGACCGAGAAGTGACTCTCAACACGCGCTTTGCGGTTGGCGCGGCGGATCACGCGGCGAGAGAGGTCGACCTTCTTGGTGGCGAGGCGCCTGCCGAGCTTGCGAACCCATTTCGGACGACGTTTGTCGACCAGCCAAGCCATCGCGTCCCATGATGTCGCGTCGACGAGGCGCGGCACGTTTGTGGGATCGACGCGGTCGGGGTCGACGAGGATGAACTCTCCGACACCAAGCCGTGCGAGCAGTTCGACAAGCAGCGAGCCAACGCCGCCCAGTCCAAATGATCGCTACACGGCTGCCTGCCAGTATTGCCTGCCCTTCGACGCCGAACAGCCGGACCTGCCGGTCGAAGCGTCCGGCATCGCCCGCCGCCATGCGCTCCGGTCGGGGTTGCAGGACTTTTCGCTTTGTGCCGATCACGACCAGTCGATCGAGGTTCAACCTCTCGCCGTCGGGAAACCAGATATCGCCTGCAACGGCATTGGGCGCGAAGACCAGCGAACCGACGGGCATGCCTTCGACGAGATCCAGCAGCGCCGGAAAGCCTCGTTCGTGGGATTCGATATCCACGCTCGAAAAGGCGACGCTGTCGTTGCCGCCGTGATTGTGCACGGCGAGATAGACGAGCTTCTCGTCGCGGCAGATGCGCGCCTGCTTCGCGATGAAGGGTGCGAGCAACATCCGGTACCCGCGGTTTCCGGGCACCCAATCCTTGCCCTCCTCGGCGAGAACGAGCGACCGCGCGGTGAGCACCGGCCCGGACCGGGTCTGCAGCAGCCCGGCCTGAATGACCGCACCATGTTCGTCACCGTCACCGGGAAAAAGGTGCGCGGAGAGCTCTTCATACATCGATCGCGGCATCCGCAGTTCGCAGCGTGTTTTCATCGTTCGGTCATCCACTTCATGACGGAGAGGAGTTTCAGCAGCGGAGATTCCTGGATCCAGACCGACTGATTCCGCTGTCGGCGGGAGATCATCACGGCCGGCCGCTGGGGGAGGCCGGGCGTGTCGGCTGCCGGAAAGTGATTGCCCCCGTGGATCGGCGGCGAGAGAGCCCTGCCATCGGCAAAGCTCAGATCCGGGCGGACCCAGAACGGATAGGTGTCGTCTTCCGGACATGCGTTGGAAAGGAAGAAGCCGACCCAGGTGGTTTCCTGTGCGAACGGCCTCCCGAGGGGAATATTCTCGATCAGCACATGCGCACCGCCGCAGGGAGACGGATAAATGTGGAGCGGGAGCTGCGCGAATTGCTCGCGCAGCTCCGCGATGGCAGCCGTGACGCCGGCGCGCATCTCGCTCATCCTTAGCTGTCTTCGTGATTGTCGACGGCGCCAAACTTTTCGCCGCCGCGGATGAACACACGATCGGTATCGCCGATGACGCGCGCGGGGACGCCTTCGCCCTCGAGATCGAGGATGAAGTCGAGCTGGATCGCAACGCCCTGGGCGATGGCGGCCGTCTTAATAGCGAGACCATCGTGCCAGCCGCGAGAGATCTTGACCGGCTTGGTGTTGACCTTGATCCGCACCTCGGGGCGCTTCACAACGTCGAGGCGCTCGGCCCCCGCTGTTTCGAGATCGACCTCGCCCTCGTCGTCGATGATGAGATCCTCGCCCGGCAGCGACATGCTGAACACTTCGTCGGCCGCGATACGGTGGATGCGGCGGAGTTCGCTTTCGGCAAAGCTGCGCTGCCCCCATTCGTAGCCGCGGCCCTCGACGGTGAGGCGAAAGATGCGATCGCCGCGGAACGCACGAAACGCCTTGTCGCCATCGCCGAGATCGATCTTCTCGTCGAGGCCCACCGAGGTGGTGCCGCGGTCCTTCAGTTCGATCAGGATGTACTGGTCGGCCGGATCGTGATCCGAAATCTGCAGCGCATCTTCGCCGTCGATGCGACGATCATCGGTGCGATAGGTTTCGCTGTTGACGAGGAAGCTGAAACGGCCCGCACGGCTCGCTTCGTTGTTTTTCTCTTCAGTATTCATGTTAAATTACCTCATGCCGTTCGGGCCGCGACGGAATGCCGTGGCCGACAAGAGGTTGATCGCCGGGGTCAGCGAACCCGGAAGTCTGTCTTCGAAAAAAAATCAGGCGGCAGGCGCCGGCGCCGGGCAAAGGAAGAAGTAGCGGCATCGCGGGCAGGACCAGTCGCTCGGCTTGGGTGGAAACTCCCCTTTGTCGATTGCTGCGACGATGGTCCGACTGGTTTCGAGCCTAGCGCCTTTCTTCCGGTCGGTTTGTTCTATGGGCGTTGTCGCGGCGTCCGCCAGGTGAAAGGTTTCGACGCGGCCGGACATTCCGGCACCCCGATTGACGGCTTCCAGCAGCAGGCTGTTCCCGATCTTGTCAGCTTCGCCCCTACTCTGCTTGCCAGCCCGAATTGTACGATAAATTGTCCCCGGTCCGTCGCCGATTATCTGATCGACATGCAGCTCGACCGTTCGTCCGCCGATCTCGACGGACAATTTGGCATCGCCTTCCATGGTCCCCGCAGCGAGGACAGGCAGAAGCCCGGCCAGCATGGCTTCCGTCAGGTTGCGGTAAGAGGTTTCGAAGACGTGTCCCACCAGTGGGCTCGTGGACCACGCCTCCTCGAAGATGGCCGAGACCTGTGCCGCGTCGAGCGCAACGTCGCTTTCACGAGCCGCATCGAGGACCTTCAGCAAGCAGCGATGAGCCTCGAGATAGGCACTCTCGGGTGCATCGCCGCGGAGAGCGACAACGCGCTCATAATAGAAGCGACGCGGGCAATCGTCGTAGCGCTCGATGTCGCGGTGCCTCAGCTTTGCGGGCGGTGGCGGCACCGGCAGCGGGGACGGAGCGACAACCGGGTAGATCCTGGCAATCCTCTGACAGTCGGCCGAGGCCGGCAGTGCAAGTCCCGGTCGGTCGAGGAATGCCGACGGGTTCGAATTTTTGCCCGCGCGCCTAGCGGCGCGATAAAGTCGCAGATGCGTCCGCGCGCGCGACAACGCTACGAAAAAGAGGCATTCCTCTTCGGCAATGTGACCGTCGGTTTCGGCGCTGTCGTCGATCAGGCCTGCGGGCGGTGGGCAGCGGGGTCGCCGGTCGGCAGCCGGGATCGTGCCGGCGTAGAGGCAGGGCAAATGGACCGCCTCGAACTCAAGCCCCTTGCTTCCGTGTATCGTAAGCAGCTGAACGCCGTCGAGGCCGGAAAGCTCGTCGGGGAGGCGTCTCAACTCCCTGTCATCCGCGAGCAAAACCATATGCCGGACGCGATCCAAACCGCGCTTGATGGGGGACCTGCTGCCGCGAAGCGGCATTGACCGCATCGCTTCGACAAGCTGGCGGACTGCCACGCGCCGCATCTCGTCGCGCGGAGTCTGGCCGGCCATCAGGCGGACGACATAGTCGCTTCGCTCGAACAGATATTCCATGAGGACGAACCACGGAGTGTGCCCCGCATGAAATCCCTGCAGGTGATTTCCAAGGCGCTCGAGACCCATACGTGCGGGCACCGATAAAACCGCTAGGGTCTCCGCATCGACAATGAGTTCGGTGACCGGTCGCTTCGTCTCACGCGCGATCCCGAGAAGCTTGACGACGTCGTCGAGTGGAACGCCATATTCGGGAAAGCCGGCAACGCGCAGGAGCGGTGCATCGGCCCCGCCCACGATCGCAAGCAGCGAAAGAAGATCGCGTATTTCAGGTCGGTCGAAGAGCGGACCAAGGTAGAGGACTGGAACCCCGCGCGCTTCCAGTTCCTCGCCGACGCGCCCGAGAATTCCGTTGCTTCTGGCCAATATGGCTTGGTCTCTTAGCGCAGTCCCACTCTTCTCCAGCGCGCGGATGGCACCTGCGAGCTCGTCCATTTCTGCATCAGTATCTGCCGCCGCGGAAATGCTTGGAGGCGTGCCAAGCTCGTCTCGTTCCGTTTCAAGCTCGAGCGGAAGCGCATAATCCGACACTTGCATGTCGTTGCCGAATTCCATGAAGCGGCTGACGATTGGCTTGGTCGAGCGATAGTTTCGCCCCAGTCTGCGCCGGAGCGAAACCGGATAGTGCTTCTTGAACTGCGCCATGTTGGCGGTTGATGCGCCGCGAAAGCGATAGATGGATTGCCTCGCGTCCCCAACCACCCAGAGGTTGTTTCCTTCGCCGGCGAGACCCTTGATCAGGACGGCGCTGGCGCGATTGATGTCCTGATACTCGTCGACGTGGATCCATTTGAAGCGCTCGCGAAGGATCTTGGCAAACTCCGCGTCGTTGCTAAGTTTCAGAGCCGGCAGCATGACAAGGTCGCCGTAATCGACAGCCTGGAGCTCATCGAGCTTTGCCTGATAATGCTTATAGACCAGCGCGACTTCCGCGGCCTTCGCCGCGTCGAGCGCGGCGTCCGCATCGTTGTCCTCCGCCGCCTTCTTCGCCATTGCCTCGGCCTTCTCAGCATAATCTGCCGGGCTGGCGAGTTCATCCTTTGCGCGGGAGATGGCACGAAAGATGTCGCGCAGCGCGAGCGCCGGCTCGAACAGGTTCTGCAGGTGGACGATGGGAAGCGTCGGCAGGCTGTCTTCCAGCAAATGGATGGCTTCGCTGCCGTCGATCAACCGCGGGTCCTGCCCCTTGCCGAAAGTCTCGTGATATTTGCGAAGCAGCTCGAGACCGAAGGCATGGAAGGTCCCTGTCCAGATATTCGCCGCTGCGGCGCCCGCTGCCTTTCCGACACGATCCGCGATCTCTCCCGCAGCCTTGTTGGAAAAGGTCAGCGCCAGTATCTCGTCGGCCTGCGCCTCCTTGTTCTTGAGAAGTCGAGAAATCCGTTCCACCAGCGTTTTCGTCTTGCCGGTGCCAGGCCCCGCCTCAAGCAGGAATGCCTCGCCACGATGAACGATCGCCTCCTCCTGAAATTTATCCGGAGGAGGGGAAGGGCGCGAGGCGCTGTCCGGAGCCGCAGCTATGTCTGGAAGCAGCAACGCATCGGTGAGCTGCTGGAAGACAGTCTCGCGGCGAATGCCAAGCCGGTCCGCTATTGCCGCCGCGCGCTCCCCGGCCATGAACAATTGCCGGGCAAGCGCCCTTGGCAACAAGAGCTCGCGTGCGAAGACGTTAGCCTGCGCTTCGCGGCGTTCCTTAATGCCATAGGCTTCGACTCTCTGGGCAGGGTCACCCGCACCCGGTGCGTTGTAGCCGTCGGCCACCGTGGGGCGCGGCGCCTCATGGACCGTGAAATGGCCGATTTCATGCGCGATCACTTCCTCGCGCGCCGCGGGTTCCAGAGCATTGCTGACCAGAACGAGACCGAATGTTCGGTCGAGAACGCCGATCGATCCGGCCAGTCCCGGATCATCCGGATCTAGTTCTTCGACCGTCAGCTCACACCGGTCGATCGAGCGTTTGACCACCTCGGCAGCGTGTAGTTCCGTAAAGCCCGGGTCGACTTCGAGGCGAAGTTCGGCCGCCGCTCGTCTGATGGCGTCGAAATTTTCCACCTATTCTGCCAACGTCAGCCACTTCTCGCGCAACTCTGCACTCATCGGCGTTATTCGCACCGCGGTTGCGAACGATATTTTGGCAAGGGCCTGAGGGGTCTGGCTCGATCGATATTCGGTATTCGCCAAGGAAGGCTCGAGTTCCAGAAACCCGAACAGGGTCCCGGTTTCGACACGCAGATGGCGTGCAAGATCCCCGAGCAGGATGAGCGGAATCGTGGCAGCATCAATCATCCGGCGGCAGATTTGCCGTAGGATCGAGAGCGGAAGGTCGAGTTGCAGGGCAAGACTCTTCAAGTCCTGAGGGGACTTGCCTTCGAAAGGATCGCGAACAGCAGTCTCTTGCCAAAGGCGCGACAGGTCGGCAGCGGGTAGCGGGGCGTCGACCTGCGCCTCGGACTCTTGGTCGAGATGCCATTCCAGAGCGAATGCCGCAATTTCCATGGCATGCTCCGGATGCGCGGCAATCGCGAGACGCACTGCTTCGGGCGACACATCACCGTCGACACCCAGCTCCAGGAGGATGTTCGTCAATTCGTCGGAATGGTTGGTCATCGCTCCGACTCCATATGTTTGGCGATCGCTTCGCTCGCAGCCTTGAGATGAATGCGTACCATTCGCCCAGTAATATTCATGAGCTTTTCCGCCGTCACTTCATCAGGATCGATCGATTCTTCCTTGAGTCCCAGATAATGTACCGCCACCACGGCGGTGAACTGCTTTTCAGTCAGCAGGGGCCGCAGCCGCATGAGTTCCACCTTTATCTCGGCCTCGGACATACGGATGCCCTCCCGCCGGAAAAGGATCGCGCCCATGACATCCTCGGCGCTGTCATCGCTATCGGCTGGCACAAGCGCTTGGGCCGAGACTTCCGCACCATCGATGCGTCCGAAATGACGAATGGCGTCGATCGTCAGCGCACGAACCGCCATGGCAAAACGGCATTCGAAGATGTCGAGGACGTCGGTCCCGCCAACAAGACGGACAAGCAACTCGTCGCGGACACGCTCTCGAACGTCGCGCCTACGGTGTACGGGGATGCCGCCTATCCGTCCTCTCACCTGCCGATCGATCCGATCCAGCAGCGCAGTCAAGATGACCTCATAGGTTGCGCTCGGTCCGTTTGGCCGAAAATGGCGAGCGAAGTGCAGAAGGCATTCGCTCGTGATGGCACTATCCTGGGCGAGGTTTGCAAGCGGCCGCATATAGGCTGCGGCAATTTCGGTCTCGATTTCTGCGGGTCGGACATATAGCGCTCCATCCTTTTTGCGCCGCCTGGTAAGCGGGCGAACGAGCGATGCGGCTCCGCCAGCTTTAGACGGGCCGTGCATCGGTAAGATCGCCATCGGGGGAATCTCCCCAACCCGGAAATATATGTTTCATTTTTGTTCCACTCGCCCCATTCGAATGCATATTTTGCATTCACTGCGGCGACTGACCAGCAGAAAAAGGTCCGTTACAAATTCAAAGGAAATGACAGGTGGCGGTAGGCCGCGCCTCGACTTGTATCAGTCGCGAATTTTTCTGTCGGCTCCTAATAAGCGATTATGCCGTGGCAAGGGCAGCTATAGCGTTTCGTCGCTCCAAAACCTGCCGGTTTGCAATCGGCCAAAGGCGGTTTAATCCATGCGCTCCGCAATATTGCTGCCACCACCGAAACCGAGGACGACTGTCGCTGCGCGACCTTCTGCGGGATTGACCACTTCGATTGTCATGACGCTGTCGGGTGAGAACAATTTGGCATCGTTCACTGGCATCAGAGTGCGTCCGACGTGGCCGCCGCGCGCCGAGTATAAGGTGCCGGCGGGGTCGCGCGAGATGGTGAAGCGCTCGGTCGGAAAATCCTTGAGCCGGTATGTCCCGATGAAGCGGTCCGCGATCTCATCAGTTAGTGGGACCGTCACCTGCGCCGGCTCTTGTTTGCGTCTTGGCCAATGATGGATGTCGCCGATCGCGCGCATGATCTCATTGATCAGCCACCCTCCGTCATGGCCGTTGGTCATGACGACAGCGCCTTGGCAGCGGTCAGGATAGATCACGAACATCGACGTGTAGCCGATCGTCTTGCCGGTATGGCTGATCTGCCGGGGCCCATCCGCTGGACCTAGGTCGATACCGAGACCCCAGTTTCCCGGGCCGCGTGCTATCAACTGCGTTGTAGCTTCTTTGCCGAGAATAGCGTCACCCTCGCCGCGGGTGGAACGCGCCAGCCCTATCGCGAAGCGCGCCAGGTCGCTTGGAGTGGTCCACAGGCCAGCCGCTCCCTGTTCCGGATAGACGCGCCATCCACCGGGAAGCTGGGAGCCGTCACCCGCTGTTCCTTTCGCTGCCGCTTGTACTCTGTCCGCGGGAAGGGGTTGCTCGAACCCGCTGGCATTCATTCCGAGGGCTGAGAGGACGCGTTTGCGCATGAGCGGAGCGAATTCCTCACCCGATGTCTCGCTCATCGCTGACTGGACTACGACATAACCACCGCCCGAATAGCTCCAGCGGCTGCCGGGTTGCCCCTCCACCCCGATCGTCGGTGTGTTCGCCGGGGCCTCCCCTGCAAGGATCTGCATCAACGTCGGCAACGGAGCGCCGGGCTCATAGCCTTTCATGCCGGCAACATTCATGCCTGCCGTATGTCCAAGAAGCTGGCGTAGCGTCACGGCTCCATGCGCGCCGTCGTAGCTCCAGCTCTTCGTGAAATGGCGCACATCTTCATCGAGCCCAAGAACGCCCTCTTCGACGAGACGCAGCGCACCGACTGCGGTCACCGATTTACTGATCGAACCGGCCTGGAAAATCGTGTCGGGTGACACGGGTTCACCTTCCCAGGAGGCGACGCCGAACCCTCGCGCATCGACGATACGGCAATTCTCGATCACCGCGATGCTGACCCCCGGGACGCGGTAGTGCGCCATTCGGTCGGCGAGCTTGAACCGTTGGTTCTCGGCGCCTGCAATCGGCACCGTGCGGCGGAGCATATTCTCGATCGCCGGAGCGCGCGCCTCGCTGGCCAGGCTGGCTTGCGCGGTGGTGGCCATTGCCATGGCAAGAACGAGGACAGATGTGGTTTTGCGGGACATGGCTCATCCTTCGCAGCCGGCGCGCCGGCCGCCTTTTGATAGTGTCAGATCGATTTGGACCGTGGCGCGCTTAGGGTGCGGTCAGCTGCTTTCGAAAGAAGGCGATCAGCGCGGCGTTGAGCTCGGCGTGAAAGGCGGCGCGATCAAAGCCCGGTTTATCGGTACAGATGGCGGGCATCACGTTCGGGTCGGGACAAGGCGATAGAAACGATAGATGCCCCGCACGGGGGACCTCGCGATATTCCGCGGTCTTGGGCAGCAAGGAGCGAACATTGTCGGTATTGCTGGCGTAGGGGACAATCTCGTCATCACTTCCTGCCCAAACCTGGACCGGGGCCTTCACCTTCGAGAGGCTTCCAGGACCGAACAGGAATCCCAGCCCCGGGGCCGCGATTGCCGCGGCTGCAATACGGGGGTCATGCGACCAGGACGGGGTTTCCACCGCGGTGTCCGAGGCTGGGAAGAGACGGCACACGAACTCGGGCTGCTTCGCGCAATGCGGCGCGAGACGCCCAAGGTCCGGTTCGCCGCCAATGGCGATGAGCGCGGTCGTGGCTCCAGCGGAGAAGCCAAAGATACCGATCTTGTTCTTGTCGACGCTCGATGATCCACGCCAGTCACCGAGCATGAAGTCGATCGCGCGGACGATATGGCGCGAGCGGTCGACGAACCATGCCGATTTGCCGACATTGCTTTCGTCCTGAAAATTGTCGCCGTTGTGCGTTGGAGTCACGACGATGAACCCGGCCTCGACCAGCGCGATCGCCGTGTCGATGTGACTAATCGCCGCCGCTCCGGTCCCGTGCGAGATGACGATCATCGGCAGACCGGGTTTCGCGATGGGGGCGCCGGGAGCCGCCTTGATGGCGACCGGCCCGACCTGGACGTCCCGCGCCTCGGCGGTCGTCGGGTACCAGATTATCGCCGAAATCGGGACATGGCCCGGATCGGATATCGCCGCCTGCTCGAACCCGACGCGGTACACCTGATCGGCTGCGATCGCGGGAGAAGGCAGCGTAACAAAAATCAATGCAGGCGTGGCCGTTGCCAACAGCATCGGCACGAATAGCTTGTTTCTCACACCCATGATCATCCCCCACCATCGTTCGAATTGGCTTCGAGCCGCCCTTGGTCCCGGCGATGCAGTTTTTCTATCGCTTCTTCCGGCATGGCGGAAGATGCATTGCTTGCACTTCATTCATGCGTCTGGCGCCATGTCCGGCTTGGGTTTAGCTGCCGGGAGCGGCCCGAAGCACGGCATCGCATGCTTGCCGTACAAGCTGGCGCAGCCAGCGATGCGCCGCGTCTCCCTCCATGCGGGGGTGCCAGAGCAACGATATTGTAAAGGCGTCGGTCTCGACCGGCAGCGCGAACGTTGCCATCCCTTCGCGGAGGCCAAGCGTGTGCCGCTCGGGGACCGTCGAAACGAGATCGGAACCACGGGCCAATGCGAGCGCTGCGGCGAAACCATCGACGGTGGTGACGATTGTGCGGGCAAGACCGAGCGCCTCGAGCGCTTCATCGATCGCACCAAGACCCAAGCCCTCCCGCGTGACCTGCACGTGGCGGCCTTCGGCATAGCGCTCCGCGGTCATTCTG
Organism: Pseudomonadota bacterium; assembly: GCA_023387085.1. Taxonomy (GTDB): domain Bacteria; phylum Pseudomonadota; class Alphaproteobacteria; order Sphingomonadales; family Sphingomonadaceae; genus Sphingopyxis. The sequence goes on along the minus strand of JAEWIL010000100.1, from coordinate 13,138 downwards.
CCTTTCGCTAGCGGATGACCCGCGCGCACGACGCCGACATAGCGGTCCTCAAATAGCGATTGCGCGCGGACTTCGGGTCCGATCGAATTTCCGACGACACCGGTTTCGAGATCGATATCGCCATCTCGGAGCCCCGCGCTATCCTTGTCGAGCTTGCGAATGAAACGGATGCGGACGTGCGGGGCTTCTTCGGTGACGCGCTGGATCAGTGCTGGCCCGATCGTTTCTGCGAAGCCATCGCTCGTTCTGAGCACGAAGGTCCGGTCGAGGCGATAGAGGTCGACCGTGTCGGCAGGACGCAGGACGGCACGGGCATCCTCCACGAGCCGGTGGACCTCGTCGCGCATCGCCTCTGCACGAGGAGTCGCGACCAGCCCGCGACCAGCCCGGACGAGCACCGGATCACCCGTCACCGTCCGGAGGCGCGCGAGAGCCCGGCTCATCGCTGAGGGGCTAAGGCCGAGCTTGCGCCCTGCGCCAGCGACGCTGCCTTGTTGAAGCAGGGCATCCAGCGTGAACAGCAGATTGAGGTCGGGTCCGCTCATGACCCTAGCAATAGCACGGGCCAATCATTTGACATAGCGCCATACGCAACAATGGAATGCAAATGCTGCGTCTTCCGCCATGACGGCGCCGGTCTATCTTCGGTCTCGATCATTACGAGACAGGAGTTTGCCATGACTGGAACCGCACTCGATCTCTTCGCCGGCCGCGTTCGCGATAATTGGGGGCCGTTGGCCTCTGAACTGGTCGCCAATTGCAGCGCACACCTCGCTGAACTGCTTCGGGCGCCGCAAACTGAGGCGTGGCTCGCTGACGTCTGCCACGAACGCCCTGAAAGCCGCGAGCTTTACCGAGATCCGGTTCACAGTTTCGTCCTCCTGGCGCACACCGAGGCCGAAGGTCGCTATCGGGTGCCGCATGACCACGGCGAAAGCTGGGTCATCTACGGTGTGCTGCACGGCGAAATGGAGATGGGCACTTATGCGCGCGTCGAGGAGAAGGGGGAGGGTACGCGTCTCGTCAAACGCGGATCGACACGCGTTCGGGCTGGCGATGTGCAGGTTTATCTGCCCGGCGATATCCACGACACACGCTGCGTGAGCGGACCGGCGATCCAATTCCGCTTCACGGCGCGCGACCTCCGCCTCGAGACGAGGATGGTCCGCTATGCCGACGCGGGCGGCGTCTGGGTCCCTGCTGCCTGAGATCGCCGCCGTGACGAGCATCTCAGCTGTGCCCGACACGCCGCGTCGCCGAATTGCAATCGCCAGCGTGCTCTTCGCGATGGCCGCTGCCGTTCTCGACGCATCAAGCGTCAACATTGCACTGCCCTCGATAGCGACCGCGCTTCGCATCGACCCCGCGGCCGCGGCGTGGCTTCTTATCGCCTATCAGGGTGCGCTCGTCGCTGGCCTGCTGCCGCTCGCTGCGGTCGGCGAGCGTTTCGGCTATCGTCCGACCTTTGTCGCCGGGGTGGCTCTGTTCACGCTCTGCGCCACCCTGTCATCAATTGCGCCAAGCTTCCCCTCGCTTGTCGCGTTCAGAGCTGTTCAGGGCGTCGGGGCCGCGGCGGTCATGGCCTTGGGCGTCGCCTTGCTCCGCCAGACTGTTGCGGAGGACGAGTTCGGACGAGCGATCGGTTGGAACGCGATAACGGTCGCGTTATTTTCCGCGGCCGGGCCGACGATTGGCGCGTTGCTGATCGGTCTTGGAAGCTGGCGATTTGCTTTTGCGGGTGGCGTGCTGTTAGCGGGCATGGCGTTGGTAGCGGCATATTCGCTTCCGTCCCGGCGGAGCGAGGGAAAGAGACTCGATAGCGTCGGTCTGGGCGCCTATGCTGTGATCGTTCCGGCTTTCGTCATTGCGGCCGGCTTTGCACGCCAATCGGCGCTGGTTGCTATGCTGTTGTCGGCGGTGGGTGGGGCGGGGCTATGGCTCCTGATCCGGCGGGATCTTCGTCAGGACGTGCCGTTTCTGCCGCTGATGCTCTTTAAGTCACCTAGCTTCGCTCGGTCCGTACTCGCGTCGGTGTTGTGCTTCACGGCAATGGGTATGTCGCTGTTGATGCTGCCGTTCGCCTTACATGACCGGCTTGGGCTACCGGCCCGGGACATCGCTTTGGTAATGACGCCCTGGCCGCTCGCTGTGCTACTTACGACGCCGATCACCTCGCGCCTTTTGGAGCGCGTTCAGCCTGCTCGCCTATGCGCCGCAGGCGGTTTGGTCTTAACGTGCGGCCTCTGTATATTGACCGTCGCCCCACTGACTGGAAGCATTTCGGTGCACGTCCTAGGAGTCACACTCTGCGGCATCGGATTCGGTCTGTTCCAGACACCGAATAACCGCACCATGTTCCTCTCTGCGCCCGTTGACCGTGCTGCCTCGGCCGGGGGAGTGCAAGGGACGGCGCGGCTAGCGGGGCAGGTCACAGGCGCACTCGCTGTTTCAATTCTGCTTTCGGTAGGCTCTGTAAATTCTGCGGCGTCGTTTGTGTTTGGGATAGCGGCGATTGGGGCCGTCGCATCAGCCTCAGTCAGTTGGTGGAACTTGCATTGAGGGGGCAGCTATTCCCCCGATCGGAACCGAAAGCGGACAGTCAACAATCGGCCGTTAGCGCTGATTGCAACTATCCCCCAGAAATTGGGATTGGCTGTCATCGCAATTGCGAGCTCCTATTTGCGCGGCCGGACCTGCACCCGGAACCTCACTGTGGGGTGACGAGGGGCCGTCGCGCAAGTGGATGCGTCCCTGTCATTCCGTCCGCGATGAAACTCCGGGACCGCACTACCAGCCGCGATACTCCACGTGCCGAACGCTTGAGATGCGATCGGACCGCAATCCGGAACGAAATGTTGTCCGTTGGGGCACGGCCTTCCGGCCCAGGTGCGTGTCACGCGGCAGACCGGGAGTTCCACCGCGTGACACTTCCGGGGCTCTATTTGCCGCTGGCGAGTTCGCTGGAATCCTTCGCCTCGGATGAGGGAACGACCGAGATGCGGATCGCCTTGTCGGTCGCTAGATACTGACGGGCGAGCCGCTGGATCAGCTCGGGCGTCACCGCTTCATAGACTTCAATATCCTTGAGCGCGTCGTCGATCGAGCTTGGTTGGTAGGCTGCGCCGAGCATCAGCCGGAACCAACCAGAGTTGGTCTTCAGGCTTTGGCGGCTATGTTCGATCATCGGCTCGCGTGCGCGCTTGAGCTCGTCGATGCCGATCGGGTTGGCTTGCAGATCGGTGACGATCGCATCGATCGCGCTATAGAAGGCCGGAAGCTTGTCCGGTGAGGTCGCGGCGGTCGACTGCAAGGTGCCGAAGCCGGCATAGTCGGGCGAAGCGAATTCGGACACGCGCGGTGAATAGGCCAGGGCCTCCTTTTCGCGAATGATGTCGTTGGCGCGCAGCTGCATGACCGATTTCAGCACGGAAAGCTGTCGCGAGAGCTTCCCATTCTTGCCGATGACGTCGCTCGTTTGCCAGGTTACGCTGCCGAGCGACTGGTCTTTCAGCCCGTTGTGCGTGAACAGCACCGGCTCCTTGTTCGGCGTGCCGAAGGAGCGGCGGTCCGAACCCGGCGCGGGGGCGTTATAGTCCGGGCGCGGTGGCAGGGCGCCGAAGGTCGACGCGACAGCCTTCACCGCATCGTCGGGGTTCATGTCGCCGGCGATGACGATATGGATGGGGCCGCTGGCGATCATCCGGCGGACGTCGTCGCGCAGCGGCTCGAGCTTCCACTGGCTAGTCACTTCAGGCGGCGCGAAAGCGACGCGCTGGTCGCCGCCCGAGATCAGCGAATTGCCCTCGACCCCGAAAACACCGTCGGGTGACGAATGGGCGAGCGTCCAGCCGATCGGCGCCGACGCGATCGCCTTGTCGAACTCGTTCGACCGGAGCGCCGGGTCGGTCATGATCGCGGCCATATATTGCATCTGCAGTTGCAGATCCTCGGGCCGCGTCCCGCCCGACAGGAGGAAACGCTGGCCCAGCGTCGACAGGCCGGCACCGACGCGCTTGCCGTTGAAGGCGCGCGTCACTTCGTCGACGGTCATCCGGCCGAGGCCTCCCGAGGTGACCGCGCCGAGCGCGACGGCGCGCGGATCGATCTTGTCGGGCGAAAAATTGCGCTCGCCGATCCCGGTCAACAGGCCCACCGAAATCTGGTTCTTGTCGAAATCGACATGCTTGACGCTCAGCTTCACGCCGTTGGCGAAGGTGTAGGTCGTCGCGCCAAGCAGGTCGGGCCGGCTGGTGCTCACGACCTTTCCGGGCGTGCCGAAGTCGGTGTAGGCCCAGCTCTTTGGCGGCACTGTCGGTTGCGGCGCGACCGCAAGCTTGACCGATGCTTCATAAGCTTCACGGAGCGCGAGGTCGCCGCCCGCAACCGGGTCGGGCGACATCAGCGACACGATCGGCCCCTCGCCGGCGAAGATGGTCTTGGCCACCATGCTCGCCTTCTCGGCGGTCAGGCCCTTGACGGCGCTCTCGAAAATTTCGAGGTCCGTCGCGGGTGAGGTCGACACCGTGCGATTGTTCACGGCAAAAACCATCTGCCCCGCGAGGTTGACCGTATTGCGTGTCGCCGCCGCTTTCGCCGCTTCCTGATAGCTCGTCCGGCGCGCGTTGATTTCGCGGTTAAGTTCGGCCTCCGACACGCCATATTGGGTCAGCTGGCGCGCCGCGCGGTCGATGCCCGACAGCGCCTCGCGCCACTTGCCCATAACGAAAGTGCCCGAAATCGAAGCCATGCGTATGGTCCGATAAGCTTCCTGTCCGCTGCCTTGCGCCGAGAGGAAGGGCGGGTTGTCGGTACGACTGGTTTCGCCGAGGCGCCGATTGAGCACCGCGATCACGAGATCGTTCACAACATCGTCGCGCCGGTTGGCGAGCGTGTCGGGCTTGTTTTCAGGCGGGCGGATCCAGTTGATCGAGACCGAAGGACTCAATGTGGGTTCGACGAAGGCGTGCGTTTCGAGGCTGTGCGGGACGATCTGGCCCAGTTCGGGTTCGGCGCCGTCGGCAGCGCGCGGTTTCCAGTCGACGAACTGCGCCTTGATCTTCGCTTCCATCGCGTCGACGTCGAAGTCGCCGACCGCGACGACCGTCGCGCGCGAGGGGCGGTAATATTGCTGGTAATATTCGACAAAGCGTTCGCGCGGGGCGGTGCGGATGACCTCCATGTCGCCGATCGGCATGCGCTTGGGGAGCAGCGTGCCGGCGCCCATCGCGTCGAACAGCTTCAGCCCGATAATGTTCGCCGGCGAATTGCGCAGCCGGTCCTCGCCCTGGACGACGCCGCGTTCCTCGTCGATCGCCTTGGGATCCATCAGCGCAGCCGACACCTGCTCGCGCAGCACGTGCAGGCCGGTATCGATCGATTCCTCATCATTCTTCGGCATGTCGAGGCGATAGAAGGTCTGGTCGAAGGTCGTTCCGGCATTGAGGTCGGCGCCGAATTGCAGCCCCAGCCGCTGCAATTTGTGAATCAGCTCATTCTCAGGAATATTCTCGGTCCCATTGAACGCCATATGCTCCATGAAGTGGGCGAGGCCGCGCTGATTTTCCTTCTCCATCAGCGATCCTGCATCGATACGCAGCCACAGCGAGCTTTTCCCTTTGGGCGTCGCATTGTGCATAATCGCGTAGCGTAGCCCGTTCGGCAGCAGGCCGAAGCGGATGTCGCGGTCGACGGGTATGTCGCTCGCTTCATGTGCCCAAGGCTGCGACGGCGCCGTCGCCCCGGCAAGCTGCTGTGCCGTGACCGGAGATACCAGCGGCGCTGCCAGCGCGAGACCGGCAAGCGACACGCCGATGGACAACCGCGACTGCAATGAAAGCTTCATTTCCTACTCCCCTCATGATCCGGACGATCCGTCCCGCGCCCGGCTTTGCGGGGCCGCGAAACGTTTCCGGACCTGAAGACGCAGCGTGCGTAAAAAACCCCATCCCGATCCGGAATTTAGATCGGTGGGCCGGCGTCCCCGCAGGTGCGTATGAAATGACGTTACTGCAAGGCGGCTTGACGCGACCCCGATTTGCGACATCATTATGACGATCGTCGGCAATGGGTGTGGGAAGCGGATCGGACCAGGTGACGCAGACGCGCGAAAATATGGCTATCGACAGCCTGCACCGCGCCTATCGCGGCCCGCTGCTGCGTTTCTTTTCCAGCCGCATTTCCGACGGCGCGGTTGCCGAGGACATGGTTCAGCAGGTGTTCGAGCGGCTGATCCAGCGCGGCGAACTCGACTCGATCGAGAATGCGAAGGGTTATATTTTCCGGGTCGCGCAAAGCGTCGTCACCGACCATCTCCGCAAGAGCGGAAGCCGGCAGAGCCATGCCCATGAAGAATTTGACGAATCCGTCCATGGAGGTGTGGATTTTTCGCCCGAGCACGTCTTGGCAAAAAGGGAGCGCCTTGCGCGCGCCATGCAAATCCTTCAGGCCTTGCCTGAACGTACCAGGGTCATATTCGTGCTGAGACGCCTCGAGGGAGTGAAATATCAGGAGATTGCGACGCGGTTGGGGATTTCGGTAAGCGCGGTCGAGAAGCATATGGAGCGCGCCGTGGCCCAGCTCGCGAAGGGCATGGACGACAGGATATGAAGCTGAAGCTGGTTCCCGGAGGCGCCGAGACGCCTGAGGATCGGGCCGCCGAGTGGGCGGTGCGTATGGACAGCCGCGACCTGGACGAGACCGAACTGGCCGAATTCGACGAATGGCTGGCCGAGGCGCAGAACGAGGCTGCCTTTAAGCGGGCGAACGATGCGATGGGGTTGTTCGATGGCTTAGACGCCGATCTGCCCGAGCTTGCCGCGCTGCGCGAGGAAGCTGAGGACCATGCCGCCACGGCAGGCCGGCGCTGGATGCCGTGGGCGGGGGGCGCGCTCGCCGCCTCGATCGTGGCGGCGCTCATATTCTTTCAGGCCGGAGAGATGGGCCAGCGCTTGCCCGGCTCGCGGCCGCAGGTCGCTGACGCGGGGAACGGAGCTGCCGCGGCGCAAGCCGTTTACAAAACCGCGGTCGGCGAACAGCGGACCGTCGCGCTCGCCGACGGGTCGAAGGTCACGCTCAATACCGGTACCGAGATAGTGGTGGATTATAGCACGCGCGCGCGGCTCGTGCGGCTCGTGCGCGGGCAGGCGCTGTTCGACGTCGCGCATGCCGCCGATCGTCCTTTCTCGGTGGTTGTCGCGGGGCGCAAGGTCACCGCGCTCGGCACGCTGTTCGAGGTGCGGCTCGACAAGGACCGGTTACGGGTGACATTGCTACGCGGGCGCGTCCGCGTCGACGAGCAGAGTGCTGTTGATGCCGCGGCCACGAAAATGCCCGCGCCGACTTTCCTTGCGCCGGGCGAGCAATTCTCCTCGGCCACCGGGCTCGCGCCCGTCGTGCAGAGCGTCGATGTCGAGCAGCAGCTCCTCTGGCGACAGTCGCTCGTCGAATTCGACGATGCGCCGATCGGCGATGCGATCGCCGAGCTCAACCGTTATTCGGCTAGTCCGATTGTCGTACGCGACCCGCGCGTCGCCGACATGCGGATCAGCGGCATCGTCAAAACGGGGGATGCCGATGCATTCACGGCACTCGTCGGTGCGATGCTGCCCGTTGCGGCGCGCAAGAATGAACGCGGCGAAGTGGAATTGTACCACACGCCCTGAACTCGTGTTTCGCCCATGTTGCAATTTTTTTGCACACTGGATGGGGTTTTTCGTCGGCACTGCGTCTGCGGGTTCGAGGCGGGAAAACACGCCTCGCAAATCTTCAGGAGAGGGGATCTGTCGATGACTGGGGTGCGGACAAGAGTTCAGATTTTGCGGTGCGTTCTGGCGGCCGGCGCGGCGGCACTCGTCGTGATGCCGGGCGGCACCGTCGCGGCAGTGGCGCAGGAAGCAGCGCCCGGCGGACAGGTGAATATCAACCTTCCCGCCGGCAAGCTTTCCAACGCGCTCATCGCCCTCGGCCGCACGGCAAATGTGCAGGTGGTCTTTCCTCCTGCCAGCGTCTCGGGCCGGAAAAGCAAGGCGCTTCGCGGCCGGATGACGGTCGAGGAAGCGCTGACCCGGCTGCTGCAGGACAGCGGGCTCACCTTCAGGCGCGTGAGCGCCGGCTCCTATGTCGTCTCGGGCACGAGCAAGGCGAATCTCGACAAGGCGAAGCGGATCATTTCCGACCTGAGCGCCGATCAGGGCTATGTGAACGGGCAGGCGAACATCCCGGAAATCCTGGTTGTCGGCCAGCGGAGCTGGTCGCTGAACACCGACATCCCGCGCGGCAAGGATGAGGCACAGCCCTATACGGTCTTCTCGCGCGAAGACATCAAGCGGTCCGGGGCGACCGACCTCGACAGCTTTTTCCGCGACTTTCTTGGCGCGAACACCAGCATAACGACGGCCAGTCAGCGCAGCTCCCGCGATTCGCGGAGCGACCTGCGCGGCCTCGGCCTCGACAGCACGCTGATCCTCGTCGACGGGCGCCGCATTGCCGACCCTAACACGGGCGAGGGAACCTTCCTCCAGTCGTCGGTCATGGGGATCCCGATCGAACAGATCGAGCGGGTCGAGGTTCTCGCCTCGTCTGCCGCCGGCCAATATGGCAGCAATGCCGTCGGCGGCGTCGTCAACATCATTCTGCGCCGCGACTTCAAGGGCCTGGAGGTCGGCGGCTATGTTGGCGGAACGACCGACGGGCACGCGATCGAAAGGCGCGTCAGCGCGAATTATACGCGGCCGATCCTCGACAATAAATTCTCGGTTACCCTCAGCGCCAACTGGCAGAAGACCGATCCGCTCTTCGCCGGCGATCGCCCGTTCGTGCAAGAGCGCGTTGACCGCATCCTCGAGAACAACCCCGCCTTTTTCGACTCGGTCGATCCGTCCAGCGCGCTCGTTTTTTCGCGGCTGCCGAACATTCAGAGCAGCAGCAATCTGACGTTCAAGCCGCAATATGTGGTGAACGGCGTCACGGCGCTGGGTTCCAAGATGACGTTCATCCCGGCCGGCTTTCAGGGCCGCGCGGTCGCCGGCAATGCCGGGCTCGTGGCGGCGCTGCTGGCCAATGCCGGCAAATTGAGCACCGACCCGGCTCCGGGCACGTCATTCGGGCTGGTTCCCGGCGATCGGACTCCCCTTATGGGAGGAAGCGAGGGCGTGAACGTTTCGGTATCGACACGCGGGGAAATAACCGACTGGCTCTCCGTCTACGGATCGGGATCCTATCAGCGCTATGAATCCAGGGGGCTGGTCGGGATCTTGCCCGACAGCTTTCAATTGACGCCGCTGTCGACCTTGAATCCATTCAACGAAACCATCACCATTACCTTCCCGTCCGAAGAATATGACACGTTCAAATCGGTGATGGAAAGCCGGCAGGCGATCGGCGGGCTCATCGTCAAACTACCTTACAGCTGGCAGGGGAATTTCGATTTCAGCAAAAGCTGGGCGACGACGACGACCAACAACGGGACGAAACAGATATCGCGCGCTTTCCGGCAAGCCTTCGAGACGGGTCAGATCGACATATTTCGCGATACGCTTGCCTATCCGATCGAGCCCGAATTCGATCCCGAGGGGCGGTTCGTGGAGCAGGCGCCGTCGAAATCGACTGCCACCACCTATACATTCAAGCTTGCGGGCCCGATCGGCTTTGCCCGGCTTCCGGGCGGCAAGCCGGTCGTGACGCTCGTCGCCGAAAAACGGCGGCAATGGTTCGGCGATAACGTGTTTTTCAATGATGTACCGAGCAGCCCCCCTTTCGGGTCGAGCATCCGCTATTCGCCCGCGCGCAAAATCTCGACCGACAGTGTCTTCGGCGAACTGGTGCTGCCTGTTGTCGGCCAGACCAATCGCGTGCCGCTGGTTCATGAATTCGAACTGCGTCTGTCCGGACGGTACGACCGGTATACGGGCATCGGCACCAACACGTCGTACGACTGCCTCACCAACGTCAATGGCTATCTGACGCCCGAGCAGCGCGAGGGGGCATGCCCGCCGGCCGGGGTGACCATCCCTTATGTCACGACCAGGAATGATTCGATCAATCCGGTGATCGCGGCCAAATGGACGCTCACGCCCGACATCGCTTTTCGGGGTAGCTATTCGACCGGATATACGCCGCCTTTCCTGTCGGCACTGGTCGAAGACCCCTCGCTGCCGTCGATCATCGCGCCCAATATCCCGAACTTCGTCTCGATCACGGCAGGCGATCCGGAACGCGGCGGCGAACTGATTGGCGAGACCTATTTCTTCGGTCTATTCCGTGGGCTCGATGGCCGCACGGGCGGCAATCCCGACGTCGATCCGCAAAAGTCGGAAAGCTGGTCTTTCGGTACCATATTGACGCCGCGTTTCGTCCCCGGCCTGACGCTTCGCGCCGACTGGAGCCAGATCACGATCCGCAACGCCTATTTCAATCCGCGTCAACTGCTGCTGGTCAATACGCCCGAACAGCAGGAAGCCTTCGAATCCTTCATGTCGGCGCATCCGGAAAGATTCGAACGTGCGGCGCCCGCGCCGAACGATCCCTTCGGGGTCGGAAAGATCATTTTCATCGATGCACGATGGACGAATCTTTCGCTCAGCCGCAGTGAGTCGGTCGACTTTTCCGCCGATTACCAGGCGAAAATCGGCGACGGGATATTCAGCATAACGGGAAGCGGTACGTTGCTCCTCGACCTCAAAAGCCAGTTGACGCCCGCGTCGGCAGTCTTTGAGGAAGACGGTATCGTGACCACCCAGAATTTTACGGGGGTGGGCAACAGCCTGCGGTTCCGCGGGACGCTGACCGCCAATTATTCGACAAAGCGGTGGAGCATCGGGGCGCGCGCGCGCCACACGAGCGGATATTATCTGCGCTACAAGGACGACGCGACGGGCGAATATCCGGTCGTGCCGAACCAGGGCGCGAACCGCGTGTCGGGTTCCACCTTCTTCGACCTGTTCGGCAGCCTCTCGTTCCCGACCGGAACCGAACTGCGTGCCGGGATCAACAATATCTTCAACAAGCGGCCGCCGATCGATGTGACCCGCACATCGGGCTACGCGCCCTATGGCGATCCGCGGCTGCGCAGCTTCTTCCTAAGCTTGACGCAGAGAATGTGATCGAGGACAGTGCCCGGCGGGCTTTCCCGCGGGGCACCCCTTTTTTGTTTCAGCCATTTTTCTGTCGACATGCCGACAGCGGCCGACGTGTCATACTCTCGACCGTGAAAGCTGCTATTCTGGCCGTGCTCGAAATCGACTTCCGTATCAGGAATTTTACGAAGTAAAATCCTCTCGACTTTCGCCGTAGCTCGGCGAGCCGCGGCGAAGTTCAGTACTGCGACGTAAGCGAAGGTCAGGCTGGCAGGATCGCGCCACCGTTTGAATAAGCCATAGTTTCGATGGCCCCTTCAATGGCTGTTTTGGGATATGCTGACCTCAACAGCGGATGTCCTAAATCGGTCGCGAGCTTCATCCCGCCCCGCCGTTTCGGACGTCCGCTTCTCCCGGTTCGCCGTCTAGAAGCTGGCCGTCCGAAAACGGCCAGACGTGGCGGTTGCGGTGCCACGGTAGCGTCGGTGGCTCCTTCGACCAAACAGGGTGGGTAGCCGACGCTGCATCTCGCCGGGCCGGCATGGCGACCGTCGTTTGCCAAAGGATGCCTGCACGCATTCCAAGATCTTGCGCTGCACCTAGATTAAAGACGCGTTGACCGCTACGAGGGGAACACAAAGTCGCCCCCGACTAGGGGCAATCTGATGTTCACTCTCGTTTTGCAGCAAAATGTGCATCGATGGACCAGGGGCCGGCTCCACCGATGCAGAGCGCGATGAGTCCTGCAAGGTAAAGCAGGTCGGTCTCATAGCCAGGCTGGCCGAAATGCGCACCGCTCGCGTCGAAGGTCATCAGTTTGATCGAGCTGAAGCCGTTTGGCAGGTGGACGGTAAAGATTGCCACAACCAGAACCGCAATCATTGGGATCGCAGCAAGTGGCACTAGGGCTCCGGCTAAGATCATAAGGCCTCCGGCAATTTCCACGATTACGGTCGCCCAGCTCGACAGCATCGGAAACGGTAGATCCATTGCGCCGAGAATATTCGCGAAATGTTCGGGGCCGCGGACAAGCTTAGCCCAGCCGTGCGCGAGGAACCCATATCCAAGAATAAGGCGTAGCGGGAGCGCATACCAGTGTGCGGGAAGGGGCAGCGGCGAAATCGCAAACTTCTTGATTAAAGACGTCATGGTCGTTCGATCCTTCCACCGGATATTTTCATTTCGCGCACCCTGTTCTCGCCGTTACACAGGCCCAAATTTTTTGGTCCGGCGGCAACACGTATGGCGGCGCGTGGCGGGTTCCGCCGGCACCCGCCCGGCCTATGTCTTCGGTTTCGCTACCGGGCGTTAAAGTTGGCGGCGGTTTGGGTGGTGAGCCGACATTCATACCCCGCCCTCGTCATTCCCGTGCAAGCGGGAAGCCGGCAGCAACGCTGGACCGCTAGGTACCCGCCGCGCCGGAATGACGAAATAAAGCAAACGTCCGCACTGCTCGCAGGCAGGCATCCTCGTGCTATGGTTTCGAACGTCCGCTTATCTAGGTTCGCCCCTAGGAAGCTGCCAGTCTGCTAGCGACCAAGAGGCGATTTGCCGAAAAAGAACGCCCGCCCGATCGAAATCGGACGGGCGTAAGATGAAGAGCCGAGTTTCCTAAAAGGAAGAGCCCTCTTGGGTCGCATGGCGCGGTTAGCCTCGCCGATAGACTCGATATTGTACCGCGACGCCAAAAAGAGCGGCGCTCACGCCTCAGGGCTTCGCCGCAACCGGAAGACGGAATGGTGCACCAAGCCTGTTGAAGGCGTTCATCGCCGCAATCGCGATCGTCAGGTCCACGAGATCTTTCGGCTCGAATGCTTCGGCTGCTGCTGCATAGGCCTCGTCGGATGCATGGGTTTCGCTAACGCGCGTAACTTCCTCCGCCCAGGCCAGAGCGGCGCGATATTGGTCGGGGAACAGATGCGGGACTTCGTCCCACACGGGAAGCAGCGCGACCTTGTCGATCGGCATGGTCTTGAGAAGGTCCCGGCTATGCAGATCGATACAGTGAGCGCATCCGTTGATCTGCGAGACCCGGAGGAAAACGAGGTGGATCAGCTCTTCAGGAA
>JAEWIL010000091.1 GCA_023387085.1 Pseudomonadota bacterium | reverse complement strand
CGACAAGGGTGCGCCCAAAGCCGCGATCGTGACCACCGCCTACATCGCGGAGCCGCGCGATCCGAACCGGCCGGTCACCTTCCTGTTCAACGGAGGGCCGGGCTCGGGATCTGTGTGGCTGCAGATGGGCGCGTTTGGTCCCAAGCGTGTCGCAATTCCGTCCGACGCGCGCGACGATGGCGGGCCGCCCTACCCCATCCTCGACAACCCCGATTCCCTCCTCGACGTCACCGACCTCGTCTTCATCGATCCGGTCGGCACCGGTTTCAGCCACACCATCGGCGACACGAAGGGCGAAGATTATTGGGGCGTCACCAAGGATGCGAAATCGGTCGCCGCGGTGATCCGCAAGTGGCTCGACGAGAACGGGCGCTGGAACAGCCCCAAGTTCCTGGGTGGCGAGAGCTATGGCACCACCCGCTCGGCGGCGGTCGCGCACGAGTTGGAGGGGCAGTACAACGACGTCGCATTGAACGGCGTGATCCTGATTTCGACCGTGCTGGACTTCGCCGCCGGGGCGGAGACCGAGGGCGCGGAGCTCGGCTACATCACCACGCTGCCGAGCATGGCCACGACCGCGCAATACCACGGTAAGGCGGGCGCGGGGCTGACCCCGGCGGAGTTCGCCGAGCAGGCGCGGCAATATGCGATCGGCCCTTATGCCGCCTATCTCCTCAAAGGGCAGCGGGCGAGCGCGGAGGAGCGCGCCGCTGTCCGCCGCGAGCTCGCGCGCTTCACCGGCCTGTCCGAAACCTTCCTCGATCACGCGGACCTGCGCGTCACCAGCGGGCGCTTCTACAAGGAGCTGCTGCGCGACCGCGGACTCACTGTGGGCCGGCTCGACAGCCGCTACACCGGCAAGGATTACGACAGCGCCGGCGAAGAGCCCGACAACGATCCCAGCTTCTACGGCATCGATGGCGGTTACACTGCCGCGGCCAACGCTTATTTTCGCGACACGATCGGGTTCCGGCCTGAGCAACGCTACGTCACCATCGGCGGGGTGGGCGACTGGGACTGGCGGCTCGAGGGCGGGCGCGACACCAACGCTTATCTCTCGGTCGCACCCTATCTCGGCCAGGCGCTGCGCGAGAACAGCGACCTTCGGATTTTCGTCGGCCAGGGATGGTACGATTTCGCCACGCCGTTTTTCGCGGCGGAATATGCACTGACCCGCACCGGCATCCCGCAGGACCGGGTCGAATATCATTACTACGACGCGGGCCACATGATGTATATCCGCGACGAGGACCGCCGCAAGCTGTCCGCCGATGTGCGCGCCTTCATTCGCGGGCGCTAGGAGCATGCGTTTCGCGGCCTTGGCGCCGCTGCTCGTCCTGAGCGCTTGCAATCCCCCTGCGGCGGAGGACTACGTCGCGCGCGTGGGCGTGGCGGAGCGCGACGCGCCCTCCCCGCCGATCGCCTCGCCCGACACTAAGGGCGCCATCTGGGCGCCGAGCGCGGCCGACCCGCAACGGCTCCTCTATGGCAAACCGGGGGAGCGGGTACTGTTCGCGCTGGAGTGCCGGGACGGCGGGAAGGGGCCGAACATCGCTTACACCCGCTTCGCCGCCGCCGATCCCTATGCCAAGGCGATCCTGGCGCTGATCGGCAACGGCCATGTCTCGCGGCTCAAGATCGACGCCACCCGCATCGGTGCCGCCGGGGGGGGACGCTGGCTGTGGCAGGGTAGCGAGCCGGCGATGAGCGCGAATTTCGAGGGTCTCACCGGGGGGCGCCAGGTCGAAGCGACCGTGCCCGGCGCGGGGAGCGTTATCCTCAATCCGAGCCCGCTGCCAGGCGAGCTGATCCGGCGCTGCCGTGCGCTAGTTCCGCCAGCAGTCCCGGTGTCAGTACCTGCGGCAGCTGGCGCGGCGGCTGCGAACCCGCCGGATACCATAGGTACAACGGTACCCCCGCCGCCCCTTGCGCGGTCAGGAAACGGGTGATGGCCTCATCGCGGCGGGTCCAGTCACCGCGCAGAACGACGACTCCTGCCTTCTGAAAGGCGTCGCGCGTGGTCTCCCGCTCGATCGCGGCGCCTTCATTAACCTTGCAGGTCAGGCACCAGTCGGCGGTGAACCACACGAATACCGGCTTTCCCGCGGCGCGTGCTTTGGCCAGCGCATCGTCACTGAAGGGTTTCGCCGCGAGAAGACCGGCGTCGGCGCGCGCCGCGGAACTCGCCCGCATGCTGGGCAGGGCGATGACGAGCGCAACGCTCGCCAAGCCGAACCCCGCCAGCGCCATGCCGGGTGCCGTCCTGCGCATCCTCCGCGCGCCCCACATCGTCGCCAACAGCGCGGTGACGAGTCCGGCCAACGCCAGTGCGCCAAGCGCATAACTCGTCCCGCCGAGGCGCCAGGCCAGCCAGGCGAGAGCCAGCGCGGTCAGGCCCATCGGCAGTGCCATCCAGCGGCGGAAGGTCACCATCCACGGCCCCGGCCGCGGCAGGGTGCGGCGCAGCGCGGGCACGAAGCCGAGCAGCAGGAAGGGCAGCGCCAGGCCCAGCCCGAGCACCGCGAACAACAGCATCGCCTGCGCCGCCGGGAGCAGCAGTGCCGCGCCCAGCGCCGCCGCCATGAAGGGGCCGGTGCAAGGCGTGGCAACGAACGCCGCGAGAAGCCCCGTCATGAACGAACCGCCTCCGCTCGATCCCCCGCCCGCGATCGCGAACGAGGGCAGTTCGAAGGCGCCGAGGAAGCTCGCGGTGATCGCCACGGCGAGCACCAGCAACGCGACCACCACGCCGGGTTCCTGCAACTGGAACGCCCAGCCGACCTGCTCGCCGCCAGCGCGCAGTGCCAGCATCACCGCTCCCAACGCCAGGCACGCGATGACGACGCCCGCGGTGTAGGCCATCGCATCGCGCCGCGCCTGTCGCTCTTCGCCGCCGGCCTTGGCCAGCGCCAGCGCCTTGAGGCTCAGGATAGGGAACACGCAAGGCATGATGTTGAGCAGCAGGCCGCCCAATAGCGCGCCCGCGAGCGCGAACCACAGGCTCGGGATGGCCGAAGGCTGAGCCGTTTCGAGCGGCACGCCGGTTCGCGGCACCGCTCCCTTCTCGCCGCGAAAGCGGAAGCCGTTACCCTTGCCGAGCGAGAGAATCCCGGCGATTTCGCCCGGCGGAATGACGGTTCCGGCCAGCGGAAGCTCGGCGATCAGCCAGTCGCCGTCGCGGGCAAAGCTCTGGACACCCGCGTAATTCACGACATCGCGCGTTTCGAGGAAGACGTGGGGGCTGCGAACCGCCATCGCCGCCGGCAACGGAATCGCCAGCCGCAGCGCCTTGTCCTCCACTGCATAGCGCACCGGCAGGTCGAGCAGCGGCGCGACCGCCGCGCGCCAGCGGTCGAAGCGCGAGTCGGGCACCGCCGCCGCCGGATCGAGCGTCAGCGTCGCGCGCTCGGGCACGCAAATGCTGTCCGTGCAGGCCAGATA
>JAEWIL010000197.1 GCA_023387085.1 Pseudomonadota bacterium | reverse complement strand
GGGCACGACTGGTCGCTCCATGTCGAGGATGCCGCCGACGTCGGCGAACATGGCGAGGCGGTCCTGGCGGCCGAGGATGGCGCGCGGCGCGTCAACGGCGGCTATATCGTCGATGCCGAACAGACTGCGGAGGGCCCGCGCCCCGCTCATATCAAGGACCGTATCCGCGCGCTCGGCCCGACCGTGCGTCCCGACCTCACATTGAAACCGGCCGATCCGACGGCGGGCGACTGGGTGATCTGACATGTATAAATATGACCAATATGACCAGGCAATGGTCGATGCCCGCGTCGAGGAATTTCGCGACCAGGTGCGCCGCCGCATCGCGGGGGATATCAACGACGATCAGTTCAAGCCGCTGCGTTTGAAGAACGGCCTCTATCTTCAGCTCCACGCCTATATGCTTCGCGTCGCCATCCCCTATGGCACCTTCAATTCGCTGCAGATGCGCAAGCTGGCCGACATCGCGCGCAAATATGATCGCGGCTATGGCCATTTCACCACCCGCCAGAATATCCAGTATAATTGGATCAAGCTGGAAGAAGCGCCGGACATCCTTGCCGAACTGGCAACGGTAGAGATGCATGCGATCCAGACGAGCGGCGAGAGTATCCGCAACATTTCGGCCGACCAATATGCCGGTGCCGCCGCCGACGAGATTTGTGACCCGCGTCCGTGGGCCGAGCTGATCCGCCAAGCGACGACCTTCCACCCCGAATTCAGCTATCTGCCGCGCAAATTCAAGATCGCGGTGATTTCGTCGAAGGTAGACCGTGCAGCGCTCCGCTGGCACGATTGCGCGCTGCGGGTCGTCCGCAACGAAGCGGGCGAGGAAGGTTTCGAGGTCTATGCCGGCGGCGGCATGGGCCGTACACCGTTCATCGCATACAAGATTCGCGACTTCCTGCCCGCGACGCAGATTTTCTCCTACCTGCAAGCAATCCTGCGGGTCTGGAACCTCCATGCGCGGCGCGACAATATCCACAAGCAGCGGATGAAGATCCTGGTCCACGAGCTGGGCGAGGAGGAGTTTCGTCGCCAGGTCGAGGAGGAGTTCCAGACCTTCCTGGGACTCGGCACCGACTTCCCGCAGGCGGAATATGACCGGATCGCGGAATATTTCGCGCCGCCGCCGTTCGAAACCGGCCTTTCGGAAGACATCGACCGGTCGGACCCCGCCTTTGCCTTGTGGGTCGACCAACAGGTCGCCGAGCACAAGGCGCCGGGTTATGCGATTGCGAACATCAGCCTGAAGCCGATCCACGGCATCGCCGGCGACATCTCCGCCGAGCAGATGGAAGTCGTTGCCGACCTCGCCGAACGCTATAGCTTCGACGAGATCCGCGCCACGCATGCGCAGAACCTCGTCCTGCCGCATGTCCGCAAGATCGATCTGTATGCCGTGTGGCAGGCGCTTGACAAAGCGGGGCTCGCCGACGCGAACCTCGGGCTGATTACCGATATTATCGCGTGCCCGGGCCTCGATTATTGCAGCCTCGCCAATGCGCGCTCGATCCCGGTCGCGCAGAAGATCGCCGAGCGCTTCGCCGACATGGAACGCCAGCTCGACATCGGCGAGCTCAAGATCAAGATTTCGGGCTGCATCAACGCCTGCGGTCATCATCATGCCGGCCAGATCGGCATCCTCGGCGTCGACCGCAAAGGCACCGAAAACTATCAGCTGCTGCTCGGCGGGTCGGGTGCGGAAGACACATCGCAGGCCAAAATCACCGGCCCGGGCTTCGATGAAGCCGGCATCGTCGATGCCGTAGAGCGGACCGTCGAACGCTATCGCGAGATCCGCGAGCCCGGCGAACGCTTCCTCGATACCTATCGTCGCGTTGGCCTCGACCCCTTCAAGGAGGCCATTTATGGGTAATTTCCGCTATCGCGACGATCAGCCGCACGAAGAGCCGGCGGTCACGCTCGACGCCTTTCTCGAACAACCCGATGCGACTGCGGTGCGGCTCGAAGCGGGCGAGGATGCGCGGCGACTGATCCCCTTTCTCGATCGGCTACAGCTCATCGAGATCTCCTTCCCGCGCTTTCGCGACGGGCGCGGTTTTTCGAGCGCACGCATCCTTCGCGAAGCCGGATACAAGGGCGAGCTTCGCGCTGAAGGAGACGTGCTCATCGACCTCCTGTTCTTCATGCGGCGATGCGGTTTCGACAGCTTCGCGTCACAGCATTCGCTTAACCCGGCCGATGTCGAGGCGGCGCTCAACCGCTATTCGAACGTCTATCAGGACGCGACCGACGGCGCGGTACCGATCTGGAAGCTGAGGCATGGCTGAGGTGAAGGCCGAGCCCCGATCCCGCGACCGGATCGACGTCGCGCCGCGTTTCACACAGGCCGACGTCATCCGCCTCAACAATTTGTTCCGTGGCCAGGACGCGGGCGAAGTGGTGGCGAGCGTAATCGGGGCGGGCCTGCTCGGCGACAGCGCGATCGTGTCGAGCTTCGGCGCCGAAAGCGCTGTGCTGCTCCACTTGGTAACGCGCGCCGCGCCCGACATGCCGGTTCTGTTCCTCGATACGGGCAAGCATTTCCCGGAGACGCTCGCCTATCGCGACGACCTGGCCGCGAAGCTGGGCCTCAACATCGTCAATCTGACACCCGATCCCGACGATCTTGCGACGAAGGACGCGACCGAGCTTCGCTGGTCCTACGACCCCGACGGCTGCTGCGAAATCCGCAAGGTGAAGCCGCTGGAAAAGGCGCTCGCCGATTTCGACACCTCGATTACCGGCCGCAAGGGCTTCCAGTCCTCGACCCGCACCGGGCTGCCGCGCTTCGAACTCGACGGCACGACGGGCCGGCTGAAATTCAATCCGCTCGCCAATTGGTCGCGCGAGGACCTCGACGCCTATTTCGCCTCGCACGACCTGCCGCGCCATCCGCTCGAAGCCCAGGGCTATCCGTCGATCGGATGCTCGCCCTGCACGTCCAAGGTCAAGCCGGGCGAAGATCCGCGATCGGGCCGCTGGCGCGGCTGGGACAAGACCGAATGCGGCATCCACACGGCGGTCACCCCTATCGACGACGACCCGGCCAACGATCCGGCGTTCTGACTATTCGTCATTGCGGGGAGCCGAAGGCGACGCGGCAATTCCCGGCTATCAACCTCGCGCCAGGCCGATAGCTGGGGCTTGCTTCGCTTCGCTCGCAATGACGCGATTATTGGCAGCGGCTACTCATAATCCGCATAAGCCTGGCTCTCGTCGGCCAGATCGCTGAACTTCGTCGTTTTCGCCTCGAAGTGCATGCGGATCTTGCCGGTCGAGCCGTGACGCGATTTCGCGACGATGACCTCGGCCAGCCCGAAGACGCGCTCCATTTCGGCCGCCCATTCCTCATGTGCCGCGTGAATCTTGACGTCATCACCCTCGACCGGCCGCTTCGGCTCGCGCGCCGCGACATAATAATCCTCGCGGAACACAAACAGCACCATGTCGGCGTCCTGTTCGATCGAGCCCGATTCACGAAGGTCGGAAAGCTGCGGCCGCTTGTCCTCGCGGCTTTCGACCTGGCGACTGAGCTGCGACAGCGCCATCACCGGAACATTCAATTCCTTCGCCAAGGTTTTGAGACCCCGTGAAATTTCCGAAATTTCCTGCACACGGTTGTCGCCACTCTTCGACGAGCCCTGCAATAGCTGGAGATAGTCGACGATGATAAAGCCGATACCGTGGCGCCGCTGCAGGCGCCGCGCGCGCGTGCGCAGGCTGGCGATCGTCAGGCCGGGCGTGTCGTCGATAAACAATGGCAGGGTCTGGAGCGCCTGCGCGGCGCGCGACAGCTGCTGGAACTGATCCTTGCTGATCTTGCCCATGCGGAGCGCCTCGCCCGACACCCCCGATTGTTCGGCGAGGACGCGCGTCGCGAGCTGGTCGGCCGACATTTCGAGGCTGAAGAAGGCGACCTTGGCGCCCATATTCTTTTCGGGCGGAATCCCGTCTTCCTCGTCGCGGCGCCAGCGTTCGGCGGCGTTGTACGCGATATTCGTGGCGAGCGAGGTCTTGCCCATGCCTGGACGTCCCGCGAGGATCATCAGATCCGAATTGTGCATGCCGCCGATTTTGGCGTTCATGCTGCCGATGCCGGTCGTGATCCCCGACAGATGGCCGCCCGAATTGAGCGCGCGCTCCGCCGCTTGCAGCGCCGTAAGGCTGGCCTGGTTGAAACTCTTGACCGAGCCCATCTCGGCCTCGCCACCCGCGACGCGATAGAGCGCGGTTTCGGCCTCTTCGATCTGCGCCTGCGGATCGACGCTCTCGCTGGTGTCGAGCGCGCTGTCGACGAGTGTGCGGCCGACACCGACGAGTTCGCGTAGCAACGCAAGATCGTAAATTTGCCGCGCAAAATCGCGCGCGCCGATCAAGCCGGCGCCGCTGCCGGTCAATTGCGCCAGATAGCCGACGCCGCCGACCGCCTTCATCGCCTCATCGGCCTCGAAAAAGGGCTTCAGCGTCACGGGCGTCGCAATGCTGTTCCGTTCGATCAGCGCCATCGTCTGCTGAAAGATGCGGCCATGTAGCGGTTCGAAGAAATGCGCCGCGTTCAACTGCACGGGCAGATCCTCGACGACTCGGTTGTCGATCAGGATCGCGCCGAGGAACGCGGCCTCGGCCTCGATATTCCGCGGCAATTGGCGTTCGTCCCCGGCGGGCGCCGGGGTGGGAAAGAGAGCGAGTTCGGCCATGGCGATCTTCATGCGTCGAAGCCGGTCGCGGCGCAATCGACGATGTCATCCCACATATCATAACTGTGGGTTGCTGTGAATAAGTCGCCCCCTTGCCCTTCACAGCGTGACCGGTAGAAGCACGAACAGCATGACCGACGCCGATCCCTCCCGACAGCGCATCATTTCGATCGACCTCGACGAGGGGTCGATCATCTGGCGCAACCCGGATGTCGAGCAGGAACGGCGGGTCGCGATCTTCGATATTCTCGAAGAGAACCGGTTCGTGCCGCAGCGCGGTCATCCCGACGGATATGCCGGCCCCTATCGTTTGCGTCTACGCGTCGAGGAGGGCCGCCTGATCTTCGAAATCAGCCGCGAGGACGGCTCGCCGCTCGAGGCCGTCATCCTCGGGCTCGGCCGCTTCCGCCGCCCGATTCGCGATTATTTCGCTATCTGCGATTCCTACTATCAGGCGATCAAGACCTCGACCGCGCAACAGATCGAGACGGTGGACATGGCGCGCCGCGGTTTGCACAACGAGGCGGCCGAGATGCTGATGGACCGGCTCGACGGCAAGATTGCGGTCGATTTCGATACCGCGCGGCGACTGTTCACGCTGATCTGCGTCCTT
>JAEWIL010000134.1 GCA_023387085.1 Pseudomonadota bacterium | reverse complement strand
GCGCAGGATCGTGTCGAGTTGCTGGATACTCGGCGCGCCTTCGGCCTTCGGCAACATGATCGCGTCTGGCCGCCCACCGATGATCGCGGCGATGTCGGCGGCGGTCATATGCCCGTCGAGCGGATTGACGCGGACCAGCGTGATGACCTCGCGCTCGCCCGCCAGATAGTTGGCGACGGCTGACCGGGCCGCATCCTTGTTCGCGGGCGAGACCGAATCCTCCAGGTCGAGGATGATCGCGTCGGCGCCCGATGCCGCCGCCTTGGCGAAACGCTCGGAACGGTCGCCCGGAACGAAAAGTAGCGAACGCAGACGCATCAGGCGGCCTTTCCCTTGATAAGCGCGGCGCGCTCGCACTGGCAGACGATTTCCTCGCGCTGGTTGATGCAGCGGTGCAGGAAGGTGACGATCCCCGAACCCGGGCGTGACTTCGATTCCTTGAGGCCGATAACCTCGGTCTCGGCGCGCAGTGTGTCTCCGATGAACACCGGCTTCGGCATTACGAGCTTGTCATAGCCTAGGTTGGCGACCAGCGTCCCCAGCGTGGTATCGCCGACCGACAGCCCGACCATCAGGCTGAAGGTGAAGGTGCCGTTGACAAGAATCTGGCCGAATTCCGACGCCTTCGCCGCCTCGATATCGAGGTGCAGCGGCTGCGGATTATGCGTCATTGTCGTGAACAGCAGATTGTCGGTCTCGGTCACCGTGCGGCGGATTTCGTGCGTGATCGTCTCGCCGATCTGCCATTCTTCGAAAAACTTGCCTGCCATCTTCAGTCCCTCAAATGCAGTTTCATGCCGACATGGCTCTGGACGAAGCCGAGCCGGGCGTAAAAGCGATGCGCGGCGGTGCGTGTCGCCGACGATGTCAGCTGGACGAGCTTGCAGTCGCGCGCGCGGCATTGGTCGACGGCCCACAGGATCATCTGCTCGCCGAGCTTCTGCCCGCGCAGGTCTTTGGCGATCCGCACCGCCTCGATCAGCCCGCGCCAGCTTCCGGTGAAGGAAAGTCCCGGCAGGAAGCTCAGTTGCATCGTCCCGACGACGCGGCCGTTCAGCTCGGCCGCGATCAGGCGTTGGTTCGGGTCGGCATCGATTGCCGCGAAAGCGTCCATATAACGCGGGTCCGATGGATCACCCTCGCGTCCAGGTGGAATTACATCGTCGGCTAGCATCGCGAGGATGGCGGGCAAGTCCGCCGCCTTCGCGTCGCGGAGGATCAGGCCACTCACTCGCCGGCCTCGATCTTCACGAGCAATGCTTCGACCTGCACCTGCGCGCCCGTAGCCGCGTTGAGTTCGGCGACGATGCCGTCGAACGGGGCCGTCAGGCTGTGCTCCATCTTCATCGCCTCGAGCGTCAGCAGCTTCTGCCCCTTGGTGACCTTGTCACCCGCCGCGACGTCCACGGCGATGATCTTGCCCGGCATCGGCGACAGGATCGCGCCGTCGCTTGCGCCGCCACCGGTGCCGCCCGCTGCGCGCCAGGGCGTGAGCTGCCACACCGCGCCGTTTTCGGCGACCAGCATCGCCGGCGCGGGCTCTTCGGCGCCCGGGCCGTGCAAGGTCACGTCGACGCGCTTGCCGTCGAGCAGGAAGGGCGCGGTGCGGACATCGGGCGCGTTGAGGCGGAACCCAGATTGCAGCGAGCGCGGCACCATCGCCATCGCGGCATTGGTCAGCGCCTGCGCGGTCGGCATCGGTTCGGCGGTCATGCTGTCACCGTCGCGGCCGATCAGCCCGGTGTCGACCGTGCCCGCGATGAAATCGGGATGACCCAGCGCATTGATCAGGAACGCCGAATTGGTCTTAACCGGCCAGATCGCGCTGTCTTCGAGCATCTCCGACAGCATCGCGCGCGCTTCCTCGCGGTCTTCGCCATAAGCGATCACCTTGGCGATCATCGGGTCATAGAAAGGCGATACTTCGGCTCCTTCATAGACGCCGGTGTCGATGCGGCCGAGATGCTCGGGCAGCTGGAACAACTCGAGCGCGCCGATCGAAGGCAGAAAGCCCTTGGCGGGGTCTTCGGCGTAAAGCCGCGCTTCCATGGCCCAGCCGTTGATCGAAAGTTCGTGCTGCGAAAGCGGAATAGGTTCGCCGCTCGCGACGCGGATCTGCCATTCGACCAGATCGACACCGGTGATCTCCTCGGTCACCGGGTGCTCGACCTGCAGACGGGTGTTCATTTCCATGAACCAGATGCGGTCGGCGCGCAGGCCCTCGCTGGCGTCGGCGATGAACTCGATCGTCCCCGCCCCAACATAATCGACCGCCTTCGCGGCGCGCACCGCCGCCGCGCACAGCTCGGCGCGCGTCGCCTCGTCCATGCCGGGGGCAGGGGCTTCCTCGATCACTTTCTGGTGCCGCCGTTGCAGCGAGCAGTCGCGCTCGAACAGATGGACGACATTGCCGTGGGTGTCGCCGAATATCTGCACCTCGATATGGCGAGGTGTCAGGATATATTTTTCGATCAGCACATGGTCGTTGCCGAACGACGCCGCCGCCTCGCGCTGGCACGAGGCGAGCGCGTCGGCGAAATCGGCCGCATCATCGACCTTGCGCATCCCCTTGCCGCCGCCGCCCGCGACCGCCTTGATGAGCACGGGATAGCCGATCTCCGCCGCCTGCTCGGCAAGGAAAGCAGGGTCCTGTTTTTCGCCCATATAGCCCGGCGTCACCGGCACCCCCGCGTCGGCCATCAGCTTCTTGGCGGCGTCCTTCAGCCCCATCGCGGTGATCGACGAGGGTTTGGGTCCGACCCAGACGAGCCCTGCATCGGCGACCGCCTGCGCGAACTCGGCATTTTCGGAGAGGAAGCCATAGCCGGGATGGATCGCCTCGGCCCCGGTCGCTTTCGCGGCGGCGATGATCTTCTCGCCGATCAGATAGGATTCACGTGCCGGCGACGGCCCGATATGCACCGCTTCGTCGGCCTCGCGCACATGCAGCGCTTTGGCGTCGGCATCCGAATAGACCGCGACGGTGCGGATGCCCATCTCGCGCGCGGTGCGGATGATGCGGCAGGCGATCTCGCCGCGATTGGCGATGAGGAGGGAATTGATCATTCTTCTTCTGCCAGTTTTTCCAAGCGGCTTGAAATTGCGGCTAGGGCGATTTCAGTCTCGGAGAGGAGCGCTTCTTTCTCGGCCTGCCGTCCAAAAGGAGATTTTTCCCAGAGGAGGTCAGCGACGTTGTCTCGAACTTTGAAGAAGAGCGGGTGTTTTGACATTTGCTTCACGATCGAGTCGATGGGATCGCCAAATTCCGAACTGCCGTGATGCAGGATGTCGGTGAAGGGGTGATCGCCCGGACGTCCGTTTGCCATCATATCCTCCCATTACATCCTGAACACACCGAAGCCGCGGTCCTCGACCGGGGCGTTCAGCGTTGCGGAAAAGGCGAGGCCGAGCACGTCGCGCGTCTGCGCGGGGTCGATGATGCCGTCGTCCCACAGCCGCGCCGTGGCGTGATAGGGGTTGCCCTCGTCCTCATATTTCTGGCGGATCGGCGCCTTGAAGGCTTCGGCCTCTTCGGGCGTCCATTTGTCGGCATCGCGGTGGACCGTCGCCAGCACCGAAGCCGCCTGCTCGCCGCCCATCACGCTGATCCGCGCATTGGGCCAGGTGAAGAGGAAACGTGGCGAGTAGGCGCGCCCGCACATGCCATAATTGCCCGCGCCGAAGCTGCCGCCGATCAGCACGGTGATCTTCGGCACCGTGGCGGTCGCGACCGCGGTGACCAGCTTTGCGCCATGCTTGGCGATCCCCTCGGCCTCATATTTGCCGCCCACCATGAAGCCCGAAATATTCTGGAGGAAGAGCAGGGGAATGCGCCGTTGCTGCGCCAGCTCGATGAAATGCGCGCCCTTGACCGCAGATTCGCTGAACAGCACGCCGTTGTTCGCAAGAATCGCGACGGGTATCCCCCAGATATGCGCGAAGCCGCAAACAAGCGTGCTGCCATAGTTCGCCTTGAACTCGTGAAACTCGCTGCCGTCGACGATACGCGCGATGACCTCGTGCACGTCGTAAGGCGCGCGCACGTCCTGCGGGATGATGCCGTAGAGCTCCTCGGCTTCATATTTCGGCGGACGCGGGTCTTTCATCGCGACGTCGAAACCATCGTCGATCCCGAAGGTCGAAACGATGTCGCGCACGATCGTAAGCGCATGTTCGTCATTCTCGGCCAGATGATCGACCACACCCGACTTCTTCGCGTGAAGGTCGCCGCCGCCCAGTTCCTCGGGGCTGATCTCCTCGCCCGTCGCCGCCTTCACCAGCGGCGGGCCGGCGAGGAAGATCGTGCCTTGGTTGCGCACGATGACGGTCTCGTCGCTCATCGCGGGAACATAGGCACCGCCCGCGGTACAGCTTCCCATCACGCACGCAATCTGCGGGATACGCTTCGCCGACATATTCGCCTGATTGAAAAAGATGCGCCCGAAATGGTCGCGGTCGGGAAAAACCTCATCCTGATGCGGCAGGTTCGCGCCGCCGCTGTCGACGAGGTAGATGCATGGCAGACGGTTCGCCTCGGCAATTTCCTGCGCGCGAAGATGCTTCTTCACGGTCATCGGATAATAGGTGCCGCCCTTCACCGTCGCATCGTTGCACACAATCATCGTCTGCTTGCCCGACACACGACCGATGCCGGCGATCATCCCCGCGCCGGGCACCTCGCCCTCATACATGTCGCAGGCCGTGAGCTGCCCGATCTCGAGGAAGGGCGAGCCCGGGTCGAGCAGTCGTTCGACGCGCTCGCGCGGCAACAGCTTGCCGCGGCTCGTGTGCCGTTCGCGCGATTTTTCGTTGCCGCCAAGCGCCGCTTCCGCGACGCGCGCGTATAGTTCGTCGCGCAGACCGCGATTGTGCGCGGCATTGGCGCGGAACGCGTCGCTGTCCGCGTTGACCATCGTGCCCAGAACAGGTGCGCTCACGTCTCAAACTCTCCCGCTGATATGATGCGGGATTACCCCGCCGCTCGTCGACGAACAAGGACGGCACGCCGAAATTGGTTGGCATTGAAACCGTTTCGTCACAGGCCTATGCCCTCTGCGTGCCCCCGTAAACACAAGGTCTGTCCTATGAAAAAAGCTGTGCTCGCCATTTTGCTGTCCACCGCCGCGATCGTTGCGGGACCGGTCGCCTGTTCGAAGGGCGGCGACAAGGCTGCGGCCACCTACACCGTCGGAACCGAGCTCGGCATCAGCAAGGATGCGATGGACACGTCGGTGAAGCCGGGCGACGATTTCTACGCCTATGCCAACGGCAATTGGCAGAAGACGACCGCCATTCCCGCCGACCGGTCGTCGATCGGCGCCTTCTACATCGCCTTTCTCGAAACCGAAAAGCGCACCCGCGAGCTGGTCGATACGATCGTCAAGAGCGGCGGCGACCCCAAGACCGACGACGGCCGTATCGCCGCCTTCTACAACGCCTATATGAACACCAAGGCGATCGACGCGGCGCGGATGAAGCCGGTTGAGGCGGACCTTGCGCGCTATGCCGCGATCACCGACAAGGCGTCGTTGTCGAAGGTGCTGGGCGAAAACACGCGCGCCGACGTCGATCCGCTCAACGCCACCGACTTCGCGACCGAAAATCTGTTCGGTATCTTCGTGACGCAGGGACTCGCGACCCCCGGCGATGTGATCCCCTATGTGCTGCAGGGCGGTCTGGGCCTCCCCGAGCGCGAATATTATCTCTCGGCCGATCCGAAGATGGCGACGATCCGCACCCAATATCAGGCCTATATCGCCAAGCTGCTGACCGCCGCCGGTGAGGCTGACGCGGATGCCAAAGCGAAGCGGATCTTCGACCTGGAGGTCAAGATCGCGAAGGCGCATGCGAGCCGCGAAGAAAGCGAGGATTTTGCCAAGTCGGCGAGTGTCTGGACCAAAGCCGATTTCGCAAAGAAGGCGCCGGGCATCGACTGGGACGCCTATCTTGCCGCCGCCGGCCTCGACAAGGCGGCCAAGTTCGGCGCCTACCACGCGAAGGCGATTAGCGGGTTGTCGGCGCTTGTGGCGTCGGAGCCGCTCGATGCGTGGAAGGACTGGCTGACGTTTCACCAGATCAACAGCCACACCGACGTGCTGCCGACCGCGCTCGATACCGCGCACTTCGCTTTTTACGGCACGACGCTTTCGGGCACGCCGCAGCAGCGCAGCCGGGACAAGCGCGCGCTGGACGCGCTCAATACCTACCTCGGCGACGCGGTCGGCCGGGTCTATGCCGATAAATATTTCCCCGCTTCCGCCAAGGCCGAGGTCGGCGATATGGTGACGGGCATCAAGGCCGCCTTCGCCAAGCGCGTGAACGCGATCGACTGGATGGCGCCAGATACCAAGAAGGAAGCGATCAAGAAGGTCGAGACGATCGTCGTTGGTGTCGGTTATCCCGAGACCTGGCGCGACTATGGCAGCTACACCGTCAGCGCCGACAACGCATATGCCAACGAAGTCGCGGGCGAAAAGGCCGAATATGTCCACCAGCTCGCCAAGATCGGCAAACCGCTCGACAAGGCCGAATGGTGGATGACGCCGCAGACGGTCAATGCGGTCAACCTGCCGGTGCAGAACGCGCTGAACTTCCCTGCAGCGATCCTTCAGCCGCCCTTCTTCAACGCGAAGGCGGACCCCGCCTATAATTATGGCGCGATCGGCGCAGTCATCGGCCACGAGATCAGCCACAGCTTTGATAACAACGGTGCAGCGTTCGATTCGACCGGCGCGCTGCGCAACTGGTGGACGGCTGCCGACCTCAAGAAGTTCGAGGACGCAGGCTCGGCGCTCGCTGCGCAATATGACCTGTACAAGCCATTCCCCGATCTCGCGGTGAACGGCAAGCTGACGCTGGGCGAAAATATCGCCGACGTCGCGGGCCTGCAGGCCGCTTATGATGCTTACCACGCCTCGCTCGGCGGCAAGGACGCGCCGGTGATCGACGGCTTCACCGGCGATCAGCGCTTCTTCATTGCCTATGCGCAAACCTGGGCGACCAAGATGCGCGACGAGGCACTGCGCGCGCGCATTGCCACCGACGGTCATGCGCCGGGGATGTACCGGGCGCTCACGGTGCGGAACCTCGATGCGTGGTACAAGGCGTTCGATGTCCAGCCGACCGACAAGCTGTATCTGGCGCCCGACAAACGCGTCCGCGTCTGGGGCTGATGATCGCGAAGGGCGGGGCATCACGTTGCTCCGCCCTGGTTTCCGGCCGGCTTCTTCTTGCGGATCAGATGGCTGTAGACGCCCGTCAGGTTGATGCCGAGCAGCGCGATATTCTGCCAGCCGATCCCCTCGCTGTCCTGCTGCAGAAACCCCCACGCGATCAGCGCGATGCTGCTCGTCACGAAGATTACGAAAGCCCATCCGGTCCACCGCTCGCCAAGGTTCAGTGAGACGAGCAGCGCCGCGAGGGTCGCCGCCGCGGCGCCATAATATTGCAGGGCATCGAGAAGGGTCTGGTTCATGGTCAGATCAACGCGCCGATGAGCGCGAAGATGCCGGAGCCGCCAAGCGCCGGCCATGCGATATGGCGACCCCTCGTATAGATCGCGTTGAAAATTCCGGTCGCGAGCCAGCCGGCGCCAATGACGATCAGAAGTGAATTCGGCGTGCCGGGCCACGCGACCGCCGCAGCGGAAATCAGCATCAGCACCGATGTCGCATGCCAGGCAAAACGGATGATGCGACGGGACAGCGGGTCGACAAGCGGCCCGGCTTCACTGCGCAGCAGCGGCACGATCAGACGCCGGTAGCCCAGCACCGAATGAACCCCGGCCGTCGTCACCATGAGGGCGGCCGACAGCCAAAGCCAGATCACGCGCCGGCGCCGATCAGTTCGCGGCCGATCAGCATGCGGCGGATTTCGTTGGTGCCCGCACCAATGTCGAGCAGCTTGGCGTCGCGCCAATACCGTTCGACCGGCCAGTCCTTGGTATAGCCCGCGCCGCCGAGCGCCTGGATTGCTTCACCCGCTACCTTTACGGCGTTCTCGCTCGCGAGCAGGATGCAGCCCGCCGCGTCGAAGCGCGTTGTCTGACCCGCGTCGCACGCCTTGGCGACATTATAGACATAGGAGCGCGCCGATTGGAGCATGACATACATGTCGGCGACCTTCGCCTGCATGAGCTGGAACGATCCGATCGGCTTGCCGAACTGCTTGCGCTCGCGCACATAGGGAATGACCGTGTCGAGGCACGCCTGCATGATGCCGAGCTGGAGGCCAGCAAGCACCACGCGCTCGTAATCGAGCCCCGACATCAGCACGCCGACGCCGCCATTCTCTGGCCCCATCACTTGCTCTTCGGACACTTCGCAATCGGTGAAAACCAGTTCGGCGGTCGGCGATCCGCGCATCCCAACCTTGTCGATCTTTTGCCCGATGCTGAAGCCCGGCATATCCTTTTCGATCAGGAAGGCGGTGATGCCGCGCGAACCTGCGTCCGGGCTGGTCTTGGCATAGACGACCAGCGTGTCGGCATAGGTCGCGTTCGTGATCCAGAATTTGGTGCCGTTGAGGACGTAGCCGCCCTGAACCTTGTCGGCCTTCAGCTTCATCGAGACGACGTCGCTGCCCGCGCCGGCTTCGGACATCGCGAGGCTGCCGACATGCTCGCCGCTGATCAGCTTGGGCAAATATTTCGCCTTTTGTGCGGCATTGCCCCAGCGGCGGATCTGGTTGACGCAAAGGTTCGAGTGCGCGCCGTAGGAGAGGCCGATCGCGGCCGATGCACGGCTGACCTCCTCGACCGCGATGACATGCTCGAGATAGCCGAGGCCAAGGCCGCCGAACTCTTCCTCGACGGTGATGCCGTGCAGACCGAGCGCGCCCATCTGCGCCCACAACTCGTCGCGCGGAAACCAGTCGTCCGCGTCCGCTTTGGCAGCGAGCGGCGCGATCTGTTCGTCTGCGAAGCGGGCGGTGGTCTCGCGGATCATGTCGGCGGTTTCGCCGAGCGCGAAATCGAAATCGGGTGTGGCGCGCATGGATTACCTATCGATCTGGGGCAGGACGGGGCTGCGAGTGTGCATCAAAATCCGATCATATGGAAATTGAAACGATCACCAATTTAGCATAAGCAATTTCTATGATTAAGCGCGCGCATATCCGTCAGTTCCTCGCCGTCGTCGACGCGGGCAGCTTTACGCAGGCGGCATTGCGCATCCGTGTCACCCAGCCGGCGCTGTCATCGGGCATCGCCGAACTCGAAAAGCTCGTCGGCACGCCGCTCTTCATCCGTAACCGTCGGCAGATCCGGCTGACCGAGGCAGGTGGTCGCTTCCTGCCGATCGCGCGCGATCTCGAACGCGGCTTTCGGGACGCCGACAGCTTCGGCCGCGAGAGCGAGGGGCGGGCAAGCGAGCTCAAGCTCGGGGTGATCCGCTCGGCGCCCGCCGAACTGCTGCAGGCGATCGCAGCCGCTTTGCGCCCAAGCTTCGCGATCGAACTGGTCGAGAACAGCGACTCCGAACTGCGCGCCGCGCTGGGCAGCGGCCGCATCAACATGGCGCTTGTGCCGCTGCGCGCTGGCGAGCGCGGCGACCATGTGCTGCCGCTGTACGAAGAACCGCTCGCGATGTTCATCGCATCGGACCACCCGCTTGCCGGACGGATCGAGGTCGGACCCGAGGAACTTGCCGCCGAAACGATGATCGCGCGCCGTTCGTGCGAATTTCTGGATGCGACGAGCCGCTTTTTCACGCGTCATGGGGTCCGCCCGCGCTTCGCGCTGCGCAGCGAAAGCGACGAGCGCTGCCTGCGCATGGTTGCGGCGGGGATCGGGATCACCACCGCGCCCGTGTCGCTTGCGATCGATGGCATCGTTCCGCTGAAGGTAGCGGGTTATGATTTCCGCCGCGAACTTGGCCTGATCACCGACCCTGCGTGGCGCACACTTCCCGAAGTCGCGCCGCAGCTTGCGCACGCGCTCGAAACGATTTGTGCCATCGCGGCGGAATGGCGGCAGACGAAAATCGACGTCGCAGCATGATCGGATGCCTCACAAGTCTGGCTTGACCCCTCGAAAGGCCATACAGCTTGATCGCCCTATCGGGGGGCGGCAAGGGCGAGGTATGACCGACACGCTGACCCATCTCGACCGGCTGGAGGCCGAGAGCATCCATATCATGCGCGAAGTGATGGCCGACGCGGCCAAGCCCGTGATGCTGTACAGCGTGGGCAAGGACAGCGCGGTGATGCTGCATCTCGCGCGCAAGGCCTTCTATCCCTCGCCGCCGCCGTTCCCGTTGCTCCACGTCGATACGACGTGGAAATTCCGGGCGATGTATGAACTGCGCGACCGCATGGCGGCCGAGAGCGGCATGGAACTGATCGTCTATCAAAATCCCGAAGCCAAGGAGCGCGGGATCAACCCGTTCGATCACGGTCCGCTGCATACCGACATGTGGAAGACCGAGGGGCTGAAGCAGGCGCTCGACCTCCACGGTTTCGACGTCGCCTTCGGCGGGGCGCGGCGTGACGAGGAAAAGAGCAGGGCCAAGGAACGCATCTTTTCGTTCCGCACCGCAAGCCATGGCTGGGATCCGAAGAAGCAGCGCCCTGAACTCTGGAACCTCTACAACGCGCGCAAGGCGAAGGGCGAGAGCATCCGCGTCTTTCCGATCTCGAACTGGACCGAGCTCGACATCTGGCAATATATCGCGCGCGAGAATATCCCGATCGTGCCGCTCTATTTCGCCGCGCCGCGCCCGACGGTGGTACGCGATGGCCTGTTGCTGATGGTCGACGACGATCGCTTCCCGCTGCTTCCGGGCGAAACGCCTGTCGAACGGTCGGTGCGCTTCCGCACCCTCGGCTGCTATCCGCTCACCGGTGCGGTCGAGAGCGAGGCCAGGACCCTTTCTGAAGTCATCCAGGAAATGCTCCTGACCACGACGAGCGAACGGCAGGGCCGCATCATCGACAAGGATGGCGGCGATGCCAGCATGGAGAAGAAGAAGCAGGAGGGGTATTTCTGAGATGACCGATCCTGTTTACGTCACCGACGCGCTGATCGCAGAGGATATCGACGCCTATCTGGCGGGGCACGAGAAGAAGTCGCTGCTGCGCTTCATTACCTGCGGCTCGGTCGACGACGGCAAGTCGACGTTGATCGGGCGGCTGCTCTATGACTCGAAGATGATTTTCGAGGATCAACTTGCCGCGCTCGAGGCCGACAGCAAGCGCGTCGGCACGCAGGGGCAGGAGATCGACTTCGCCCTCCTCGTCGACGGCCTCGCCGCCGAACGCGAGCAGGGGATCACGATCGACGTCGCGTACCGCTTTTTCACCACTGAGAAGCGCAAGTTCATCGTCGCCGATACCCCGGGGCATGAGCAGTACACGCGCAACATGGTCACCGGCGCCTCGACCGCCGACCTCGCCGTCATCCTGATCGACGCGCGCAAGGGCGTGCTGACGCAGACGCGCCGCCACAGCTTCCTCGCGCACCTGATCGGCATCAAACATATCGTTCTTGCGGTGAACAAGATGGACCTTGTCGGCTATGACAAGGCGGTGTTCGACCGCATCACGCTGGCATATCGCGCTTTCGCGAGCGAGATCGGCATCACCCATTTCACCGCGATCCCGATCTCCGGCTTCAAGGGCGACAATATCACCGCGCTGTCGGACAACACGCCCTGGTTCAGGGGGCCGGCGCTGATCGAGCATCTGGAAAGTGTCGAAGTTGCCGCGGAGCGCGACGAAAATTCCGGATTTCGCCTTCCTGTTCAATGGGTTAATCGACCGAACCTCGATTTCAGGGGCTTTTCGGGGCAGATTGCGGGCGGAACGGTGCGACCCGGCGATGCGGTTCGCGTGCTGCCGAGCGGCAAGACGACGACGGTTGAGCGCATCGTCACGCTCGACGGAGACCTGGAAAAGGCCGTCGCGGGCCAGTCGGTGACGCTGACGCTCGCCGACGAGGTCGACTGCTCGCGCGGCGACGTCATCGCTGCCGCCGACAATCCGCCCGAGGCCGCCGACCAGTTCGAGGCGACGCTCGTCTGGATGGCTGACGAGGCAATGATCCCCGGCCGGGCCTATTGGCTGAAACTCGCGACGCAGAGCGTTTCGGCGACGGTGCAGGCGCCGAAATACGAGATCAACGTCAACACGCTCGACCACCTCGCGGCAAAGACGCTCGATCTCAACGGCATCGGTGTCGTCGAGCTGTCGACCGACAAGCCGGTCGTTTTCGAGGCCTATGGCGACAATCGCACGCTCGGCGGCTTCATCCTGATCGACAAGCTGACGAACGCGACCGTTGCTGCGGGGATGCTGCACTTCAGCCTGCGCCGTGCCCAGAATGTCCATTGGCAGGCGTCTGACATCGACCGCGATATGCGCGCGAACCTCAAGAACCAGCGCCCCGCGCTGCTGTGGTTCACCGGACTGTCGGGATCGGGCAAGTCGACGATCGCCAACCTGGTCGAAAAGAAGCTGCACCGGATGAACCGGCACAGCTTCCTGCTCGACGGCGACAATGTCCGCCACGGGCTCAACCGCGACCTCGGCTTTACAGAGGCAGACCGGATCGAGAATATCCGCCGCGTCGGCGAGGTCGCGAAGCTGATGACCGACGCCGGCCTGATCGTGATTACCGCCTTCATCTCTCCCTTCCGCGCCGAGCGTGAAATGGTGCGCAGCATGCTGCCCGAAGGCGAGTTCATCGAAGTGTTTATCGACACGCCGCTTGCGGAAGCGGAGAAGCGCGATGTGAAAGGCCTCTATAAAAAGGCGCGCAGCGGGCAGCTCAAGAATTTCACCGGCATCGACAGCCCGTATGAAGCGCCCGAGAGTCCCGAAATCCGGATCGACACGACCGCGATGACGCCCGAAGAAGCGGCGGATTTGATCATCGATCGCTTGCTGGGATAGGCTTGGCATGGGGGAGACCGACGAGCAACTGGCCGAACGGCTTGCGAAGGCCGCGGGCGCGATCCTGCTCGATCTTCAGGCGTCGGGCGAATTTACCGGCAAGGCGCTGGGGCAGGCGGGCGATGCCCGCGCGAACGCAATGCTGATGCATGAATTGCGCGCCGCACGGCCCGATGATGCCATCCTGTCCGAAGAGGAGCAGGACAATGTCGTGCGCTGTGGCAACAAGCGCGCGTGGATTGTCGATCCGCTCGATGGCACGCGCGAATATAGCGAGGGGCGCAGTGACTGGGCCGTGCATGTCGCGCTCGCTGTCGACGGGATGCCGACCGTCGGGGCGGTCGCGCTTCCCGGCCTTGACCTGACGTTGACCTCGGGAGCGCCGAAGCCGCTCAAGCCCGCGAACACCCCGCTCAAGATGCTGGTCAGCCGGACCCGTCCCGCTGCCGAGGCGGTATTCGTTGCCGAAAAGATGGGCGCGGACCTGCTTGCCATGGGGTCGGCGGGGGCAAAGGCGATGGCGGTCGTTCGCGGCGAGGCGGACATCTATCTCCACACCGGCGGCCAATATGAATGGGACAATTGTGCGCCCGCGGCGGTGGCCGCGGCGGCGGGGCTGCACGTCAGCCGCGCCGATGGTTCGCCGCTCGTCTACAATTGCGCGAACCCTTACCTTCCGGATTTGCTGATCTGCCGGAAAGAACTTGCCGAAGAGGTGCTTCGGCTCGCCGCGGAATATTCGCCCGGCTGACCGGCGCCCCATTGCCAGCGGACCGACCGCGCCTTAATTCGGTTGCATCGAAAAACCGAACAACGGGAGACGCGCGATGACCGACCTGCCTGAAACCAACACCGTGATGGTGACACTCGTGAAGCCGGAAGGACAGCTCGAGGTCTATCTCGAACGCCGTCCGATGCCCGAACCCAAGCCGCATGAGGTGCTGGTGAAGGTGCTGGCCACGCCGATCAATCCCTCTGATCTCGGTCTGTTGTTCGGCGGCGGCGACATGTCGACAGCGCGCGCCGGAACGCGCGACGGGCTGCCGATGATCACCGCCGACGTCCCGCCGCCCGGCATGCGGGCGATGGGCGGGCGGATCGGCGATGCGCTGCTGATCGGTAACGAGGGTTGCGGCCTGGTCGTCGCGGCGGGCAGCAATCCCGAGGCGCAGGCGCTGCTGGGAAAGACCGTCGCGCTGCTGGGTGGCGAAATGTACGCGGAATACCGTTGTGTGCCCGTCCAGATGACGATGGCGCTGCCCGAAGGAACCGACCCGGTCGATGGCGCTTCTTGCTTCGTCAACCCGCTGACCTCGCTGGCCTTTACCGAGACGATGCGGATGGAGAACCACAGCGCAATCGTCCACACCGCGGCCGCGTCGAATCTTGGCCAAATGCTCGTCAAGATTTGCGCCAAGGACGGCATCCCGCTCGTCAATATCGTGCGTAGCGACGCGCAGGTCGAAATCCTGAAGGGCATCGGCGCGCAGCATATCGTGAACAGCAGCGCCGACGATTTCCAGGACAAGCTGGTCGATGCGATCGTCGAGACGGGTGCGACGCTGGGCTTCGACGCGATCGGCGGCGGCAAGCTTGCCGGCCAGATATTGTCGGCGATGGAAGTCGCCGCGGTGAAGCGCATGACCACCTACAGCCGCTATGGCTCCGACACGTTCAAGCAAGTCTATATCTATGGTGCGCTCGACCTTGGTCCGACGATCCTCAATCGCAGTTTCGGCCTGACCTGGTCGCTCTCGGGCTTTCTGCTCACGCCCTTCATGGCGAAGGCGGGCATGGAAACCGTCGGACGGATGCGCAAGCGCGTCGTCGATGAACT
Organism: Pseudomonadota bacterium; assembly: GCA_023387085.1. Lineage (GTDB taxonomy): Bacteria > Pseudomonadota > Alphaproteobacteria > Sphingomonadales > Sphingomonadaceae > Sphingopyxis. The sequence continues at coordinate 32,688 of JAEWIL010000134.1, read as the reverse complement.
GACGACGACCTTCAAGAGCCATTACAGTCACGAAATTTCGCTGACCGAAGCGCTGAATCTCGACACGGCGCACGCGTATAATGCGAAGCGGACCGGCGAAAAATATTTGCTGAAGCCGCACGGGTAGGAACGCCGGGGCCGGCCTCCGCTATCGATTCATCCTCGTCATCCCGCGTGGTTCGCCGGGATGACAAGTGGCCGAGCCTGCTCCCATCCTAAAGCCGTCATCCGCGCCTCAGCGCTTCATGCACTGCCGCACATCGTCGCGCTTATATTCGCTGCAGTTCCACAGCGCCTTTTCGAACCCCGCCTTGTCGTCTCGAAGGTAGGAAAAGGTCATGGCCGACCGCTGCATGTCGTTCATGGCGTCGCTGTCGGGTTTAAGCATCGGGTTGGTCCAGCCCATGAATTTGCAATAGGGCTTGTTGCCGCAGAGGCGGAGGGCGGTTGTCACGAAACTTTCGGGCGCCGCCTTGCGGTCGAGCGCCACATAGATGGTGTCGCGGCCCGCTGCATCGCCTGCGCCGGCGACGACCTTGGCTTCTCCGACCGCTGCGTTGGCGTCGACTCCGGCCAGTTCGGGTGGCGCTGCCGCGCCTAGCGCCATCGCGTGCGCCGGTGAAAGCGCCGCCATTTTGGCGACGCCGGTGTCGTTCCCCGACACCGCGCCGCGAAACGCTCCGGGCGTTCCCCAATAGCCCGGCCAGCGGAAGAAAAGATGCGTATCGACGATCGCGATCTTCTCGAGACTGTCGCTCCAGTAGGGGCGCACCCAATTGGTGTGGTAATGCGTCGCGAGCCCGACCTTCGGATAGGTCGTGCCCGACAGCATCCTGTCGGCATTCGCCTGCGCGCGCGCCCAGGCGGCAGCCGAATAGCGCCGATTCAACGCTCCGTCACAGGTGAAGGTGAACTGGCACCCCGTCGCCCGCTCGGAGCCCTGGAACACCACGCCGCAGATCGATTTGGGGAAGGCGGGGTGGCGCGCGCGGTTGATGACAACCTGCCCGACCGCCTGCTGCCCCTTGGCGTCGTCGCCGGCCTCATAGATCATTGCGGCGGCCAGGCAGTCGCGCGCGCGGGCGCGGCCGTCGCCACTGCCGGCATAGATAAAGGGACGGGCGGCAACGAAGCCCTTGGTGACCAGCGGAATTTCGGCATTTGCGGCGCGGGCGTCGGCTTCGCTAACCGGCGCAAGTTCGACGGGTGCAACCTCGGGAACGACATCAGCGGGCGGCGCAACCGGATGCGGCCGCGCGCCGTGCCTGCCCGCCGCTCCGTGACCGCTTGCAGAGAGCACAGCGACGATCGCCGCGATCGTGACCAGAACGAACAGCCAGCCCGTCCAGTCGCGCCGCAGCGAAACCGTCTGATCGTCTTCAAGACGCATATTTGGCGGTCAGATTTCCGGCAGAAAGTCGGGAACCGACAGATAGCGTTCGCCTGTATCGTAGTTGAAGCCCAGCACGCGGGTGCCCGGCGGCAGCTCGGCGAGCTTCTGATTGATCGCAGCGAGCGTCGCGCCCGAAGAAATGCCGATCAGCAGGCCTTCCTGCGTCGCGGCACGCAATGCCCATGCTTTCGCATCGGCGGCTTCGACCTTGATCACCCCGTCGAGCAGGTCGGTGTGAAGGTTGCGCGGAATGAAACCCGCGCCGATGCCCTGAATCGGGTGCGGTCCGGGCTGGCCGCCCGAGATGACCGGCGACTGCGTCGGCTCGACCGCAAAAACCTTGAGATTGGGCCAATGCTGTTTGAGGAACTGCGCCACGCCGGTGATATGGCCGCCCGTGCCGACGCCGGTAATCAGCACGTCGATGGGCGTGTCCTTGAAGTCAGCCAGGATCTCGGGGCCGGTGGTGCGGACGTGGACGTCGACGTTCGCCTCATTCTCGAACTGCTGCGGCATCCACGCGCCGGGGGTCGTCTCGACGAGTTCGATCGCGCGCTCGATCGCGCCCTTCATGCCCTTTTCGCGCGGGGTCAGATCGAAGGTCGCGCCATAGGCGAGCATCAGCCGGCGGCGTTCGATCGACATGCTTTCGGGCATCACCAGGATCAGCTTGTAGCCCTTGACCGCCGCCGCCATCGCTAGGCCGATGCCGGTATTACCCGACGTCGGCTCGACGATGGTGCCGCCGGCCTTCAGGCTGCCGTCGCGTTCGGCGGCCTCGATCATCGCCAGACCGATCCGATCCTTGATCGAGCCGCCGGGATTGCTGCGCTCCGACTTTATCCAGACTTCGGTGTCGGGAAACAGGCGCGACACGCGGATGTGGGGCGTGTTGCCGATGGTCTCGAGGATCGAATTGGCTTTCATGGTCGGTGCGCTCTTTCCTTATATTCGAACCGCGGGTCGCGGCGGACGCGATTGGGCCAGTCTCCGGCCCGCAGCCACTGGGTCTCGTCGGCCAGGGCGGGTACGGGGGCGGGTTGTAACGAGGCCAACAGATACTGTCCATAAGGCCAGTCTCCGATCGCCGAGTCGGCGTTGATATGGCCGAAAGGTCCCGCGTTGACGAAGCGCGCATCCCACTGGCGCGCAAGGCGCCAGACATGCGCGGTCTTGGCATAGGGGTCATTGTCGCTCGCGACGACGATGATCGGCGTGCGCGAGGTGAAGGCCGGCGTGTCGGCAAAGCCCGTGATGTGTCTTTCGTGGCGCAGCCGCGTCATGTCGGGCGGCGCAACGAGCAGCGCGCCGGCGATCCGGCTGCGCGTGAGCGTGCTCGCGGCGGCGAACCAGTGCGCGAAGGCATGGCAGCCCAGGCTGTGCGCGGCGATCAATACCGGGCCGCTTTCGACCTCGATCGCCTCGGCGATGCGGCGGACCCATTCGTCGCGGTCGGGCTCGGCCCAGCGACCCAGTTCGATTCGTTCGACATCATCGAACTTGTGTTCCCACAGGCTCTGCCAGTGGGTCGGGCCGCTGTTGTGGAGGCCCGGAATCGTCAGGATTTTGTGGCGGATAGTCGTATTGTGCATGGCGGGTTCTCCGTCGATAAAAGGAGGGAAGCCGCGGTGACGGGTGCAGTCGAGATAATTCAACCAAATTAATTGACAAGTGCTTTGTGGTGAAAAGAACGGCGTTTGCGACGAGCTGATTTGCAGCGGCTCGAGCCGATGCGGAAACGCGTCAGTCGGTCCTGTCGACCTTCGACTCGAACGTCTTTGCCAGACGCAGTTCGGGGAACATCCACGCCCATAGCGCGGTGACGCCAACCGCCGCCGCGCCGCCGACGACCACGGCGGCGACGGGCCCCAACGCCGCCGCCATCGCGCCGGCGCGCATCTCGCCGAGTTCGTTGGAGGCGGAAACGGCAAGCCCCGAGGCGGCGCTCACCCGCCCGCGCATATGGTCGGGGGTGTTGAGTTGGATCAGCGTCCCGCGCACGAAAACCGAGAACATGTCGGCCGCGCCGAGCAGCACAAGCATCGCCAGCGACAGCACAAGACTCGTCGAAAGCCCGAAGGCAACGGTCGCCAGACCGAACACGACGACGGCCCACAGCATCTTCACCCCGACATTGCGCTCGATCGGGCGGATCGCGAGACCCAGTGCCACGACCGCGGCGCCAAGCGCCGGCGCGGCGCGCAGCAGGCCGAGCCCTTCGGAACCGACATGCAGGATGTCGCGGGCGTAGACCGGCAACATTGCCGTCGCTCCCGACAGGATAACGGCGAACAGATCGAGCGTGATGGTGCCGAGCAGGAACCGTTCGACCCACACGAATTTCAGACCGTCGGCCATTTCGCGCAAGGGGTGCCGCCGGACCTCGGCGGGGGGCGGCAGAACGGGACGGACGCGCCCGATCGCATATGCGGAAATGAGGAGAAGGATCGCGGCAAAGATGTAGACCGAAGTCGGATGCGCGGCATAGATCAGACCGCCCGCCGCGGGCCCGATTACCGACGCCGACTGCCAGGCGATACTGCTCATCGCAATCGCGCGCGGCAAGACGGCGGGCGGGACGATATTGGGCGCGATCGCGCTCATCGCCGGGCCGGAAAAGACGCGGGCGACCCCGTGGAACGCGGCGAGCGTGAACAGCAACGGCAGCGTCAGTCCGTCTGTCCATGTGAACCAGCCGAGTATCGCCGCGATCGCAAAGTCGATCGCGTTCGAGAAGATCGCGACGCTGCGCCGTTCGAACCGGTCGGCCGCCCATCCGGCGACGGGCGTGAGGAGCGCGATCGGGACGAACTGGACGAGTCCGAGCAGGCCGAGCTGGAACGACGCTTCCTTGATCGTCATCCCGTAGTCGGTGCGCGCGGTGTCATAGAGCTGGTAACCGATCACGACGACCACCGCGATCGTCGCCATCACCGCGGTAAAACGCGCGATCCAATAATAGCGGTAATCGGGAAAGCTGAGCGGGGAGGGGTGGAGCATCGCCGGACCCGGCAGTTCCGGCTCTTCGCCATCGGGTGGGAATATCGTAGCCATCGGCGTTACGCCGTAGAGCCGATTTGGCGTCTGTCCAGAGCCATGCGTATGCCGTTCGTCGATTAACGGGTGTCATTGACCGGGCGCGATGGCAGATACCCCTCCCATCGATTGAGGGAGACCATCGAATGACACGTAAATTTGCCCGTTTTGGCGGCGCCGCCATGGTTGCGACGCTGCTGGTCCTGACCGGTTGCAACGCATCGGACAACAAGTCGGCCTCGACTTCGGCTTCCGGCGCCAAGACGTGGACCGAGTTCCGTGACAATTTCCTGGCCGGCTACTTCCCGCTCAACCCGAATTTCGCGGTCTATCAGGGCAAGCATGAGTTCGACGGCCAGCTTCCCGATTGGTCGCCCGAGGGCCTGCAAAAGCAGATTGCCTTCCTCGAAAAGACGATCGCCGACGCCAAGGCGTTCGACGGCCAGATGACCGACGCCGAAAAGTTCGAGCGCGACTATCTGGTCCATGTCGCGCAGGGTCAGCTCTTCTTCCTGCAGGACGCCGATTTCCCGCACAAGAACCCGGCCTGGTATGTCGGATCGCTCGATCCCAACGTCTATATCGCGCGTCCTTACGCCGACGCGACGACGCGGATGAAGGCGTTCATCGCCTATGCGCAAAAGGTGCCCGCCGCCGCCGAACAGATCAAGGCGAACATCAAGCTGCCGCTGCCCGCGACCTTCGTCAAATATGGCACTGCGGGCTTTGGCGGTTTCGCCGACTATTATACCGGCGATGCCAAAAAGGCCTTTGCCGAGGTCAAGGATCCCGAACTGCAGAAGCAGTTCGACGAGGCGGCGGCGAAGGCCGCGACAGCCATGAAGGATCTCGCCGCCTATATCGGATCGAAGCCGGGGACGGCCGATGGCTATGCGATCGGCTCGGCCAATTTCTCGAAGATGATTCTGACCAACGAGGCTGTCGATACGCCGCTCGACGAACTCGAACGGGTCGGTCAGGCCGATCTCAAGCGCAACCAGGATGCCCTGAAAGCCGCCTGCGCCACTTACGCTGCCGGCATGACGATCGCCGACTGCATGAAGAAGATGAACTCGGACAAGCCCGCCGACGGTCCGGTTGCCGAGGCGCGCCGCCAGCTTCCCGAACTCCGCGCCTTCATTGCCGAAAAGGATCTCGTCTCGATCCCCGGCACCGAGCAAGCCCAGGTCGAGGAATCGCCGCCGTACAACCGCCAGAACAGCGCCTATATCGACATTCCGGGGCCGTATGAAAAAGGCCTGCCGTCGGTCTATTATATCTCGCCGCCCGACCCGACGTGGGACAAGGCGACGCAGGATGCGTTCGTTCCGGGCAAGAAGGATCTGATGTTCACCTCGGTCCACGAAGTGTGGCCGGGGCACTTCCTGAACTTCCTGCATTCGAACCGCGCGGAGAGTATCTTCGGCAAGCTGTTCGTCGGCTATGCCTTTGCCGAGGGATGGGCGCATTATACCGAGGAAATGATGTGGGACGCCGGGCTCGGCAATGGCGACCCCGAAACGCATATCGGCCAATTGTCGAACGCGCTGCTGCGCGACTGTCGTTTCATCTCGGCGATCGGGCTGCACACCAAGGGCATGACCGTCGCGGACAGCGAAAAGCTGTTCAAGGAGCAATGCTATCAGGACGAAGGCAACGCCCGGCAACAGGCCGCGCGCGGCACCTATGATCCGCTCTACCTCAACTACACGATGGGCAAGCTGATGATCCGCAAGCTCCGCGAGGACTGGACGAAGGGCGACAAGACGAAGTGGAAGGCCTTCCACGACGAGTTCCTGTCGTACGGCGGCCCGCCGATCCCGATGGTTCGCGCCGCGATGATGAAGGAAGACGCGCCGAAGGCCGTCTTCTGAGGCTGGCGAATCGAACGACCCACGGCTAGCCTCTTCGGCGAAGGGGCTAGCCTATGGTCGATGTTTTCATTTCCTATTCGCGCGAAAACAAGGCGCGCGTGGCGGACATCGCGGCGGCGGTGACCGCGGCGGGTTATGACGTGTGGTGGGACGCCGAACTGCCTCCGCACCGGTCCTATGGCGACGTCATCACCGAAAAGATCGGCAGCGCGAAGGCCGCGATTGTCGTCTGGTCGCAGGCTTCGGCCGCGTCCGAATGGGTGCGCGCCGAGGCCGATGTCGCGCGCAACCAGAAAAAGCTGGTGCAGACCGCAATCGACGACGTGATGCCGCCGCTTCCCTTCAACCAGATCCAGTTCGCCGACCTCAGCGACTGGCGGGGCGAGCCCGACCACCGCGGCTGGAGCAAGGTGCTCATGAGCCTCGAGGAATTGTGCGGCCGCGAAGCCGCGCCCGTGGCGGCGCCGCAACCCGTGCCGCCAAGGCCGGCGCCCGTCGAAACATATGCTCCCCCTCCGGCGCAAAAATCGTCGGTCCTGCCATGGGCTCTCCTGGGACTTGCGGTGATCGCGGTCGCGCTTCTCGCGTGGAAACTGCTGCAACCCGCGCCGGAACCCGCAACGGCGTCCGCGCCCGCCGAAGCTGTCGCGACAACTTCCGGCAAAGGCACGGCCGACACATCGTCCACGCCGGCGCCGGCGGAAGCTTTCACGCTGGCCGCCATTATCGACGATCCCGATGGCTTCACCAATATCCGTTCGGGCCCGAGCGCCACGGCCGCGATCGTGGGCAAGATAGTCGAAGGCGAGACATTCCTGACCTATAAGCAGCCGGGCCAGTGGTGGCGCGTGCGCAAGGCCGACGGCACGACGGGCTTCATGTTCCGCAAATATATCCGTCTGGTCGAGGGTGGCGCGGCGTCGGCGCCGGCGGCCCCCGCGCTCCCGAACGGCGAGGGGGGGCTCATCGCCGATTCCTCGACACGCGCGCTGGGCGTCGCCGATGTCGCCGGTTTGACCCCGCAGCAGGCGCGCCTCGCGCGCAACGAGATCTTCGCCCGGCACGGCTTCCGCTTCAAGGATCCCAGCTTGCAGGCCTATTTCGGCCAATTCGCCTGGTACGAGCCGACCAGCGATACGGTCGAGCTGTCGACCGTCGAAAAGGCCAATGTCGCGCTGCTGAAATCGATCGAAGCCGGCGGTCGATGACCGCGTCCGTTGCCGCCGTCGAAGCCGAAGTCGCACACCGCCTCGGGCAGGGCGACGCGCTGAGCGCTTTCGACTGCGCGGCCGCGGCGCGACGCGACGGCATCGACAGTCCGCGCCTGCGCTATCAGATGGTCCGCGCGCTGGCGGCCTCGGGCGACAGCCTCGGCGCAATGCATCTCTATGAGCAACTCGATTTGGCGGCCGAAGGCGATGTCGACAGTCTCGCGCTCGCGGGGCGTATCTGGAAGGATGAAGCCTTCGACCACGACGGTGCGGAGCGCGCCTTCTTTCTTCGCAAGTCGGCGGCCGCTTACGATCACGCATTCCAGGCATCGGGCGCCGATTTCCCCGCGATCAACGCCGCCAGCCTTTATGCGATGCTGGGCGAGCGCGAGCGTGCCGCGGCGTTAGCGGGGCCGATCGCGGCGAATGCTGCCGTCGATAATTATTGGGATCGGGCGACACTCGTCGAGGCACTGCTGGTGCTCGGTCGCCGCGAGGAGGCCATATTCCACGCGCGCGCTGCGCGGGAGGGGACTGCAACACGGGCCGGCGATCGCGCCTCGACATGCCGCCAGATCGCGCGGCTGGCGGCGAGCGGCGCCATCGCCTCCGAAGACGCGCACACGATCACCTCCCTCCTGCGCCCGGCGCCCGTCGGCGTCTATTGCGGCAGGATGTTCCGCGACGGCGGGGAAGGGGAGACCAATGCGGCGGCGGCGATCAATGCGGCGCTCGATGCGCAGCCGCTGTCGGCGCTGATCGGTCCGCTCGCATGCGGTGCTGACATATTGTTCGCAGAGGCGGCGCGGGCGCGCGGTATCCATCTGACGATCATATTGCCCTTTGCCGAGGGTGATTTCATAGCCCAGTCGGTACTTTCGGGGGGCGAGGGCTGGTTGCCGCGCTATCGCCGCTGCCGCGACGAGGCGGCGATGGTGCATTTTGCCAGCAACGCGGGCTATGTCAGCGACGATTGCCAATTCATCCTGGGTTCGCACACTGCGATGGGGCTCGCAAAGCTGCGCGCGCGCGAGCTTGAAACGTCGGCAATCCAGCTCGCGGTGGTCGATCCGGCCATTGCGGCGCGGTCCGGCGCCGAGATTGCGGGGACCAACGCCGATATTGCCCTATGGCAGAGGCACGGCGGCGAAACGCGCACGATTCCGGTTGGCAACCTCGACCGCCGGCTCGATTTCCCGCCCGCGCCGAAGCCTCCGGAGGGAACGCGGCGCGGCCTTTATGCGATCCTGTTCGCCGACTTCGCCGGCTTTTCAAAGCTCGGCGAAGCTGAATTGCCGATCTTCGCTATCGAGGTGATGGGCGGGATCGGGCGAATTCTCGACGGATTTGGCGATGCTGTGCTGTTTCGCAATACATGGGGCGACGCGGTTTACGCGGTTATCGACAATCCGGCGACCGCGGCTCGGATCGCGCTCGCGATGCAGGAACAACTCAACGTCCTCCCGCCGGGCCTCGGCCTCGACGGGCACCGCGCAGGGATGCGGACGGGTATTCATTTCGGCCCGATCTATCGTGGTGCCGACCCGGTCGTCGGCAACGAACTGTGGTACGGCACCGAGGTCACCCGCACCGCACGCATCGAGCCCGTGACACTTGTGGGGCAGGTCTATTGCACGCAGCCGCTCGCCGCGATGCTCGCGCTTGAGAACGCACGCGATTTCGATTGCGATTATGTCGGCAAGGTCGGGCTGGCCAAAAATTATGGCGAACTGGCGCTCTATCGCCTGTCGCGCCGCTCAGCCTGACGGTGCACGCAGCCGCGCCACGAAAAATCCGTCGAGCCCGCCGGCATCAGCGAGAAGTCCGGGCAGGGTGCGAACAAAACCCGTCGCGTCGGGCGCAATACCCGCTGGCAGTTCGCTCGCCGCAACGGGGTCTATCGCCCAACCGGGATGCGCGTCCAGGAACGCCGCAACCCGGTCCTCGCCCTCGGCGCGTTCGAGCGAACAGGTGGCATAGATCAGCGTCCCGCCCGGTTTCAGCCAGCCCGCAGCGCGGTCGAGAAGCTCGGCCTGCAGCGTGGCCATTCCATCGATCTGTCGCGGCTCGATCCGGTGCAACACGTCGGGGTGGCGACGGAAGATGCCCGTCGCCGAACAGGGCGCATCGAGCAGGATTGCATCGACCGGCGCATCGGGCGCCCATGTGCGGATATCGCCCTGGACGACCTTGGCCGAAAGCCCGGTTCGCGCGAGATTATCGGAAAGCCTGGCCAGCCGCTTGGCGCTGCTATCGACCGCGGTGACGGACCAGCCGGCTGCCGCGAACTGCATCGTCTTCCCGCCCGGCGCCGCGCACAGATCGAGGATCGCGCGCCCCTGGCCTTCGCCGAGCAGCCGCGCGGGCAGGCTCGCAGCGAGATCCTGCACCCACCAGCCGCCCTCGCGGAAGCCCGGCATCGTCTCGACCGCCTGGCCACGCGGCAGGCGGCTGTGCAGCGGCGCGAGTTGCACGGCACCGCTCCAATCGCCTGCATCCGGCTCGGCCGCGAAGCTCAGGTCGATGGGCGGCGGTGCGCTCCACGCGGTTGCGGCGGCCGCGACGATATCATCGCCCCATTGCGCCGCCCAGCGCTCGGCGACCGCTTCGGGCAGATTCGCACATTCGGGAAGCGACCACGCCTCCTGCTGCGCGCGCGACAGGAGCGCGTGCACCAGACGCCGCGGCCCACCCGCGACGAGCGGCAGCGCCGTGGCGACGACTGCATGCGCCGGCGTCTTGAGCACGAGCAATTGCGCAAGCGCAAGCCGCAGGACCGCGCGCGATTTTACATCGTCGGGCAGGACCTGTTCGGTAGCGCCGTCGATCAGCGCGTCGATGTCGCCCATCCAGCGCAGTGTTTCGGACACGATGGCGACCGCGAAGGCCCTGTCGGCAGGCGCGAGCCCCTGCGTCGCGGCATGCGCCGCAATGTCGAGCGGGTCGCCACGCCGCAGGACGGCATCGAGCAGTCTGAGCGCGGCGCGGCGAAGCGGGGTACCCGGCGGGTCGGCTTCGGCGGGGCCGCGGTTCCGGCGGGGACGACGATCAGCCATGGGGACGGTTGGCGAGAGGCAAGGGATGTCCTATGTCGGGCCGGTGATGACCGGAAATTGCAAATCGAATCCCATGGGCGACACGCCGCGCGCGACCGAGCGTCCGGCGCATGTAAAAGCGCCCGCGAACTGGACCAACGATCCGGTGCCGTTGCCCGCCCCGATTCGCGCAGACAAAGCCGAAGACCAGCCAGGCGGCCGGGATCCCGTGCGCTATGGCGACTGGGAGCTCAAGGGCCTCGCGATCGATTTCTGACCATTTGGGGCTTGTCGTCAAAAGGGATTCATCCGCGAAAGCTGCCGGTTCCGGTCTATGAACTGGTGCTTTGCGACCGCCAGCAAGTGAATGACGACCAGCGCGAGCATCGTCAGGCCCATCACCTCGTGCCGCTCGTGCATCACGTCGGCCAGCGCCTTGTCGGGCGCGACGATCGACGGGATCGTGAACAGGCCGAAGTAATCGATCGGCTTTTCCCGCGCCGACATCCATATCCAGCCCGACACCGGCAGCAGGATCAGCAGCACATAGAAAAGCAGATGGACGGCGCGGCTCGTCCATTTCTCCCAACCGGGCGTTCCGGCGGGGAGCGGCGGGGCGCGATGGCCGATGCGCCACAACAGGCGGAGCAATGTCAGCAGGAGGATGGTGATGCCGAGCGCCTTGTGCGCGTCCATTGCGGCCCGATGGACATCGCGCGGCAACCCCTCGGTCAGCATCGCGAGCGCGATATTGGCGATGACCGCAAGGCCGATCGCCCAGTGCAGCCATATGGCCACTTTCGTGTAACGCGGATCGGCGGTCGTTCCGGTGTCGACGAGAGTGGCCATGGCTATTCCTTTCAGGCGGCCGGAACCTGCATCAGCTCGGGAACCTTCCCCGCCTTGACCTGCTCGGCGAAGACTTCGCGCATCAGCTGCAGCGAGAAGAGATGCGCGTAGATCAGCGGAAGAAGGCCGTTCTGCATCATCTTGCGCAGCACGTCACCACGCAGTTCGCGCAGCTTGTTCTCGTCGATCATCTGAAAGCCGCGATAGATATAGGGCTTGTCGCTCCCCTCGGGCTGAATGGCGACCTCGCCTTCCATCAGAAGGTCGGCCTTCTTGAGTTCCTCGACGAAAAAGCTGGTGCGCAGACCCGCTTCCTCGAAATTCTTGCAGAATTCGAGGATGCCGGTGACGGGTTCGGTCGGCTGGCCGTTTTCGAACAGCGCATCGCCTTCGTCGAACTTGCCGATCGCGCCCGAGGTCGGGTCGAAGCAGAGCGACAGATCTTCGCTGTCGGGGTTGAGACGCGCGAGCAGGAAGGGATAGCGGCGGATATAGGCCGGAACATATACCGGATTCAGCAGCTTGCCCTCGGCATCGACGAAGGTGTTGACGCCTTCATTGAGACCCATCAGGGCCAGCGGCACGGGGTTTTCGCCCGACGAAAAGACGATCGGGTAGAAGCGCGAGGCCGGAACGAATTCGTCCGACGTGAGCGGCACCGCATGCTGGTTGACCAGAAAATTCGCATTGTCCATCGGACGCGCGCGGAAATCGGCATGGTCCACGCTCGAAAGCGGAACGAGATCGTTATAGAAAATCGGCAGATTGTTGGCGGGCGCCGTGGCCATGGTAAAACTCCGGATCGGACGCCCCGAGGGTTCGGGGCAAAAATGTCTAAAGGCGCGCCTTATTGGCACGCGCGGCGCGGCGCAAGGGGCGAAGGCGCGGATCGCGCTGCAATCAGCCGATCAGTTTACCGGGATTGAACAATCCGGCTGGATCGAGCCCCGATTTGACCGCGCGGAGCGCGGCGAGACGCGCGGGACTATCGAGCTCCGCGAAAATATCGCGCTTCATCTGGCCGATGCCATGTTCGGCCGAAATCGACCCGCCCAGTTCGATGACATGCGTGTAGACAAGCCGGCTCGCCGCGGCGCCGTGGCGCGCAACCCAGTCAAGGCCGTCGGCCTCCTTCGGCGGCTTGACATGATGGTGGATGTTTCCGTCGCCGAGATGCCCGAACGACAGGGTCCGGATTCCAGGAAAGCTTGCCGCAAGACGGATCGGGCTTTCGGCGATGAACCGGGGCATCAGGTCGACCGGAACGCTGACATCATGTTGCAGCGCCGGCCCCTCGGCGCGCTCGGCCTCCGAAATCGAATCTCTGAGGCGCCAGAAATCTTCGCTTTCGCGATCATTCTTGGCGACAGCAACATCATGGATCAGTCCTGCCTCGAGCGCGGAGGACAGTTCGCCCTCCAGCGCGCCGCCCAGCGACGAGGCGTCGTCTCCCGCCAGTTCGACGAGCGCATACCAGGGGCTGCCCTTGCCGAGAGGGGCGCGCGTCCCGGGAATATGACGTAGCACAGCGTCGAGACTGCGATGCGGAACAATCTCGAACCCTTCGAGCGTTTTGCCGAGCGCCCCATCGAACTGCCGGAGCAGCAGCAGTGCGTCATCCGGAGATTCGAGCCCCACCCATGCCGTTTGCCGGGAGGCAGCCGCCGGAACCAGATGCAGGCTGGCCGCGGTTACAACACCCAGCGTGCCTTCGGCCCCACACAGCAGGTGACGCAGGTCGTATCCGCGATTGTCCTTCTTGAGCGGAGCCAGCCCGGCGAAAATCTGGCCATCGGGCAGCACCGCCTCGATCCCCGCGACGAGCGCGCGCATCGTGCCGTGGCGAAGGACTTGCGTGCCACCGGCGTTGGTCGAGACCAGCCCCCCCACCGTCGCCGACCCCTTTCCGCCAAGCGTCAGCGGAAATCGCAGATCCTTTTCCAGCGCGGCGCGATGCAGATGTTCCAGAATCACTCCGGCTTCGGCCACCATGATTCGCGCCGTCGCGTCGATCGCGCGAATCCGGTTCATCCGGCGCAGGCTGAGGATCAGCTGATCGCCTGAGTCGTCCGGGGTTGCGCCGCCGACCATGCCGCTGTTGCCGCCCTGGGGCACGAGCGCGACACCCTCTGCCGCACACAACCTTACGACCGCCGCGACCTCCTCGGTGTTCGCGGGAGACAGCATTGCCGCCGCCTTGCCGTTATATTTACCGCGCCAGTCGGTGAGCCAGGGCGCCAGCACGTCGGGATCGGTACTGAGCCCTTTCGGACCGAGAAGATCGGCCAGGCGAGCGAGGAGGGCGGGCGAGGGGGGACGGGTCATGCCAAAGGCCTCCGGAAAACTGCGTCGAACAGGTGTTGGGGCTCGACATCAATTCATTTGATGTTCAATCATCATCGTTAAAGGGGCGATGGACGATATGGGACTTTTCGTCCAGCATCGAAGCGGGAGCTGCGGGTGAACATCATCTTCTGTCAGGGCGCCGAAAGGATGGCCTTGCGATCGTGCTGACTGCGGCTGCCTTGCTGGCGATGCTGTGGGGGCCGGTGGCCGATGCTCCGACGGCCCCGTCGCCCGATCCGCTCGTGGCGATCTCGCTGCCCGCGCCCGGCGACGCGACCGCCGGCTTTTGGCAGGTGGTTATCGAGCAGCAACTTATCATTCGCGTTCCGGCGCGGCGGTCGCCGATCAACAATTTCTCGGCTCCCCCGAGTCCCGGAATGCGCCTGTCGCAAGTTCCTGTCGAGTGGAAGGAAAAAAAGGCGCCGAAATGCGTCGCGATGCGCGATGTCACGGGCATGCAGGCGGTGCAGCGCGACAGTATCGACCTGATCACGCGGCAGAAACAGCGGTTGCGCGCGCAGCTCAATCGCGGCTGCCGCGCGCTCGACTTTTACGCCGGCTTCTACATGCAGGGCACGAAGGACGGACGGCTCTGTGAGGATCGAGACGAAATTCACGCGCGCACCGGGGCGAAATGCCAGATCGACAAATTCCGGTTGATGGTTCCCGTCGCGCGCGATGACGATTAAGGCAATCGACGCCTTTTCTTGACTTTTCGTCGCCACTTCCTCAAGGGCGGCCGCAGCGCTGGCGCTCGTGGGACGCCAGGCTGAAACATATTCCGGACAGTTTGACCTTATGAAATTTGCCGACCTCGGCCTCTCCGACGAACTTTTGCGCGCCGTCACCGAATCCGGTTACGACGAACCGACCCCCATTCAGGCCGGCGTCATCCCGTCGGTTCTGATGATGCGCGACATTATCGGGATCGCCCAGACGGGGACCGGCAAGACCGCATCCTTCGTTTTGCCGATGATCGACATCCTCGCGCATGGTCGCACCCGCGCGCGCATGCCGCGCTCGCTGATCCTCGCGCCAACGCGCGAACTTGCGGCGCAGGTTGCCGAAAACTTCGAGAAATACGGCAAATATCACAAGCTATCGATGGCGCTGCTGATCGGCGGTGTCCAGATGGGCGATCAGGTCAAGGCGCTTGAAAAAGGCGTCGATGTGCTGATCGCGACGCCAGGGCGTTTGATGGATCTGTTCGAGCGCGGCAAGATCCTGCTGACCGGCTGCAACCTGCTCGTCATCGACGAGGCCGACCGCATGCTCGACATGGGCTTCATTCCCGACATCGAGAGCATTTGCACCAAATTGCCCGCGAACCGCCAGACCCTGCTCTTCTCGGCGACAATGCCGCCGCCGATCAAGAAGCTCGCGGACAAATTCCTGTCGAACCCGAAGACAATCGAGGTTGCCCGGCCCGCGAGCCGCAACGAGAATATCGAACAGTTCGTGGTCAAGACGTCCGAGCGCGGCAAGCGCGACGTACTTCGTGGCCTGATCGAGGCTGAGGACATCGCGACGGCGATCATCTTCTGCAATCGCAAAACTACCGTCCGCGAGCTTGCGAAATCGCTCCAGCGGCACGGCTACAAGGCGGGCGAGATTCATGGCGACATGGATCAATCCAGCCGCATCGCCGAACTCGACCGGTTCAAGGCCGGGACGATCAATATTCTCGTTGCCTCGGACGTTGCGGCGCGCGGGCTCGACGTCAAGGGCGTGAGCCATGTGTTCAACTTCGACGCGCCCTGGCACCCCGACGACTATGTCCACCGCATCGGACGCACGGGCCGCGCGGGCGCGAAAGGGCGTGCTTTCACGCTGGTGACCCCGTCCGACGATGAGGCGCTGGATAATATCCAGAAGCTCACCGGCTACACCATCCCTGTCCACGACGCAGGTCCTTCCGAAGGTCGGAGCAAATCCGAACGGACCGGCGAGGAGCGTGAGCCGCGCCGTGGCAGTCGATCGGAACGTGGCGGACGTTCGAAGGCCGACGCTCCCAAGGCGGAGCGGGAGCCCCGACGTTCCGAGCCAAAACGCTCCGATGCGCCAAAGAAGGATGGCGGACGCAAAACCGCCCCCGCAGCGCGCCAGGACGACGATGGTCCCGACGACGGCTGGAACGGCCCGATGCCGGACTTCCTCTCGGTCGGTTTCGGAAGCTGAAATCCGCGTCCGGCGTCAGAGCCGGACGAGCATTTTCCCGATATTCTCGCCGGCGAAGAGGCCGAGGAAAGCATCGGGCGTGGCTTCGAGCCCTTCGCGCACGGTCTCGCGCATCGTCACCGCGCCGCTCGCGATCAGGCCGCCCATGTCGGCATGGAATTCCTCCATGCATTCGATGAACTGGTCGGTGTAGATGAAGCCTTCCATGCGGATGCGTGCGGGGATCGCGCGGATGATATATTTCATCTCCTGCGGCTTGCCGTCGTTATAGACGTCGATCATCCCGCAGATCGCGAAACGCGCGAAATCATTGGCGGTGGCGAACGCGGCGTCGAGATGCTCGCCACCGACATTATCGAAATAGACATCGATCCCCGGTTTCCCCAGGGTTTCGAGTGCATCCGTGAGCTGCGGCAACACTGGGCCCGATTTATAGTCGATGACCGCATCGGCACCCAGGTCGGATACCCATGCGCATTTTTCGGCGCCGCCTGCCGAGCCGACAACCGTCATCTCCCGTGCCTTGGCGATTTGAACCACCGCCGAGCCGACCGCTCCCGCTGCGGCCGAGACGAAAACCGTGTCGCCCGCCTTCGCCGCCGCGACGCGGAGCAGGCCGATCCAGGCGGTGCCCCCTGTCAGGCCCATGTTATGAAGAAAGGTCTGGGGCGAAAGCCCGCTCGCCAGCAACTCGGCAGGAAGTTTGTTCGGCATCATATCCAGCCCGATAATCCCGCCGTCGCGCCAGCCGCCCATGTGCAGGATCAGGTCGCCGGGGGCGAAGCCCTCCATTCTGCTTTCGAGGACCTCGCCGATCGCCCCGCCGGTCATCGGCTGGTCGAGCTGGAAGCTGGCGGCATAGCTTTTTGCGTCGTTCATCCGCCCGCGCATATAGGGATCGACCGACAGCCAGAGATTGCGAACGCGAAGCTGATCGGCCTCGAGCGGTCCGTCGGAAAGCTCGCGCAACGCGAAGTTCGCGATCGACGGCAGTCCCTGCGGACGGCTGATCAGATGCCATGCCTTTGCCATAGTCCCCACACCCCCATTTATCGGCGCGCGTGACAATCGTCAGAAAAGCCGTTGCCACTGTCAATCTGTATCGTTAAGAGCGCCCGGTCGCGGGGCCGTAGCTCAGATGGGAGAGCGCTGCAATCGCACTGCAGAGGTCAGGGGTTCGATTCCCCTCGGCTCCACCAGCGACCTTTTCCAGAATCGGCAAGGCGTATCGACCGGGGACAAGAGTGTCTGTCCCCGGCCCATTATCTTATGCAGCGGGTGTCGGCGGCTCGGTCGGGCGGCCGCGAAAGCGACGCCACAGAAAGGCGACCAACGCAGCCAGCAACGCCCAAGGCAAGATCGCTGCGCCGGCAACGAGAATGACCGACAACAAGGTGCCTCCGCTACCAAGCAGCGTGGTCCACGCGTTACTGAAAGGATTTTCGCGGCCGATGCCGGGAAGCCCGCCGTCACTCGCGTAGTTGAACGCGACGCTTGTCCACGCGATGCGCGCCTCGCCTGCACGGCGGCTCTGTCGCTCGTCGCCCAACTGGCCACGCAGCGCGGCGATCTGCGAAAGCAATTCGGCGCGTTCGCGCTTGTCGAGGCCGCCCTGCTTCAATCGTTCCTCAAGCCGTGCGATTTCGACTTCGGAGCCCGCGCTGCGCTGTTGCGAGGCGAGGATTTCGGTGCCGACATCCTCGCCGTTGACGCTTGCGTCGGCAAGAACGCCTTCGGCCTTCTCGACGCTCGCGAGGGCATTGGCGCCGAATTTGCGGGCGATACCGGGATCGAGCTTGAATTGCGTCTGCGCCTCGATCAGCTTTTCGTCGTTCAACTGATAGCGGACGTCGACGATGCGGCAGTGCTGGACACCGAGCGTCTCGCACGCCGCGGCATGTTCCTCCTGCACCTTGGCGATGCGATCGTCGGCGAGGCGGAAGGTGTAGGAATAATCGAAGGCGACACCGGGCGCGGCGTTCAGCGCGACATCGGGTCCCGCCGCGTCGCTCGCCGCTTCCTGGGCGGCTGGGTTGGAAGTCGAAACACTTGCATCTTCGGACTGCTTTTCCGAGCAGCCGACCAGGGCGAGCGCCATCGCGCCCGCCAAGAGCTTATTTCGCATGGATATTCTCCCAAAACGCGACTCGTCGGCCGCGGGAGACAAAATATCATAACTGATATAGTAGACAATAGATTTCAGGCGGCGCGGACGAAGCCGTCGAGAACCCGCTTGCTGCCGGCCTGGTCGAATTCGACCTCCAGCTTGTTGCCGTCGATATCGATGATTTCGCCGTATCCGAACTTCTCGTGGAACACGCGCATCCCGATCGCGAGGTCGGAGCGCGGCTTGGCGCCGACCGAGGCGGCCGGCCCCCGTTCCGACGGGGCGGGGGCACGGGTGGTCGTGGTCGATTGCGCCACCGCGCGCTGCCACGCCGGACCGCGCGTCATCGTCCGCGCCGGCTGGCGCCCAGAAGCATTGGCCGCGACATGCGCGAAGGGATCGCCCTGCGCGGACCAGTTCGCGCGCCACAGGCTCTGCCCGCCGCCGAAGCTGTTCTCGCTCTCGACATGTTCGGGCGGGATCTCGGCGATGAAGCGGCTGGGGATGCTGCTCATCCACTGGCCATAGATGCGGCGGTTCGCGGCGTGATAGATGCTGGCGCGCTGACGCGCGCGCGTGATCGCGACATAGGCGAGGCGACGTTCCTCTTCGAGGCTGGCGGTGCCGCCCTCGTCCATCGAGCGCTGCGACGGAAAGACGCCATCCTCCCAACCCGCGAGAAAAACATGATCGAACTCGAGGCCTTTGGCGGCGTGGATCGTCATGATGGTCACCGTTTCGGTGTCGTCATTCTGGTCGCGGTCCATCACGAGGCTGACATGCTCGAGGAACGCCTCGAGCGAGTCATACTCCTCCATCGCGCGAACAAGTTCGGACAGGTTTTCGAGCCGCCCTGCCGCTTCGGCGCTGCGGTCGGCCTGGAGCATCGCGGTATAGCCCGACTCGTCGAGGATGAGCTGCGTCAGTTCGGGGTGCGACAGCTCGTTCGCCTTGCCCTGCCAGCTGCGCATCATCGCGATGAAATTCGCGAGCTGGCGGCGTGCTTGCGGCGTCAGCTCGTCGGTCTCGGTGATCCGCGACGCGGCATGGAACAGCGGCGCGCGCTCGATCCGCGCGAACTGGTGGATGCGGGCAAGCGCCTTGTCGCCGAGCCCGCGCTTCGGGACATTGACAATACGCTCGAACGCCAGATCGTCGGCGCTCGATTGCACAAGGCGAAGATAGGCGAGGGCATCGCGGATTTCGGCGCGCTCGTAGAAGCGGAAGCCACCGACGATCCGGTACGGCATGCCGATCGCGATGAAGCGATCCTCGAACTCGCGGGTCTGGAACTGCGCGCGGACGAGGATGGCGGTGCGGTCGAGGCTGACCTTGCGGTGCTGGAGCGTCTCCAGTTCCTCGCCGATCCGGCGGGCCTCTTCGGGTCCGTCCCACACACCGACGACGCGCACCTTGTCGCCGGCATCGAGCTCGGTCCACAGCGTCTTGCCGAGCCGGTCGCTGTTCTGCGCGATCAGCGCCGATGCGGCGGCGAGGATCTGCGGCGTCGAACGGTAATTCTGTTCGAGGCGGATCACCGTCGCGCCCGGAAAATCCTTTTCGAAGCGCAGGATGTTCGCAACCTCGGCGCCGCGCCACGAATAGATCGACTGGTCGTCGTCGCCGACGCAGCAGATATTCTTGCGCGCCTGCGCGAGCAGCCGCAGCCAGAGATATTGGCTGGCGTTGGTGTCCTGATACTCGTCGACGAGGATATATTTGAACCGCTGCTGATACTGTTCGAGCACGTCGCGATGCGTTTTCAGGATCACGAGCATGTGGAGCAGAAGGTCGCCGAAATCGCAGGCATTGAGCGTCTTCAGCCGCGCCTGATACAGCGCATAGAAATGCTGCCCCTTGCCGTCGGCATAGGCCTCCTTGTCGGCGGCATCGAGGTCGGCGGGCGTCAGGCCGCGGTTCTTCCACTTGTCGATCAGCCCGGCGAGCTGGCGCGCCGGCCAGCGCTTCTCGTCGAGCCCTTCGGCCTGGATGAGTTGTTTGAGCACGCGAAGCTGATCGTCGGTGTCGAGGATGGTGAAATTACTCTGGAGCCCGACCAGTTCGGCGTGGCGGCGCAGCATCTTCGCGCAAATGCTGTGAAACGTGCCGAGCCAGGGCATGCCCTCGACCGCGTCGCCGATCATCCGTCCGATCCGCTCGCGCATCTCGCGAGCCGCCTTGTTGGTGAAGGTGACCGCGAGGATTTCGGACGGCCAGGCGCGCCGCGTCGCGATGATATGCGCCAGCCGCGCGGTGAGCGCCGCGGTCTTGCCCGTGCCCGCGCCGGCGAGCATCAACACCGGGCCTTCCGTTGTGAGCACGGCTTGGCGCTGCGGGCCATTGAGGCCCTGAAGATAAGGAGGATCGGAAGCGTCCGGCAGGGGGGAGGGAAGATCGGTCACGCGCGAACGATTAGGGAACAGCGGCGGCGCTGTCCAGTGTGCGCCAGCCGGGATCAGTCGAGCTTGCGACGAAGTTCGGACGGGTCCTTGCGGCCCAGTTCGTCGAGCGTCGCCAGCGCCATCGCGCGATAGGCGGGAAGCAGGTCCGCGTCCCATGTTTGCAGGGCGTCGAGATGCGCATAGACGGTCTGATCGTCCCCCCGCAGGATCGGCCCGGACAGAGCCGCGAAGCCGCGCTCAAGGCTGTTTTCGAGCGCCGCGCGGACCAGCGGCGCGAGCAGCGCGGCGGGCTCGTCGATGCCGGCCCTGGCCAATGCATGCGAGGCGCCGGCCATCAGCGTCACGAGATGGTTCGACGCATGGCAGAGCGCCGCATGATACAGCGGACGCCTTTCCTCCGACACATCTACCGCGATCCCTCGCAGCAGCCCCACAATATGCCGGGCCTGCCCGGTGGCTTCGGGAGAGGAACCGGTGACGGCGAACCTGGCATCGGCCATCCGCCGCACTTCGCCCACGGGATCGCCGGTAAAGGTCATCGCGGGGTGGATCGCAGCCGTAAGCACCTCTGTGCTGCGGAGCGGATCGAGAACAGACGCGCCGCTGCCCCCGCTGACGTGAAAGACAAAGGCCGTCGCGGCGACAGGCATCGTCTTGGCGAGATCGGCGATGACGGTTGTCAGGGCATCGTCCGCCACCGCGATCGCGACAAGATCGCAGCCGCGGGCGACCTCGATCATTTCCGACACCGCGACAGCCCCGGCATCCTCGGCAGCAGTAACGGCCTTGCCATGCGACCGCGCCCAAAGCCGGACGCCCTTTTCAGAATGGGGTGCGAATCCAAGAGCAAGCGCCCGAGCGACACGCCCCGAACCGATGATGCCGATCTGCCGAAATTTGGTCATGAACGGCGTTTAGCGCGCGCGGGCGCGCTTCGCCAATGATCGGGACGCGATATTGATCGCAATCGATTGGCAATTGCCCGTCCATGCCTGAAAAGCGAGATCCCGGATCAAGTCCGGGGCGACGAGGGCAAGGGGGCAAAGCCAGCTCCCCACATCAAAGCAGTCGTGCATTGCGCTTGCACGAAACACGGCAACGCGTTCAAAGCGGCGCCGGATAAACCGGGAAGGGGGCGTTGCCCGTGGATTTGGCACCTTATCGCGCGCATCGGCGCATCTTGACCGCGAGCCTCGTCGGTACCGCTGTCGAATTCTATGATTTCTATATCTACGGCACCGCCGCAGCGCTCGTTTTCGGACAGCTTTTCTTTCCTGCCGAATCGGCTTCGGCGCAGCAGATGCTTGCCTTTATGAGCTTCGGGCTCGCCTTCTTCGCGCGCCCGGTCGGCGCGATCGTTTTCGGCCATTATGGCGATCGCATCGGGCGCAAATCGACACTCGTCGCTTCGCTGATGCTGATGGGTAGCTCGACGCTGCTGATTGCCTTTCTGCCGACCTATGCGATGGCCGGGTGGATCGCGCCCCTGTTGCTCTGCATCCTGCGTTTCGGGCAAGGGTTCGGGCTCGGCGGCGAATGGGGCGGAGCGGCGTTGCTGGCGGTCGAGAATGCGCCGCCGGGATGGAAATCGCGCTTCGGCATGTTCCCGCAACTCGGCGCACCGGTCGGTTTCATCGCAGCGAACGGCTTGTTCCTGCTGCTTGGGCTTGGCCTCAGCGATGCCGAATTCGCGGCGTGGGGCTGGCGCATTCCCTTCCTCTTTTCGGCGCTCCTTGTCGGCCTGGGACTGTGGGTACGGCTCAAGATCGAGGAGACGCCCGATTTCGCGGCGGTGCTCGAACAGGATGCCCCGGCGCAGGTTCCGATCGGCGAGCTGTTCCGCAACCATCTCGTCGCGACGCTCGCGGGGACCTTCGCCGTGGTCGCCTGTTTCGCGATCTTCTATCTCGCAACCTCGTTCGCGCTGTCGCACGGGACGAAGGAACTGGGTTACCCCAAGGAACAATTCCTGCTGATCCAGCTCGGCGCGATCCTGTTCATGGCGGGCGGTATCGTTTTCGCCGGCTATGTCAGCGACGCATCGAGCCCGCAGCGCGTGTTGACGTGGGGCTGCGGCGCGACGATCGTCGCGGGCCTTCTGTTCGGACCGTCGCTGGCATCGGGGAGCTGGTTCTTGATCTTCCTCGGCCTCGCGGCATCGCTGTTCGTGATGGGGCTGGTCTATGGCCCGCTCGGAAGCTGGCTGACGGGCCTGTTTCCCGTCCGGGTGCGCTATACGGGCGCGTCGGTGGCGTTCAATGTCGGCGGGATCCTCGGTGGTGCCGCGGCACCGATCGCCGCGCAATGGCTGGGCGACCGGGGCGGGACGAACATGGTCGGCCTTTATCTGGCGCTGGCGGGCGTCGTGAGCTGGCTCGGGCTGCTGATGGTGCGGAAAGCTACGCCGGCCTGAGCAAGGTCAGCTTTGCCTTGCCGACCTTGCGCTCGGTGTCGACCTCGAAACCCGCGATTTCGATCATTTCCTTCTGCGAGGTTTCGATCGAGATCAGGCTGTCGACTCCGATCCAGCCCAGCCGGTTGAGCTTGTCGAGCGCGACGCTGCCGGCGCCCGTCTGATAGGGCGCGTCGAACAACAGCAGGTCGAAGGTCCGCCGCGCCGGGCCCAGGCCAAGCACCGACCCCGCGCGCACGTCCGCGCGATCCGTGGCGCCGAGCGCCGCGAGATTCTTCCGCAGCGCGTCGAGCGCGTCGCGATCCTGCTCGCCGAACAGACAATGCTCCGCGCCGCGCGACAGCGCCTCGATGCCCAATGCGCCCGAACCCGCGAACAGGTCGGCGACGCAGAGCCCCTCGAAGCTGCCGAGACGGCTCGCGAGCATCGAGAACAGCGTTTCGCGCGTCCGGTCCGCGGTCGGACGCGTCGCGTCATTCCTTGGCGCGACCAGCTTGCGGCCGCGCCATTCGCCCGCGATGACCCGCATCAGCCGAGCCGCCGGCGGAACTGGAACAATTCGTCGCGCGGCACGACATCGACGGCGCCGACGTCGAGATCCTCGACCGTGAACTGGCCATAGCGCGTGCGGATCAGGCGGCTGACCTGCAGCCCCAGATGCTCGAGGACGCGGCGCACTTCGCGGTTCTTGCCTTCGGTCAGCGTCATCTCGATCCACTGGTTGCGGCCGGTGCGCCGTTCGAGATTGGCGTCGATCTTGCCATAGCGGATGCCGTCGATCTCGATCCCCTCGACCAGATCCTCGAGCTGGGTCTGGCTGACGTCGCCGAAGGCGCGCGCGCGATAGGTGCGTTCAACACCGCTCGCGGGCAGTTCGAGCTGGCGCTTGAACGCGCCATCGTTGGTGAGCAGCAGCAGCCCCTCGGTATTATAATCGAGGCGGCCGACGGGCATCAGGCGCGGCAAACCCTTGGGCATGACGTCATAGATCGTCTTGCGGCCCTTCGGGTCGCGCGCCGCGGTCAGACAGCCGACGGGCTTGTAGAAACGATAGAGGCGCGTCGAGACGGGCTTTGCAACCGGATTGCCATCGACGGTCAGTCCGTCAAGCGACGCAAGCAGCGGCGCCGGCTGAACGATCACCGCGCCATTCAGCGCAATGCGACCCTCCTCGATCATCCGTTCGACATCGCGGCGCGAGCCGACGCCGGCACGCGCCAGCAGTTTGGCGATGCGCTGCGGGCCGTCTTCGCGCTCGGTTTCGGACTGCGGCTTGCGCGGCGCGGCGGCTCCGCGTGCGGCGCGGCGCCCGCGTGGAGCATCGGAGGGCACCGGACGGGAGGCGCTGCGCGGTGGGCGACGGGTCGTCATGGGAACGGATGAGGCCTTTTGTCGTTCTTGGGCACATAGTGTGACTTTGTGATCACGCTCATAGCCTGAAAAGTGTCGCTTCGTCGATGGGAAGCCGAAGCGATATTGCAGGAAGGGCGATAGCAAGTCATGGCGACCCTAAAGGGAGTAAATATGCTCTTCGCGTCCCGTCCGTCGTGCATCAAGCGCCTGCTGATCATCGAGGATGATCCGCTGACGGCGTTCGATAACGAGCATACGCTGAAGCACAGCGGTTACGATGTGGTGGCGACGGTGGATTCGGGCGAGGCGGCAGTCGCCGTCATGGCCGCGGCCGAGATCGATGCCGTTGTGCTCGATCTGGGTCTTGCCGGTGACATGACCGGGCGCGAGGTCGCCCGTATCGCCCGCGACCGGGGAATCGCGGTTCTGCTCGTTACCGGTCAGTGCCCCGCCGATGCCGAAGACATCGCGCTCGCCTGTCTCGGCAAGCCGCACAGCGCCTCGCAGCTCGTTTCGGCGCTCAAGGCGATCGAGATGATGACCTGCAAGAATCAGGCACCGCGCAAGGTCAACGGCCTTCGTACGTTCTGGCGGCCCGAAGCGGCGTAGGTCGACCGGGCGGATGTCCGACCCGATCAGTTGCCAATTAGCTGCTTCCAATTTGTCGCCAACGCTTTAGGCCGTTCCGACATCACTGCCGCGTGAGCGGAAAGGGGAGGCGGCATGCAGTTAGGGCTCGATTCACTGGTTTTGATCGCTGTGCTGGGCCTTGTCGTTGGCCTGGCATTCGTCATCCCGAGCTTTGCACCCTATCGCAAGCCGATGCCGATCGTGGCTTTCCTGCTCGGCATTTCGAGCGGCTTTCCGCTGACATTGCTGCTGGGCACGATGACCTTCTGGCTGTCGAAGGTTGGGATCGAGAAATCGACGATCGGCTTCGCGATCGGCCTGACGACGCCTTACACGCTGAAATTCCTGTGGGCTCCGTTGGTCGATCGCCTGCCGTTGCCCTTCCTGACGCGGGCCTTCGGTCAACGCCGCGGGTGGCTCTTCTTCATACAGGCGTTGCTCGTCATTGCGATCTGGCAGCTCGGGACCAGTAATCCGACAAACGATCATCTTGCCCCCTTCGCCTTTTGGGCCATCGTGGTCGCTTTTCTATCGGCGACGCAGGACATCGTGATCGACGCCTATCGCATCGAGATTCTGTCCGACGCGGAACTCCCCCACGGCACGGCGATGAACCAGTTCGGCTATCGCACCGGCAATTTGATCGCCGGCGTGGGAACGATAGCCCTTGCCTCGCCCGAGGGATTCGATCTCGGCTGGGCGGCCGCCTATGGGTTTACCGGGCTTGCGATCCTCCCGGCGCTGCTTGGCGCCCTTTACGCAGGGCCCGGTCGCTTCGACCCGTCCCGTGCTCGCGCCGCCGAACAGGGTTTCGCAGACTGGCTGCGGGATACCGTCATCAATCCGTTTCGCGAATTCTTCTCGCGCCACGGCGCGGTGCTGATCCTGCTGTTCGTTTTGGTCTACAAGGTCGGCGATGCGATGGGGCAGGGTATGCTGAACCCGATGATCGTCGAGCTTGGTTTTACCGACACCGAGTTCGTGGCAATCAACAAGGGCGTCGGGTTCATTGCGTTGATCGTCGGCTCGGCAGTGGCTGCACCGTTTATCGCATGGCTGGGCATGGGACGAGCGCTGCTCGTGTCGGGGCTGATGATGATGTTCAGCAACGTCCTGTTCGCCGTACTGGCGTCGGTCGGCCATTCGCCATCGATGCTGGCGATCGCCGTCGGTACCGAGAATTTCACGAGCGGGATCGGCCTGACAGTCTTCGTCACCTATCTTTCCGGCCTTTCGAGCCTCGCCTATACGGCGACGCAGTTCGCATTGTTGTCGTCATTTGCCGCGGTGGGCCGTACATGGCTCGCTGCTCCCGGCGGCTACATCGCCGAAGGACTGGGATGGATAGGCTTCTGGCTCTTCACCGTCGCTGCGGCGATCCCCGGCATGCTGCTGCTCTGGATCCTCTGGACGAAGGGCTTCGTCGTTCAGACGGTTCGCCAGCCGAGCACGGAAGACGACGGCCACGAGGCGGCGCATCCGGAAGAGGACAAACCGACGCCTGCGGCGACCTGATCGTCCCTATTCTTCCGACTGCCCTAGACCGGCAACTCGCCGTTGAGATCCAGTACGATGCCGGCGAGGTAGAGTGAGCCGCACACCAGCACATCCGCCGGGGTGCGGTGTTCGCGGATGAAGGTCAGCGCGGCGCGCACATCCTCGCAAGGTCGCGCATCGGCGATCCCGAATTCGCTTTGCATCCTATGGCACAAATCGGCAGGAACATGATGCTCGTGCCCCGGAACCGGCACCGCCTGGAACGATGCGATCCGGTCGGCGAAGGGGCGCAGGAAGCCTATGGCATCCTTGTTCGCCAGCAGGCCGCAGACGATGTGCAGTGGGGGCTCGTCCGGCAGCGCATTCGCCAGCGCCGCGCCCGCGTCGGGGTTGTGTCCCCCGTCGAGCCACAGCGCCGTGCCTTCGGGCAGCAGGGCTTTGAGCGGCCCGTCGCCCAGACGCTGCATCCGCGCGGGCCAGTGGGCGCGCGTCATCGCTTCGGCTAACGCGCGATCAGGGATGTCTAGCGCGGCCTGATGACGGAGCATTGCAACCGCGAGAGCTGCATTGTCGGCTTGATGCGAACCCGCCATAGCGGGAAGGGGCAGGGTCAAGGCGCCATTGCCGTCGCGATAGTGGAGCGCACCGCCCCGCGCATGGGCATCCCAATCGTCGCCGCGTGCGATGACATGGGTTTCGGCCTTGACGGCCTGTCGTGCAATTTCGGCGCGGACCGAGGCGGGATATGCCTGTGTCACCAGCGGAGCCGCCGCCTTCGCGATACCGGCCTTCTCGAATGCGATCCGGTCTGGCGGCGCCGTGGGCACATTATCCTCGGGGGCGAGCAGGAAGGCCTCGTGGTCGATGCCGAGCGACGCGATACCGCAAACCAGCGGGTGCGCGATGACATTGGTCGCGTCGAGCCGCCCGCCGAGCCCGACCTCGACGATGCAGGCATCGGCGGGCGTTCGTGCGAAAGCGAGGAAGGCGGCCGCCGTGGTGACCTCGAAGAAGCTCGCCTGAAGTCCTTCGGCGACGTCGAGTACCTCGCCGAGTAACGCTGCGAGGTGCGCGTCTTCGATCAGCGTGCCCGCAAGCCGGATGCGTTCATTGAAACGGACAAGGTGCGGGCTCGAATAGACATGCGTCGTCAGGCCGGCCGCCTCGATCGCGGCGCGCAGGAATGCGCAGGTCGATCCCTTGCCGTTGGTGCCCGCGACGTGGAACACCGGCGGCAGCTTGTCCTGCGGATCGTCGAGACGCCGGCATATCTCGGAGATCCGCTCAAGCCCCAATATATCGCGCCCCGGCGAAAGCGCGGCGAGGCGATCGAGCTGCGCCTGCACGGCGGGGTCGGATGAGCGGGCGTGGTCGGGCATGGCGGGCCTTGGCCTCAATCAGTTTTTCGTCATTGCGAGTGACGCGAAGCAATCTCCAGCCATCGTCCTCAGGCGAGACCCATAGCTGGAGATTGCCGCGTCGCCTTCGGCTCCTCGCAATGACGCGCGTTGGAAGTCAGGCCGCCTTTTCGGGCGCCAGATAACCGATCAGGCGACCGAGCGTGGCGGGCAACTACTTGCGATGCACGACCATGTCGATCATCCCGTGATCGAGCAGATATTCGGCGCGCTGGAATCCTTCGGGCAGCTTTTCGCGGATCGTATTCTCGATCACGCGCTGGCCCGCGAAGCCGATCAGCGCCTTGGGCTCGCTGATCTGCACGTCGCCCAGCATCGCGTAGCTGGCGGTGACGCCGCCGGTGGTCGGATCGGTCAGCAATACGATATAGGGCAGGCCGGCACGGCGGAGGCGCGCAAGGGCGACGGTCGCGCGCGGCATCTGCATCAGCGACAGCGTGCCTTCCTGCATCCGCGCGCCGCCCGCGGCGGTGATCGCAATATAGGGAACGCCGCGCTTGATCGCCTGTTCGACCCCGGCGACGAAGGCCTCGCCGACGGCCACGCCCATCGATCCGCCCATGAAAGCGAAATCCTGTACGCCGATCACCGCGCCATGGCCCGAAATGCGGCCATAAGCGTTCTGATAGGCGTCTCGGTCGCCGGTCTGCGCGCGCGCGGCCTTGATGCGGTCGACATATTTCTTGGTGTCGCGGAACTTCAGCGGATCCTCGGGTGCCGCGGGCGCCGCGATCATCTCGTGGACGCCGCCGTCGAAAAGCTGTGCGAAACGCGCCTTTGCGCCGATCCGATCGTGATGGTCGCACCGCGGGCAGACGTTGAGATTGTCTTCCCATTCCTTGACGAATACCATCTGCTGGCATTGGCGGCATTTGTGCCAGAGATTGTCGGCGGTGTCGCGTTTGGCCCCGAAGGGCAGCGCGTTGCGAACGCGGTCGAGCCAACTCATGCTGCGATCTCCTTTGCGCCGTGGATAGCACCGGCGAGCGAACGGGTGAAGGCTTCGACATGCGGCGCCGCGGCGTCGCCATGCTCGGCAATGATGTCGATAAAGGCCGATCCGACGACGACGCCGTCGGCGACCTTGGCGATCGCGGCGGCTTGTTCGGGGCTGCGGACGCCGAAGCCGACGGCGACGGGGAGGTCGGTCGCGGCCTTGAGCCGCGCCACGGCCTCTTCGATGCTCGCCTGCGCGGCCTGCTGCATGCCGGTGATCCCGGCGACCGAAACGTAATAGAGGAAACCGCCAGCGCCGTTCAGCACGTTCGGCAAACGTCCTGCGTCGGTGGTCGGCGTTGCGAGGCGGATCAGGTCGACGCCCGCGGCACGAAGCGCGGGGCCGAGTTCGGCGTCTTCCTCGGACGGGATATCGACGCAGATGACTCCGTCGACGCCAGCTTTCGCACATTCGGCCGCGAACCATTCGGGCCCACGGATCGTCATCGGGTTGGCATAGCCCATCAGAACCAACGGCGTGTCGGGATGGCGCTGCCGGAAGGCCGTAGCGATCGCAAACAGGTCGGCGGTCGTCGTGCCTTTCGCGAGGCTACGCAGGTTTGCCGCCTGGATCGCGGGTCCATCGGCCATCGGATCGGTGAAGGGCATGCCGAGCTCGATCACATCGGCGCCGCCAGAAACGAGCGCGTCGAGGTTCGCGGCGGTGTCGCCGTCGCCACCGGTGATGAACGCGACGAGTGCGGGGCGGTTTGCGCCGAATGCAGCAGCAAAGCGCCTCATAGCGCGACCCCCAGCGCTTCGGCCACCGTGAAGATGTCCTTGTCGCCGCGCCCCGAGCAATTGACGATGATGACCTTGTCCTTGCCCAAGGTCGGCGCGATGCGTTCGGCGGCCGCAATCGCGTGCGCGCTTTCGAGCGCGGGGATGATGCCCTCGAGCTTGGTCAGCTTCTGGAAGCTCGCAAGCGCCTCGGCATCGGTGACGGGTTCGTAGCGGACGCGGCCGATTTCGTGGAGCCAGCTATGCTCGGGACCGATACCCGGATAGTCGAGCCCTGCCGAGATGCTGTGCGCTTCGGTGATCTGGCCATCCTCATCCTGCAGCAGATAGGTCTTGTTACCATGGAGGATGCCCGGCCGCCCCCCGGCGAGGCTGGCGGCGTGCTTGCCATCCAGGCCCTCGCCCGCCGCCTCGACCCCGACGATCTCGACGTCGGTATCGTCCAGAAAGGGGTGGAACAGCCCGATCGCGTTCGATCCGCCGCCAACCGGGGCGATCAGCATGTCGGGCAGCCGGCCCTCGGCTTCGAGGATCTGCTCGCGCGCCTCGTTGCCGATCACCGATTGGAAATCGCGCACCAGTTCGGGATAGGGGTGCGGTCCGGCGACCGTGCCGATGATGTAGAAAGTGTCGTGGACGTTCGCGACCCAGTGGCGCAGTGCCTCGTTCATCGCGTCCTTCAGCGTCTTCGCGCCGCTCTCGACCGCGACGACTTCGGCGCCGAGCAGCTTCATGCGGAACACATTGGGCTGCTGCCGCGCGACGTCGACCGCGCCCATGAAGATGGTGCAGGGCAGGCCGAACAGCGCGGCGACGGTCGCGGTCGCGACGCCGTGCTGGCCCGCGCCGGTCTCGGCGATGATCTTCGTCTTGCCCATGCGTTTCGCGAGCAGGATCTGACCGATGCAGTTGTTGATCTTGTGCGCGCCGGTATGGTTCAGATCCTCGCGCTTCAGGTAAATCTTCGCGCCGCCAAGGTGTTCGGTCAGCCGTTCGGCGAACCAGAGCGGGCTGGGGCGTCCGACATAATTTTTCAGCAGATCGTCGAACTCGGCCTTGAACGCCGGATCGGCCTGCGCGGCGCGATAGTGCCGCTCGAGGTCAAGGATCAGCGGCATCAGCGTTTCGGCGACATAGCGGCCGCCGAACTCGCCGAAATGGCCGCGTTCGTCCGGTCCGGTGCGGAGGCTGTTGGGAAGCTGGGTCATCGACCGGTCGCTTTAAGGAAAGCGGCGATCTTGTCCACATCCTTCAAACCCGGCGCACTTTCGACGCCCGACGAGACGTCGACGAGTGGCGCGCCGGTTTCGGCGATCGCCTGCGCGACATTGACCGGGGTCAGGCCGCCCGCGACGCCCCAATCCATTGTATGGCGATGATTCCTGAGCAACGACCAGTCGAAGCGCGTGCCCGTGCCGCCGGGCATCGCCGCTGCCGGCGCGTCGAACAATATGCGATCGGCCGCGCCGTTATATTGCCGGATGCGTTCGAGCGTGCCGGCGTCCTTGAGCCCCACGGCTTTCCAGACCTCGGCGGGTACAAGCTGCTTCACCCGCGCCAGCCATTCGGGTGTTTCGTTGCCGTGGAACTGGACGATGTCCGGACGCACCTTGCTGAGCGCTTCGCCGGTCACCTGCTGCGAGGCGTTCACCAGCAGCAGGGCGACCTTCACCTTGCCCTCGGCGCGCTGGCGCAGGTCTGCCGCGGTGTTGAGGTCGACGTGACGCGGACTCGGCTCATAATGGACAAGGCCGATATGCGTCGCGCCAAGGCGGATGGCGGCATCGAGCGTCTCGGAGGTCGACAGGCCGCAAATTTTGACGAGTGGAGGCATGGCGGGTCTTTGGGCCGCAAATCTCACCAAGGCAACCGCATATGACGAGGGTTGGCGCCAACCGATTCTTTGGTACAGCCCGCTGGGGAGATCGAGATGCGCCGGATATTATTGATGGTCCTGTTTCTTGGACTGGCCGCCTGCAACCCTGCGAATATGGCCGCCGACGTCGCCGCATCCGGAAAAGCCGTCGATGCATTTCACGCGGATGCGAACGCCGGAAAATTCGACGACATCTATTTCGCTTCCAGTGACGAAATGCAGCATTCGACAGATGTCACGGAGTTTGAAGATTTTCTTGGCGCCGTGCAGCGCAAGCTCGGCAAGGCGGGCAAGACCGTGCAGCAGGGATGACAGGTCAACGCTGTAAACGGACGGACCCTCACGGTCCTCAACATGCAAACGACTTACGAAAAAGGCCGTGCCGTCGAAACCTTCACCTTCAAATCGTCGCCGATAGGTCCGGTACTCGTGGGCTATAACATCCAGTCACCGGCCCTTGTCATCAATTGACAAGCTTAGAGTGTCGCCTCGATCTCGCGCGCGGCGAGGTCGGGGTCGGTCGACTGGCTGATCGGGCGGCCGACGACGAGGATCGATGCGCCGTCGGTCATCGCCTGCGCCGGCGTGACGATGCGCTTCTGATCGCCGGCATTGCCGTTCGCGGGGCGGACGCCCGGGACGACGTAGAACCCGCCCGGCCAGGCCTTTCGCGCCGCCTTCACTTCCTGCCCCGAACAAACGATGCCATCGACGCCCGAGGCGCGGGCGAGCGCGGCGAGCCGGACCACCTGATCGTGCGGCGTGCCGCCAACCCCGATATCATCGAGATCGGGCGCGTCGAGGCTGGTGAGAACCGTCACCGCAACGACTTTCGTACCGGTGCCCGCCGCCGCCTTTGCTTCCTCGAGCATCGCGCGACCGCCCGCGGCGTGAACGGTGAGGATAGCCGGTTCGAGCGGGCGCAGCGCCTGGATCGCCTTGGCAACCGTGTTCGGAATATCGTGCAGCTTGAGATCGAGGAAGATCGGCAGGCCGAATTTCGCGATTTCATGAACGCCGTGATGACCGTTGGCGCAGAAGAATTCGAGGCCCAGCTTCAGCCCTCCGACATGGTGCCGCACCTTCTGCGCCAGCGGCAGCGCGGCGTCGAGGTGCGGGGTGTCGATGGCAAGATAGATGGGGGAGGTCATGGCTTGTCCGTCGTGAAGAGGTCGGTCGGAGGGGGCGGGACGTCGTTTACCGGCACTGTCGCGGGGGCCGGCTCGACCGGGCGGTTCGCCAGTGCGCGCATGTCGGCAAGCTGGCGCTCGCTGCTGTCGAGCCGGCGCTTCAGCGACCAGCGTGTGGTGCGCAGCGCGATCCACATCGGCAC
>JAEWIL010000101.1 GCA_023387085.1 Pseudomonadota bacterium | reverse complement strand
AACCGCGGGCGCCGAGGGCGCCAGCGGGCGCGGCCTTCACCTTGCCTGTGCGGCGCCCGAGCGCGGCGAGCGCAACAGCAACATTCGCTTCGGCGCCGCCGACATGCGCGTCGAAATGCGCCGATTGCAGAGGTAACTCGCCGTGCGGGACCGAGACGCGCATGACGATCTCACCGAAACAGGCGATGGTCGAGGGTGATTTGATCATTTCCCGAATCCGGTTTCCGCAACGGCGATGCAGGCGATATCGGCGGCGGAGCCGAAACGGGCGGTCGCCCTCTGCCCGATGGCGAGGGGATGAACCCCGGTAATCGCGCCCGCAGAAATCCATTGCCCCGGCTTCAGTTCGATGACGCCGCGCCGATGAAGGTCGACAAGGAAATTGAGCGAGCCCCAAGGCCCGTCGAGCACGTCGACAGCGCGCCCGGTTCCGACCGTCGCGCTATCGATCCGCGTTTCGACAGTCAGCGTCTGGAAGTCGGCGGAATCGAGCGAAGGGCCGAGCAGCAATCCGTTATTGATACCGATGTCGGCGATGATGCCATAGGGCGCATGATCGTGGACATCGGGCACGGGCGAACTCGCGACCTCGAAACCCGCGCGAATCTGGTCGGTCCATGCGGCACCATCATCGCTGCCGGTCACACGCCCTTCAGGCACCGCGCGCAGGCGCAGCATCACTTCCGCCTCGATCGCGCCCGCGCCGCCAGCGAAGACCGCTGCCTTGCCCGGAATCGTGCCATCGAGTTCGGCGATCCGTAACACTGGTCCGGCGACGCGCTCGGCGCCGAGGGTATCGATCAGTGCAGGCGGAATGCGCCCGACCTTCCAGCCGAGCACCGGCGCATCCATCGCGGCGGTCAGGCGCTGCTGGATCGCATAGGCTTCGGCAAGCGTGGCCGGCACCGGCGCCGGAAAGGCCGGCAGCGCACGGCCCGACAGGCGTGCATCGAGCAATGCCGCAACCGGATCCGGCGCGGCCGGTGAAGGCGAATTTTCCGTCATATCAGGCCAGTTTTGCACTCAGCAGATAGCGTTGGCGGCTTTCGGCGGACTGGCGGCGCAGTTCGACGATCGCGCGCTCTTCGGTCTCGTCCAGCATCGATTCGATCAAGCGGTTGAAATGGCGCCGCATCGCGAGCCGCGCGCCGGTGGCGTCGCGCTTGCGGAGCGCCGCGACGACATCGGCATGTTCGGCCTGGCGCGCCGCGCCGTCCTTGCGACACACCAGCGAATGGCTGCTCCGCACTTCGGGCAATTCCATCCGCATCCGCCACAGGCTTTCGATCACATGGATGATCGCCTTGTTGCTCGACGCTGCGGCGATCGTCATGTGGAATTCACGGTCGATCGCGCTGATCTCTTCCTCGCTCTTGCCATCGTCGGCCATCGCGTCGAGCAAATCGTCCAGCTTCGCCAATGTTTCGGCCGAAATCGTCGGTGCGGCAAGCGCCGCCGCCTCGGCCTCGAACAGCGAGCGCGCCTCGGTGAGTTCGAATGCGCTGACCTTGGGCAGGATCGCGTTGTCGCCGGGCAGGATCGCCTCGACATAGGCGCCCGCGCCGGTGCGAATGTGAATCCACCCCGTCGCTTGGAGCGCGATCTCGGCCTCGCGAATTGTCACGCGGCTGACCTCGAACCGCTCGGACAATTCGCGTTCGCCCGGAAGGCGCGTTCCCGGCGGGTAGCTTCCGTCGAGAATCAGGCGCCGGATTTCGTCGGCGATATCCTCAAAAAGGCGGCGTTCGGCCATGGCTCAATCATCTCCCCAAATGCGCTTATGGGGGTCCATACAATCCGGTATGACAAGTTTGAAGCCCATGACCGAACTTAGTTCTAGATCCGCGCCCGGATGCCGATGAAATATTTGGCGCCATAATAATGATACTGACGGCTGCTGCCATAGACCGGCATATAGGTCGCCTTCGGCTCGTTGAAGATGTTGAGCGCCTCGAAGCGCAACGACACGCCCTTCATCAGGTCCAGCGACGCGCGGAAATCGACGGTTTCGCTGGGCGCGACATAACGTAGCTGGCTGTTGCCGCCGACGAAGTCCTGGAAATATTTCGCGCGGTAATTGTAGATCGCCTGCAGCGATACAGGGCCGATCTCGTAATAGGCCTGCGCCGACAGCACATGCTTTGAATAGCCCGACAGGTTCGCGGGCGGGATGATGCCCGCGCTGACCGTATCGGTTTCGGGATCATAGACCTCGCCGAGCCGGATATCCTGCGTCTTGAAGTTGGAATCGGCGTAATTGTAGCTGACCTTGGCACCCAGTCCGTCGAGCGGCTTGGGCAGGAAGCTGAAGCGCGTCGCCGCAGTCAGCTCGAGGCCATAGATGCGCGACTTTTCGGGGCTGTTGCGCGTCTGCGTCACCGGGATCGACACCGACTGGCCGTCGATCGTGAAATCCTCGTTGAAGACCACCGGCTGGAAACCGCCGGTGAACTGCTTGTAATAAACCGTCGCCGACAGCAGGCTGTCCTTGTTCGGATACCATTCGAGCGACAGGTCGCCGTTCCACGACATCAGCGGCTTCAGGCGCGGGCTGCCGTTCGCGGTGATGTTGCGGATCGCATCCTCGATCGAGGTGAAGCTGGTGCCGTCCTCGAGCAGGATCGTTCGTCCGGCACCGAGCGAGCTGGGGTTCGGACGCGACATCGCGCGATAGGCAGCGGCGCGCAGCAGCGTGTTCGGCGCGACCTCGAAGATCGCGTTCACACTGGGCAGGATACGCGTGTTCTGGCTCTTGATCGTCACCGTGTCGAAATCGCCCGAAGTGACGAGCCGGATCGAGCCATCGGGATTGGTGACGATGCTGAGATCGCTGCGCAGGCCGTCCGAGGTCACGCGGGTGTTGACGACGCGCACGCCGAAATTGCCGCGCACTGGCATATTGCCCAGATCGCCGTCATATTCGGCCATGACATATCCCGCGAGCGTGCGTTCGGTGACGTCGCGATTGGCGACCGAGCGCGTGTCGGCGGGAAGGCCGGGATCCTCGCTGCCCATATATTCGCGGAACAGGCAGTCGACGTCGAAGGTCGCCCAGCTGTTAATGTTGTTGCCTTTCGCGGCCGACAGATAATCCTGCTGCGGGAAGGCTGTGCGGCAGAGGTTGTTGATGCGGCGATCCTCGGCGATTGCCGGGTTCAGGTTGAAGTCGCCGTTGCGGACGTCATAATCGCGGTACGTCAGGTGCGACCAGCGGCCGCCCGCCGAAACCTTGCTGAAAAAGCCGT
This sequence comes from Pseudomonadota bacterium, assembly GCA_023387085.1. Taxonomy (GTDB): domain Bacteria; phylum Pseudomonadota; class Alphaproteobacteria; order Sphingomonadales; family Sphingomonadaceae; genus Sphingopyxis. Next base: position 22,266 of record JAEWIL010000101.1, on the reverse strand, counting down.
CCATTTCATAGGCAACGTCGAAGCGGCCCGCGTAGATTTCGTTGTGCCGCTTGCTCTCGTCACGGCGGAAGCGCGCGTCGTCCCAGAAGAGATTGTGATTATTGAGGTCGAAGCGCGGATCGATCGTGATCGTCGGGACGAAGCTGCCCGGCGTGATCGAATAGGTGTAAGGGATGCGCATATTGTTGAACACGGTGCGCACGCCGTTGACGTCGGTGGGGTCGGTGCGCAGACGGAAATTGCGCTCGATCTCGGTACGAACGGTGCGCGAATAGCTGCCGTCGAAGGTGACGGTCAGCCGGTCCGACGGCTGCCATTCGACCGACAGACCGCCGCCCAGATATTCCTCCGACCGCGACAGTTCGGAGCCGTTGGATTCGAGCGAGCTCAGGCCATTGAGGCTCTGAACGATGCCATTCTCGTCATAGACGACATTGGTCAGGCCATAGCGACCCTCGGACAGGTTGAGGTCGCGGCGGTTCTCGACATAGGTGCGGTCCGAATATTGGACGTCGAGGTTGATGTTGAACCGGTCCGACGGGCGCCACTGGATTGATCCGAAGATCGCATCGCGCTTGTCGGTCTCGCTGATCTGGCGGAAGGTGTAGGCGTTGGGGACGAGGTAGAAGGGCAGGTTCTGCCCATATTCGTCGCGCGTATATTCGTTGCAATTGTTGTTCGCGACGACGGGCGACGCCTGACACGCAGTCCAGGTGGTCGACGCCGCGAAGGTTTCCTCGGGATTGTTCGTGTCGTTGCGCTGGACGCCGATCGCGATACCGATCGTGTCGTTCGCGAACTGGTCGACATAGCTCAGCGTGCCGCGCCAGCCGATGCCGCCCGAGCCGACGATGCGGTCGCCATAGGGATTATATTGCGCCTTGATATCGGCCTGCAGACGGCGCTTGCCGAAATCGAGCGGGCGGAGCGTGCCGATCTCGATCGTGCCGGCAACGCCGCCTTCGACGAGGCTCGCCTGCTGGGTCTTGTAGATCTTGATATTGTTGACCAGCTCGGACGGAAACTGGTTGAAGTTTACCGAGCGGTCGCCACTGCCGTTCGTCGCGTCGCGGCCGTTGAAGGTCGCGTTCGACAGGAAGGGGCCAAGGCCGCGGAGAGCGATTTCGGAGGCGTCGCCCTTTTCGCGGTGCGTCGTCGCGCCGGTGATCGTCTGGATCGCCTGCCCCACCGAGATCGCCGGGATGTCGCCGATATCGTCCGACGACAAAGCGTCGACGATCGCCGTTTCGGCGCGCTTGGTGTTGATCGAATTCTGGATCGTCTCGCGAATACCGGTGACGACGATCGAGTCCTCATCGGGCTCGGCCTGCGACGCGGGCGTGTCCTGCCCCATCGCGGGCACCGCGGCGATCAGCAACGTCGAACCGGCACCAGCCAGCAACGCGGCACGCAGGCTGCGCGCGCGGATCGGATTGCGAGAATTCACCTAGTCTCTCCCTGAAAATCGATTCTGTGGCGGCCGTTTCCGATATGCCGACCATTTTGTCAACAATTGTGTATGGCAATTTGGTTAGTCCAAATTGCCATACACATCTCATCAGCGGACAAGCTGGCTCCTGAGGCCGGGCACCGCGCGAGCAAGCGCCTGCGTCACCAGCTTGGCGGTCACCTCGGCACCGACATCGCCGAGGTGTGTGTAGTCGAACTTGCGCGTTACCTGCCCGCGCGCGCCATCGCCCGCGATCGGCGCCGGCTCGGGCGGTGCCGGCCGCGCGGTCAGCGTCGTGCCTGCCTTCGCTGCGGCAAGCTCCTCGTCGGTCGGCGGCTCCTGCGCGAGCTTGCTCGCCGTCTCCGCACCCATTTCCTGCACCTGCGCAGCACTCAGCGCGTTGAGGTCGACGAGCGGCACGTCCATCGCCTTCGCAACGCCGCGCACCTGATCGGACCAACTCGCAAGCGTGTTCTTGAGCTTGCCGTCCTTGAATTCGCGACGCGTCAGCGGGGTGACGAGCACCGGCGTCGCCCCTGCCGCGCGCACCTCTTCGACGAAGCGGCGGAGGTTGGCAGGAAACTCGGTGGTCTCGTCGGTCCAGCGTTCGGACTTCGACGACTGGTCATTGTGCCCGAACTGGATCAGCACCCAGGTGCCGCGATAGCCCGGCACCTTCGCCTCGGCGAGCGCGATGTCCCAGCTGCCTTCCTGACGGTAGCTGCGCGTGCTGCGACCGCCGCGGCCGGCGTTGACGCATGCGACCGACGATTTGACGTGGCGTGAGCAGAATGCCCCGCCCCAGCCGCTGTGCGGCGCCATCGTCGAATCGCCGACAAGGATGATCTTGTACGGCTCGAGCGGCGGTGCATCGGTCCGCTCGCGGGTCTGGGCCTGCGCCCCGCTCGCGAGCAGGGCGACCGCCGCGGTCGCAAGGAGCCGGCGCATCAGGAGAAACCCAACCCGCCGTTGATGTCGAGGCAGACGCCTGCAAGGAAGCTCGCGGCCGGCGATGCCAGATAGACGATCGCGTCGGCGACCTCGTCGGGATGGCCTTCACGGCGCAGCGGCGTGTTGCCCGCGACCGCGGCACGACCCTCAGGCTTCGAGAAGATGTCGTGGAAGCTGGTGCCGATCAGGCCGGGGCATACGGCGTTGACGCGAATACCCTGCGGGCCGAGTTCCTTGGCCATCGAGCGCGTATACGTCATCAGCGCGCCCTTTGCGGTCGCATAGACCGACGCGCCCGGACCGCCGCCGTCACGGCCCGCGAGCGACGACACGTTCACGACGGCCGAACCTTCGCCGAGGAATGGCTGCGACGCTTGGAGGACGAGAAAAGCCGATTTGAGATTGAGCGTCATCACATGGTCGAAGAATTCTTCGTCCATCTCGCTCAGCGTCTTGCGCGCGACCATGCCGCCCGCGAGGTTGACGAGAATGTCGAGCCGGCCGCTGAACGCGATGCCGACTTCGTCGAGCATCGCCTTGACCGCGCCGCTGTCGGTGACGTCGGCCTGGATCAGGAAAGCATCGCCGCCCGCATCCTTGATCGTCTTCAGCGTTTCTTCGGCGGCCTCACGGCCGCTGTTGTAATTGATCGCGACGCGGACGCCGGCGCGCGCGAGCGCGATCGAGACCGATCGGCCGATGTCGCGGCCGCCGCCGGTGACGAGCGCGGTTTTCCCCTGGAGGTTCATGTGATGCTATTCCTTATTCTTGGGTGTTGGCGGGTGGAGTGACGACCGGTTCGACGCGTCCGCCGATCAGCCAGAAGCAGAGGAAGGAGATCGGCACGATCGCCGCGCTCAATGCAAAGATCGGCGCGTAGCTCGTCTTGGTGAGTACAGGGACCAGCCAGGTCGTGATCAGCGTGCCAGCGACCGCGGCGGTGCCGCTGATCCCCGCGAGGCTGCCGACCGCGCCGCCGCCAAAATAGTCGCTCGGCAGCGTCTGGATATTTCCGATCGCCATCTGGAAGCCGAAGAGGATGCACGCGATCAACAGCACCGCGGAGAGTGGATCGCTGGCGCCGATGGTGAACAGCAGCGCCGGCAACATGATCGCGCAGCCTATGGCGATGGTCAGCGTGCGCGCCTTGTGCACGCCGCCGCCACGCGCAATGATCCGCCCGGCGAGCCAGCCGCCGAACAGGCTGCCGAGCATCGCGCCGACAAAAGGCACCCACGCAAAGAGGCCGATCTGCTTGACGTCGAAGCCGAAGGTTTCGGCGAGATAGATCGGCAGCCACGACACGAAAAGCCACCACACGGGATCGAGAAAGAAGCGCGACAGGATGACGCCCCAGCTCTGGCGATAGCGGAGCAGTTCGCCGAGCGGCACGCGGCGGCTATCGTCGCGGCCGGCTTCGGTGCGGCCGGTCAGGATATAGTCGCGCTCATCCTCGCTCAGCCCCGGATGCTTTTCGGGATCGGCCTTGTAGAGCCAGAGCCAGGGCACGAGCCAGATGAAGCCGAGCACACCGATCAGCAAGAAAGTGCCGTGCCAGCCAAACTGGACGAACAACAGCGCGATCAACGGCGCCGAGATGATGCCCCCGAGCGATGCCCCGGCGTTGAAGACGCCCTGCGCCAGCGCGCGCTCGCGCGACGGGAACCACAAAGCGTTTGCCTTCGCCGCGCCGGGCCAGTTGCCCGCCTCGCTGACGCCGAGCGTCGCGCGCAGGACGAGGAGCAACGGCATCGAACGCACCAGTGCATGCGCCGCAATCGACAGCGACCAGAAAACGATGGAGATGGTGAAGCCCATGCGCGTGCCGATCGCGTCGAAGATGCGCCCGAAGATCGACTGGCCGAAGGCGTAGAAGATCATGAAGATCGTCAGCAGCAGCGCATAATCTTCCTTGGTGGCGCCGATTTCCTTCGACACCTCGGGCCACATCACCGCGAGCGCGTTGCGGTCGATATAATTGATGACGGTCGCAAGCGCGATCAGCGCAATCACGCCCCAGCGGAAGCGGCCCTTGATATTGCTCATTTCTTGGCTCCGGTTTTGGCCAGGTCGAGGCGACCGACGGGGCCGCTCCACGCGAGGGCGCGGCCGTCGATGGCGACGCTGTGTTTCGCCCCGGCGGTGACATCGTCGGCGACCGCGATCGCGATGCGGCGGCCGTCGACCAGCGTGATCAGGACAAGATCGATGCCCTTTTCCTGGCGATGTTCGAGCGCCGTCACGCGCGCGCTGCTCGCGACGACGGTTTCGGCCGACGCGTCATAGGCGCCGTGCGGTTCGAGCAGGCTGACGAAGGTCGCATCCGCCGCACCATCGATACGCTGGATCAGCGCGGGTTCGCGGCGCAGGTTGAACTCGGGATCGTTGGCACCGCTTTCGGCGACGATGAAGCGCGCGCCCGCGGGCGGCAGCATATGGTATGAATAGAAGCGACTGCCGTGCATCCATGTCAGACGAGCCTTGCCCGCCTTGGTGCCTTCGCCGTCGACCCACAAATGCTCGTAGCCGTTCGCCTTGCCCAGCACCGGGCGCTCGGCGAGCTTGCGGTCGAACGCGATGTCGCTGTCGATGATCTGCCCCGAAAAATGCAGCGGCAGGTCATAACGATGCCTGCCGCTGCCAGCCCCGTGGAGGATATCGAGCGTGAGAGGATTGGCGAGGCCGTCGACTTCGACGAGCAGCAGCGCGCGGCGGATGCGGACGGCCTTATACGCGCTGTCGATTTCCCCGATCGCGTAGCGCGTCGGGCCTTCGAGCGACGCCGCGAGTTGGCGCGTCCCCGATTTCTCGCCGGCTTTCCAGTCGCCCCCGAAGTGGCTTTGCTCGTCGACGACCAGCGTGTTGTGGGCGACCGTCGCGCTCGCCCAGCTGTCGTTTTCAGGGAGATAGCGCCCGCCCCGCTTCGCCTCGACATTGAGGAAGCGCGCCGCGCCATAGTCGGTCACGACCGCACCGGTCTCGTCGTAATAGAGCCAGCCGAGCCGGTCGAAATGGCCGTGGCCCATGCCCTGCACCGTATTCTTGGCGACGAGCAAGGGGCCGGTCGGATCGGATTTGGTCCGCAACAGAACGAGCGCGCCGTCCGTGCCGTCGGGACCATCGGATAGCAGCCGCGAGCCGAACGGCCAGGGCTTGGCCTTACCCGCAGCAAGGTCGGCGGCCATCGCCTGCCCCGCCGGGGTCAGCACCGTGCGGCCCTGCCAGTCGGCGATCGACAGGAAGGTGGGATCCTTGGTCGCGCCATAGGCGATCGCGACGGCGTGATAGAGTTCCTCGGTGCGCAGGCTCTTGTCGGGCATCGCGTCGTTGATCGGGAGGAAATAGCCGTCGTGCGTCACGTCGATCGCGGTGCGGATCGCCTTCAATACGATGCCGCCCCGATATTCGAAGATCTTGCGATCCGGATCGTTCGCCGCGATCGCGGCGGCGAAAACGACGAAAGGCTGGAGCGCATAGCGCTGATAATAGGGCCCTTCGGCATAATAGCCGTCGGGCGAAAAGAGCAGGTCGAGCTGGCGCAGGAAGCCCGCCGCGCCGCTCTTGTCGAGCCCGAACAACGCCTTGTCGATCAAGTCGCGGTCACCAAGCAGATAGCCCGACAGACCGACGCCCGCCGCGGCCCAGGTCGCGTGATTGTGGATGCGGTTGATCACCTCGGGCGAGCCGTCCGAAAGGAAACGCGCCATCGGACGGATGACCTGATCGTCGATCCGCTTGCGGTCGGCGGCGGAGAGCGCATCGCGAATCTCGGCATAGCCCTGCACCGCATTCACGAGGAAGACACTGTCATTGAGGCTTTGCCAGAAGAGCCGGCCCGGAACCTGGTTCGAGGCGGCAGGATGCGGTCCGAGCTTCGGATAGAGGTCGGCATAGGCGAGCAGCAGGTCGCGGACATGATCGCGATAGCGGACGTCGCCGGTCAGGCGGAAAAGCTGCCCGCCCTCGAAGATCGTGCGGTAATTGCGCTTGTGTTGTTCGTGGGTGAAGCCGCCGCCGGGGTCCTTCGGCACGGGCACATGGATTCCCGCCTTGATCGATGCATCGACGTCGCGCCGTGCGCGATCGACCTCGCCGGCGAAAAGCGGCGCATAGGCTTGCGGCGACGCCGCGGGCGGGGTTTGCGCGACCGCGGGGGCGGCGGGCAGCGTGGCAGCGGCGAGCAGGAGGGCTAGGGTGCGTGTCACGGACGCGCCTCCACGACATTGCCGGTGACCTGACCGCGCGGCGCCCCCTTCCACGCAAGCTCTTCGATCCGCGGAGCTGGCGTCGCAGAAAAGACGTTCGACGCAATCCGCGTTTCCGGCGCCCCGACCGAATGGATGACGAGGATGCCGTCCGATTTCGCAAAATTATTCTGTGCAATGTCGACGTGCTGGGCCCCAGAGATGCGCAGCGACGTGCCATCGCGGCCGCTGTCGGCGACGCTCGATCCGGTCATAGCGAACCACGGACCGAAGGTGCTTTCGTCGGTTCCCTTGCGCAGCAGGTCAGCCACCATCGCGACGCGCACGAAACGGCTGCCAGCGATCGTCAGCCGCTCCATCGGATACCAGCCCTTGGGCTCCTGCTCGCCGGTCGCGGCAACGACGACACCCATCCCGGCGAAATCGCTGTTCCTGATGGTCACATCGTCGGCGAAGGTGCCGGGCGCCATCGCGATGCCGTCGAGACGCCCCTTGCCGGGTCCGCGCACCGATACGCCGTCGAGCCTTACCGCATAATTGGGCGCGACGCCGGAACCGACGGCAATCAACGCCGTTTCGCCCGAAGCCGCGCTGGCGTCGATCACCAGATTTTCGAGCATAAGTCCGCCTCCGCTTGCTATCTGCGCGAGGCCTGACGCGACGCGCAGTACGGGCTTTGCGCCTTTTGCACCAGCGATAGTCAGCCGGTGGCAGAGCGTAAGCGGCGCCGCGACGTCATATGTGCCGGTGGCGAGCGCCAGCGTGTCGCCGGCGTTGGCAGAGGCCACCGCTTCTGCGAGCGACGTCCCTGCGGCAAGCGGACTGGTCTTGCCGGTGCCGAACCCCGCTTCGGGTGCATCGCCGCGATACCAGCTCGCACCGACCTCGGCGCGCGTTACGGGCTTCAGGTCGCGCGGCGCGCCGACCGCGGCGAGCGCCGGATCGACCGGATAGAGCAGACCGTTGGCAGCGCGTTCGAGTTCGACCTCGCGCTGTTCGACGCCCGCGCCCAGCAGCGGCTTCGCGACCTTCGCCTCGACATTGCCTGCGAACGCGATGCCGGAGACCTCGCCCTCGGCGCGGAAAGGATCCTGCCCTTTCACGCCGACGATCAGATTGCGTTCGAACTTGCTGTCCGTTGGCGCCGCCGAGCGTTCCGCGTCGGCCCCCGCCGCCAGCGTGATGCGCGCGCTGTCGATAATGCTGTTATTCTCGATCCGCGCGTTCGCAACCTGATGATAGCGGTTGATCACCGAATTGGGCACGCCGTTCATCACGCTGAGCGCGCTCTTGAACGAAGTGCCCGCGAGCCCCTCGAAATAGTTGCCGCGTACGATCTGGTCGCGGTTGATCACGCGCACGCCGCCCGTATCGGGCACGCCCTTGCCGAGAAAGATGTTACGTTCAACGAGGTTGCCGTTGCCGTGGCGGAGCACGAAAGCGCCTTGCGCCTCGAGCACCAAATTTTCGCGGATGATATTGCCGCCGGATTTGATCGAGACGATCTCGACCTCGCCGCTGGTGCGATCGAAGATGTTGCGTTCAATCATCGTATTCGACGCCGACAGCGACTCCTCGCTAGTGCCGATGCGGATCGTCTCGCCGCCATTCGAGCCGAGCGGCGGGCGCGGGCCGAAATAATTATGATCGATCCGGTGACGGTTATCGAGCGGATCGCCGGCGCGGCGGATTGCCGCGAGCGTGACGCCGCTGTTCGTCTTGCCCTCGAAATGCGAATGATCGACGCGATTGCCGGTGCCATAGAGCGCGACCCAGATGTCCTCGGCACGGCGGTCGGCCTTGCTATAGCCATCGATCACGACCTCGGTCACGCGCGTGTCGCTCGCGAGCGTTTTTGAATCGCGACGAAAGCTGATCACTTCGTCGGTCGGGCTCGCGCCATTTTTGAAGACAAGACCCGAAACGACGAGATGCCGTCCGCCGATACGCAGGTTCGACTGACCGGTCAGCAGCACCTTCCCTTTGGTTTGCGCGGTCAGAATGATCGGCTTGGCCACGGTACCGGTGCCGGTGAAGACGATCTGGAAGTCGCGCCATTCGCCATCGGCGAGGACGATCGTGTCGCCCGGCTGCGCCTTCTTCACCGCTGCCTTATACTGCGCCTGATCCGACACCAGCATGTCGCGCGCCAGCGCCGGATGCGCCGTCGAGACCAGCGTTACTGCCGTTAGAACCGCCCTTATCTGCACTGCGCCTCGCCCTTCTTATGATTCTTGCCCACTGGACTATACAAGAGGTATGACAATATCAACCGTGTTTCGGCATACAAGGTGGGTTGACATATTGGTCTGACACGACGAGCCTGTCTCCAAACAAAGCCAAAGAGGGAGAGTGGGATGATTCGGGACAGCCTCGTGCGCGGTTCGTGCGGCAACATCAATTTTGCGGCGGCGCTGCTCGGCACGACAGCGATGGCGATGCTCGCCGCCCCGGCCCTTGCGCAGGATGCAGCAGCGCAGGATGCAACCGGTTCCGAGGACGTGAGCGATGATGCGATCGTCGTCACCGGCATCCGCAGTTCCCTTGCCACCGCGCTGGGCGAAAAACGCGCGACCGACAATATCGTCGAGGTCATTCAGGCCGAAGATATCGGCAAGCTGCCCGATCAGAACCTCGCCGAAGTGCTGGAAAATGTCACCGGGGTCCAGATCACCCGACAGGCCGGGGTCGGCAACGCCGTGCAGATCCGCGGCACCGACGCGAACCGAACTGAAATCAACGGCGTTTCGACCGTCGGATCGGGCGCCGGGCGTTCGGGGATCAGCTTCGAGGATCTGCCCGCTGCGCTCATCGCGTCGGTCGAGGTCACCAAGGTTCCGACCGCGCAGACGATCGAAGGATCGGTCGGCGGCACGATCAACCTGCGGACAATCCGCCCACTCGACCTCAAGAACCCGCTGATCGCCGCGCGCGCGCAGATGGAGAACAGCGACCTGTCGAAATCGACGCTGCCCCGCCTGTCGGCGACGCTCGGTAACCGTTGGGACACCGGCATCGGCGAAATCGGCATCGTCGTGAGCGGCAGCTATGCGCGGCAGGATGTCGCGTCGTTCAAGCCGCGCGTCGACCGCGACGCACTGGTGCTTCCAGGCTCGGGCCCGAGCGCCGAGGCTTTTCCGTTTCTGCGCATCCAGTTTCTGCAGCAGGGGCTCGAGAATTATGAGTATGAGACCTACAACGGCACCGCAGCCCTCGAGTGGAAGCCGAACGATGACCTGAAATTCTATTTCGACGCGACGCTGAACAACCAGCGCCGCGGCCAGCAGAGTCACCGCGTGCAGATTTCGGGCACCGCGACGCCGTCGGTCGTCGACGCGATGAACAACACCGATTTCGAAACGGTCGATTTCGGGTCGCTTAACGGTCCGAACGGCCCGATCGATCTGGGGAGCGTGCAGGCGGCGGTTGCCGGCACCATCGGCATCGGTGGCACGACCGGAAGCGTCATCGATCCGAACCTGCGGACGTCGAGCGACACCGGCGCGCGTGTGACGAAGAGCCGCGTGTTCGATTTCGGCACCGACTGGCAGGCGACCGACAAGCTGAATGTCCGCGCCGAAGTATCGCTGTCGACCTCCAAATCGGATTTCCCGAACTTCTCCACGACGCTCGACTTCATCAACCCGAACGGGCCGCAGCCGGTGATCGGACGCAGCATCGACAATGGCGTGCCGATCGAATTCGACCTGCGCGGCGGCACGCTGCAATTCGGCATCGATCAGGCGAGCCCCTTCGCGCCGACGACCGCGCAATTGCTCGATCCCGCCAATTATCAGCTGCAACAGGTCACGCAGGGCGCGAACTCGACCGACAATCAGGAACGCGCCGCGCGCCTCGATTTCTCTTACGACACGAGCGACCTCAACCCCTTCGTCACCTCGGTCGATTTCGGCTGGCGCTGGAACCGGACATCGGCCGAGAACAACGAATTTTCGAACAATGTCAGCCTGACGAACACCACCACCGCGTGGAACCGGCCGTCGGGCGACCTGTTTTCGGACATATTGATCCCGGGCCCGCGCAACTTCAACGCCGCCGACGGACGCCGGCTCTATTTCCCGGACTTCCTGCTGATCGACGGCGGGCTGGCGTTCCGCGATCCGGCGAGTGTGCTCGCCTCGCTCAACGAAGCCATTGCCGCGAGCAACGCAGCGCGGACGCAAGGGCCGGCGGTTGCTTCGCTCGCCACGCCGACCGAATCCTTCGCAGGCTTCTTCAAGATCAAGGAAACGACGAACGCCGCCTATTTCCAAGCCAATATGGAGGGCGAGATCGCGGGCATGGCGGTGCGCGGCAACGCCGGTTTCCGCTGGCTGCATACCAAGCTGGCGTCGACAGGCAACAATATCGCGAATGGCTCGGTGACCGGGCAGACGGTCGCCAAGAGCTCGTATAATTTCCTGCTCCCGCGCTTCAGCCTCGTCCTCGAACCCGCCGACAAGCTCCTCGTCCGCGCGGGTATTGCGCGCGACATCCGCCGGCCGAATTTCGACACGCTGTCGACGTCCTTCTCGTTCGGTACGGGCGCCAATACGCCCGTCGCGGTCGGCAACCCCGATCTCGTTCCCGAAGCGGTGTGGTCGTTCGACCTGTCGGGCGAATATTATTTCGCTCCGTCGAGCCTGATCAGCATCGGCTTCTTCCACAAGAGCCGCACGAACCTGTTCGCGCAGCGGCAGGAAGATCCGGCGCCGAACCTCGATGCGAACGGCAATCTCAACATCTCGATCGACCCCGCCTGCCCCGGCGGCGGCATCTATAACCCGATCGCCAACCGCAACATCAACAACCCGATTCAGGGCGTTGGCATCTGCGTGCCCCGGAGTTCGACGTTCAACGTTCCGGGGACGACGACGCAAACGGGTATCGAAGTCGCATTCCAGCACGATCTGTCGGCATGGGAAGATGTGCTCGGCTTCGCTTCGGGCTTCGGCATCATCGGCAACTTCACCTATCAGAAGGCGGGCGGCTCGGCGCGCGAATATCGCGTCGCCGATGGTCCGCGGACGGTATTCACTCAGCTCGGCCATCCGGGTTCGCAGGACCTGATCTCGCTGACAAACCTGTCGAAATATGCTTACAATGCGACGCTGTTCTACGACAAATACGGTCTGAACGCGCGCCTGCGCTACACGTGGCGCTCAAGCTATGTGTCGAACGATCCGTTCTTCTTCGGGCTGCCGCTGATCAACGGTGCGCGGGGGCAGCTCAACGCCAGCATCAACTACGACATTACCGAGAATATCAATGTCGGGGTCGAGGGTATCAACCTGCTGCGCGGCGACCAGAACCAATATTGCGTGAACAACGAGGCCCTGCTCTGCTTCCAGGGCCTGACCGACCGCCGGATTACCGGCGGATTGAGCGTGAAATTCTAGGCGAGCCAACGTTCGCGTCGGCTAATTTCGGACCCCAGCTATAGAGCCCGGAGGCGTTTCGAAGCGCGGTCTGGCCGAGAGCGGTCAGGCCGCTTCCGGGGGACCCATCTGAAAAAGCGGACGTTTGCTGGCGCTTGGTTTCGCGGATTTTTCCCCTTGGGGCTTCAGTCGAACTGCCGCACTTCGTTATTTGAGGATATCCAGTTCTTGCGTGCAAGAGGCCCTAGCCTTTGGGTTGCGCGCCGCCCAGAACACTTCGATGTTGTCCGAAAATCGCATAGAGGCCAAGCCCGATCAGGTTCCACACCAGACACCATAACAGGGTCTGGAGCGGCAGGCTGCAGAAGAGATAAAGGCAGCCCCCGATGGTCCCGATCCCGACGAGCCATACGGCACGGTTGCGGAAAGGCCGGGGCGTGTCGGGCGCGCGGCGGCGCAGCACGATCAGGCATAGGCCCACCGCCATGAACGCGATCAGGGTTCCGGCATTCGCAAGCGCCGCGACCTTGCCGATCGGAAGCAGGCCGGCGAGGACCGCGACGATCACAGCCGTCAGCAACGTGATACGTGTTGGCGTACCACGCCGCGATATGCGAGCGAGACGCTGCGGCAGGAAGCCGTCGCGCGCCATCGCGAGGAAGATGCGGCTTTGCCCGTAGAGGAAAGCGAGTAGCACGGTCGGCAGGGCGATAACCGCGGTCGTCGCGACGACCTGCGCGATGCCGCCCTGCCCGATGGAGCGCAGGATCAGCGCTAGCGGCTCGGGGCTGTCGGCGAAGCGCGCGAACGGAATCGCTCCGACTGCCGTCGCGGCGACGAGCATGTAGATCATCGTGCAGACGGCCATCGATCCGATGATCGCGATAGGCAGGTCGCGCGCCGGACGCTTCGTTTCCTCGGCCGCGGTCGAGATTGCGTCGAAGCCATAGAAAGCGAAGAAGATGATCGCAGCCGCTGCCATAACCCCGCGTTGAACCCCGTCACTGTCGACATGCGCGGCATAGCCATAGGGCATGAACGGATCGAGGTTCGCGGCGTCGAAATAGGGCAACGTATAGCCGACGAAGAGCATCAGGGTGACGATCTTCACGACGACGAGAATCGAGTTGATCCGCGCGCTTTCGCGCGTGCCGAGCAGCAAAAGGCCGGTCACGATCGCAATGATCGCAACGGCGGGCAGATTGACCAGCCCGCCAAGCTCGGGCCCTTTGGTGAGCGCCTCGGGAAAGCCGACCCCCGTCAGCAGGGGCGAAGCATAGCCCGACCAACCGACCGCGACAGTCGAGACAACGAGCGAATATTCTAGGATCAGGCTCCAGCCGACCACCCACGCAAAGACCTCGCCAAGACCCGCATAAGAATAGCTGTAGGCGCTGCCCGCCGCGGGCATCATCGCCGACAATTCGGCATAGGCGAGCGCGGCGCAGGCGCACACCGCACCGGCGATCGCAAAGGAGATCAGCACCGCCGGCCCTGCCCTGTCGACCCCGACGCCGATAAGGGTCAGGATGCCGGTCCCGATAATCGCACCCACGCCCATCGCCATCAGTTGCGGCCACGACAGGCTCGGCGGTAACGCATCGGCGCTGCGCTCGCCGGCCGGGGCGATGGGTTTGCGGCGGGTCCAGTTGTTCACGATGCGTCTCTCCCTTTTTTCCGGCCCGATCGTGCGGGTCCGCCGCTCACCCAGTGCGCCGTTTGATGCTTTGGTTCAGGGCTTTTCGTTCGGGAACAGCAGCACCCAATCTGCCTCGGCCTGGATGCGCGCGAAGAAGCTCCAGCTATCGACGTTGATCGAACGCTTCAGCCACGGCTTCGCCTTCTCGGGTTCGCCGCTCAGGATGTAATAGTTGGCGAGGCTGTATGCGGTCGATGCGGCGACGCCGTCGGCGGTCGCAAAGGCGCGCCCTCCATCCTTGTCGCTGAAGAAGCTGTCAGCAGCGCGGTTGCCCTTGAACAGTTGCAGCCCGTCGAAATAAGTGTCCGACCCGCCCTTCGGATGAACCTCGAACAGCGTCAGGTCATAGCCGTCGAGAACCTTCTGCGCTTCGCGCATGTGGCCGCCGCGAGCGAGCGAAAGATATTCCCAATAGGCATTGGCGGTGCGCGCATCGAGGTCGCGCGTGAAGGACGCCGCCTCGGCCGATTTGGCGAACCATTTGGCGGCATTGTCATAGTCGTGCTTGCCAAAATAGGCCTGCCCGAGGTGATAATAGAGATAATATTGCACGATATCGGGGTCGCCCGGGAAATAGTCCGGACCCGGCTTTTCGCGCTCAAGCGGCTGGTTCTCGTAGAGCTTCGCGGCCTTCAGCCCCAGCTCGATCGACTTGTCGAACTCGCGCAGCGAGAAGGCGCGGTGCGCGCGGTGGCGGAGCAGCTTGCCCGAATTGGGGAAACGCTTCAGCGCCTGATCGTAAATCGCCGCCGATTCCCTGGTGTAGCCCTGATAGAAAAGGACGCGGCCGTACCAGGTCGCGGTGTCGACGGTCATGTTGGCCTCGAACGCCGCCTTCGCATCACGCGCAGCGCGTTCGAGCGTCTCGACCGCGGCGACGTTCGCGTTGCGCGCAGGCGCCGTATACATCGGTTCGCCGAGCAGCGAGGTGCCCTGAAAGCTACCGGTCTGCGCCGAAGCCGGCGCCGCGAGCGCGAGCATCGCCGCCGATGCGATCCATGTCAGATATTTGGGGGTCATATCATCTTCTCCGGATAAAATTCTCTGGTCTTCAGTCGATATCGAGGTCGAACTTCACGCCCTGCGCAAGCGGGAGCGATGTCGAGTAATTCACCGTCGCGGTAACGCGGCGCATATAATTCTTCCAGCTGTCGGACCCCGACACGCGCCCGCCGCCGGTGACCTTCTCACCGCCGAACGCGCCGCCGATCTCGGCGCCGCTCGTCCCGATATTGACGTTGGCGATGCCGCAGTCGCTTCCTTGCGCCGACTGGAATTTCTCGGCCTCGCGCACGTCGGAGGTGAAGACGCTCGACGACAGGCCTTGCGACACGCCGTTCTGGAGCGAAATCGCCTCGGCAAAATCACCATAGGACAGGACATAGAGGATCGGGGCAAAGGTTTCCTTGCGGACGATGTCGGTCTGCGCGGGCATTTCCACGATAGCGGGCCGGACATAATAAGCACCGGGCGAACCTGCGACTTCGATCCGCTCGCCACCATGGACGATGCCGCCCTCGTTTCGCGCCTGTTCGAGCGCGCACTGCATCGCATCGAATGCCGCCTTGTCGATCAGCGGACCGACATGCGTCGCATCGTCGAGCGGGCTGCCGACGTTGAGGCTGCCGACCGCAGCAATCAGCCGCTTCACAAAATCGCCTCGGATATCCTCATGTGCGATCAGCCGGCGCAGCGTCGTGCAGCGCTGCCCGCACGTCCCGGTTGCCGCAAAGATCGTTCCGCGCAAGGCGAGCCCCATGTCGGCGCTCGGCGCGACTATCGCGGCATTGTTGCCGCCGAGTTCGAGGACGAGGCGGCCGAAACGACGCTGCACGCGCACGCCGACATCCTGCCCCATGCGGACGCTACCGGTCGCGCTGACGATCGCGACGTCGGGGTGGTCGGCGAGGATCGTACCGCATTCGGCATCGCCGATCGCGACCTGTACCAGATGATCGGGTGCAAGCTCATAATCGGCAGCGGCTTTCTGAAGAAGCCCGGCAAAGGCGAGCGCGGTGAGCGGGGTCTTTTCAGATGGCTTCCAGATCGCGCTGTCGCCGCAGACGAGCGCGACGGTGGTGCCCCAAGCCCAGACCGCCGCGGGGAAGTTGAAGGCCGAGATCAGACCCAGCACGCCTAGCGGATGCCAATATTCGGTCAGCCGATGCTCGGCGCGCTCCGATGCGATGGTCAGGCCGAAGAGCTGGCGGGACAGGCCCACGGCATACTCGCAGATATCGATGACTTCCTGCACCTCGCCGCGCGCCTCGGTCAGGATCTTGCCATTTTCGATCGTCAGCAACTGCGACAGCGCTTCCTTATGTTCGCGCACCAGCAGACCATAGCGACGGACGAGTTCGCCGCGGTGCGGCGCCGGAACATTCTTCCACGCGGCGAAGGCGCTACGCGCGTTCGCGACCATCGTGTCCATATCGGCCGCTTTGTCGGTGCGCAGCGTCGCCAGCTGCGACCCGTCGATGGGAGAAAATACCGGCAAATCCGATCCCGCGCGCCCATCGAGCGACAGGTCGAGGCCGGCCAAAATACCGGTCACGACGCCGGCAAAATCATTCGGCGTGGAACGACCGGCATTCTTGGAAATCTTTGTATCGAGAGCGTTCATTGCAATGTCCGTTGAGAGGAAGAGAAGCTTGTTGCAGCTGGAATGAGTCAAGGCCCGGTACGGCCATCGTGGACGACCACCTGCCCGCCCTTGATCACCGTGGAGACACGTTCGAGCAGCGTCACGTCGCGGTAGGGATCGCCATCGACCGCGATCAGATCGGCGAATTTCCCGACCTCGATCGTGCCGATCCTGTCCGACTGGCCGAGCAGCGCAGCGGCATCGACCGTCGCCGAGCGTATGGCCGCTGCCGGGGTCATCGGTCCCTGTTCGACCATATGGCGGAACTGTCGGGCGTTCTCCCCGTGCGGCGACACGCCCGCATCGGTACCGAACGCGATATTGACCTTGTAACGGACCGCGAGCGCGATGTTCCGTCCCGCGACGGCGCGTGCCTCGGCCATCTTCGCCCGCACTTCTGGACTGGCATCGGCATCCTTGCGCCCGTCGAGCAGGCCGAGCGTCGGAACCAGCCAGGTGCCGCGCTTCGCCATCTCTTTCGCGGTCTCCTCATCGAGCCAGGTGCCATGTTCGATCGAATCGACGCCGGCGCGCACCGAGGCCGTAACCCCCGCGCCGCCGTGTGCATGCGCAGCGACCTTCAGCCCCAGGCTGTGCGCGGTCGTGACGATCGCCGTCAGTTCCTCGTCGCTGAGATGCTGGCCGAGGCCCCGCGCCTGCTGCGACATGATCCCGCCGGTCGAGGTAATCTTGATGAGGTCGGCGCCATATTTCGCCGCTTCGCGGACGCGCAGCGCGCATTCGACGCCGCCGGTGCAGGCGCCGGTATAGTCATAGGGATAGAGCGCCTCTGTCGCCTTGCGGTTGAGGCCTGACATGTCGCCATGACCGCCTACGATCGACAGCGACGTGCCCGACAGGAAGATACGCGGGCCCACGACGGTGCCTTCGTTGACCGCATTGCGCAGCGCATGGATCGAATAGCCGTCCGACCCGACGTCGCGGACCGTGGTAAAGCCGGCCTCCAGAGTCTTTTTCGCATTGGAGAAAGCGAAGATCGCGACATCCTCGGGCGTGTCGATCGCCGCAGACCATAGTTTCGTCGCAGGCGAAAAGCTGAAGTGGACATGGGTGTCGATCAGGCCGGGCAGCACTGTTCGCCCTCTGAGATCGATTATCTTCGCATTGGGCCGTTCAATATAGCCCGGCAGAATTTCAACGATTCGGCCGTCCCGCACGACAACCGTACTGGGCCCCAGCGGCGCATTCCCGGGCACTGCGATGACCGATCCCGCGTGCACCATCAGCACCGCGTCCGCTCCCTCCGGCGCTGCGAACGCCGCGTTCGAGAGCACGACTCCCATCGCTAGTGCCGCCAATTTCCCGATGCCGCTCAAGCAAAACCTCCCGCCAGCCCATGCCGCGGGGCCGCCCCTGCAGCCCTCTCTATTTGCTTAGGAAGTTTTTGCTAGTTGAGCAATATTTTTTATGATAGGAAAAATTTAGAAATTATGGCACATGACGGAAATCAACGCATTTCCGGTGGGGAAACGGGTTCAAAAGGAGGGAATAATGTCGAAGTTCGTGTCACGCCTGTTGTTGTCGTCAACGCTCGCATTCGCGGTCGCGCCGATGGCCAGCGCCCAGACGGCAGCACCCGAAGAGGATAGCGCCAAATCCAGCGATGGCGGTAGCGACATCGTCGTGATCGGCACGCGCCGCAAGGACCGCTCGATCACCGACAGCGCGGTCGCCATCGACGTCATCTCGCCCGAGCAGATCAGCACCACGGGCTATACCGACGTGAACGATGCGCTGCGCACGCTTGTCCCTGCCTTCAATGCCCAGCGCCTGCAGGGCAACGACGGGTCGTCATTCGTCCGCCCGATTACGCTGCGCGGATCGCCGGCCGACCATGTGCTGCTGCTGCTGAACGGCAAGCGCCGCCACCGCGCCTCGATCGTCCAGATCGGTACCGGTCACGCTTCGACATCGGGTTCGCAGGGGCAGGATTTCAACGTGATCCCCCCGATCGCGCTGTCGAGTGTCGAAGTGCTGCGCGACGGTGCGTCGGCCCAGTACGGCTCCGACGCCATCGCAGGCGTGATCAACATGGAACTGAAGAAGGCCCGCAGCGGCGGGTCGATCATCGGTCAGGTCGGCGAATATTATGAGAGCGGTGGCCGGACCTATGATATCCAGGGCCATATCGCGGTTCCGATGGGCGACAATGCGTATTTCAACCTTGCGGCCCAATATACCGATCAGGCCAAGGCCTACGCCAAGAAGGCCAGCCATGCAGGCGCGGTTGCGCTACGCGCGGCGGGTGTCCAAGGTGTGCCCGAGCATCCCGAAGGCAATCTCGATCCGCGCTACATGGCTTTCAAGGCGGTGTGGAATGCCGGGTTCGAGCTTGGTGACGAACTCGAACTCTACTCGTTCGGCAACTATATGACCGGCAAGAGTTCGGTCACCTTCGGCCTTCGCCAGCCCTTCGCCGCAGGCGGCCTGAACGGCCACAACACCTATGCCAATTCCGCCTTCGACCTGTCGCCGGCGCACCCGCAGCAGTTCAACCTTGCCGCAATCTATCCGGGTGGCTTCACTCCGGAATTCGCGGGAGATCTCGAGGATTTCAGCGCCCTTGTCGGTTTGCGCGACGAGGTCGGCCGCCTGAAGTGGGATCTGTCTGCACGTTATGGCACCAACACCGTCGATTATACGATCACCGGCACGATCAACGCGTCGATGGGCGTCAACTCGCCCACCTCGTTCAAGCCGGGTTCGCTGACCCAGCGCGAGCTGCAGTTCGACGGCGAAATCTCGTACGAGCTGACCGACAACATTCTGGCCTTTGCGGGCGCGAGCTATCGCAAGGAAACCTATGTCATCGGACAGGGTGACGAGGCGAGCTACCTCACCGGCCCGCTGCAGGATCTGCCCGCCGGATCGAACGGCTTTCAGGGCTTCTCGCCCGAATTCGCCGGCAGCTTCGATTCGAAGAGCTATGCGGTGTTCGGAGAAGTCGATGCCGACATCACACCGTGGTGGAACCTGTCGGTCGCCGCGCGCTACGAAGACTATGACCAGTTCGGCGACAATTTCAGCTACAAGGCCGCCACGCGCTTCGAGCTGAGCGACGCATTTGCGCTGCGCGGATCAGTCAGCACCGGCTTCCGCGCCCCGGCCGCCGGTCAGGTCTTCGGCACCAGCCTGACCTCGCAGCTCGACGGCCTCGGCGGCTTCATTCTCGACGCCGTGCTGGTTCCGGGTTCGCCCGCGGCGCGCGTGTTCGGATCGGAAGCGCTGAAGCCCGAAACTTCATTCAACATGTCGGCCGGTATCGTTTTCACCGGCCTCGACGGCTTCCTGACGACGCTCGATTTCTACCAGATCGACGTCGACGACCGACTGCTGCTGACGCCATCGCGCGACACGACCGCAGCCGAACGCGCCGCGCTTGCCGCCATCGGGTTCCCCAATGGTGCCGACATCGAACAGGTGCGCTACTTCCAGAACGAGATGAACACCCGCGTCCGCGGCTTCGACCTCGTCAGCACCTATCGTCACGGCTGGTCGGACAATGCATCGACCGATTTCAGTCTGGCGGTGAACTATAACGAGCAGCATCTGCGCGGCGCACCGCCGGTCGGCTTCAGCCCGGCGATCGTTACCGAGTTCGAACGCGGCACCCCGCGCTGGCGCGGTAATTTCTCGGCCACGACCAAGGTCGGCGATTTCGGCTTCATGGCCCGCGCGACGCACTTTGGCGCATGGCGCCGTCTTGACGGGGCGGGCTTCCTGCCGCGCAAGGCCGTCACCCTGTTCGACGCCGAGCTCACCTGGTCGGGCATCGAAGGGGTCGACCTCAGCGTCGGGGCGCGCAACCTGTTCAACATCTTCCCGCCGGGCCGTGGCCCCGCCCGCGCCCGCGCCGGCCTCATCTATGATAACCACAGTGTATTCGGGGTTGCCGGCGGCTTCTATTATTTGAATGCTAAGTATAAATTCTGACCGCGTCTGTTCGGGACCGGACAAGCAATCCCTGTGGGCAAATACGGAATTGGCGTATCGGATATGCCAATTCCGTAGCCTATCGGAAATTACTGTTCTATAAGACGGGCAGCAGATTGGCCGGACTCCTTCCCTCGAGCCGCCCTTCCGATCCGCGGTACCGAAGATCTCGAACAAGACAAGGACTAGAGACATATGCCGCCCAGAAGTGGAGACGAGCCGGAAGTTCTGGGCGCCGTGCGAACGGCCAAGCGCCCCCGGTCGGAAGGCTTTCATCTGGGCGAAAGACTGCGCCAGCTTCGCAAGGAGCGTGGCATGACGCTGGAAGACGCCGGAAAGCTGACCGCCCTCGCCGCCTCGACGCTCTCGAAGATCGAAAACGACCAGATGTCTCCGACCTTCGACGTCGTGCAAAAACTGGCCGCGGGTTTCGACATCGACATTACCGAGCTGTTTGCGAGCAATTCGGGACAGGATGCCGCAGGTCGACGCAGCGTCACGATGGATGGCGCCGGGCGCCTGATGGAGACTGCGGTCTATCGCCACCGGCTGATCGCCGCCGAACTCAAGAACAAGAAAATTCTACCGTTCGTCACGACGATCAAGGCCCGCAGCCTCGAGGATTTCAAGAGCTGGTCGCAGCACAGCGGCGAGGAGTTCCTCTATGTGCTCGAGGGCGAGATATGCTTCCAGACGGAGCATTATGAACCAGCGATCCTCGGCGTCGGCGACAGCATCTATATCAACAGCAGCATGCAGCACGCCGCCTATTCGACCAGCGAAGAGGACGCCGTCGTCCTGTGGGTCAACACCGGCTAGGCAGCCGGCAGTCCGATCATCGGCCTTGCAATAATTTTCCGATACGCTAATTATTTTCCGATAATGAATCGGAGAAGGCGAAGCTATGGACAGACGGAATTTCATCCTGTCGGGGGCGGCATTGTCGGCGACATTGGCATTCGCCCCCGCCTCGACAGCCGCGACGGCGAAGGCGCGCCCCCTCACCTTCGATGCAATGGGCGAAGTGCGCTTAGAATATGACGCCGCGCTGATCGGCGAGATGCGCGCAAGCGGCCTCGACGCGATCACCGTCACGCTCTGCGATCCCAAGACGTACGAGGCCAAAGCCTATGATGATGCCATTCAGGCGATCCTCGACCATGACACGCACATCGCGGCCCATCCCGAACTCTTCCTGAAGGCGACGAAGACCAGCGACATCGACGTCGCACGCAAGAATGGCCAGCTCGCGCTCTTCTACCTGTTCCAGAACAGCACCCAGTTTGGCCGCGACCTCGACAATGTCGATCTGTTCCACAAGCTGGGGGTGCGCTCGGCGCAGATAACCTATAACGACCAGAACTGGGCCGGCGCGGGTTGCAAGGAACTCGGCGCCAACGGCCTCACCCACTTCGGCCACGAACTCGTCGGGCGCATGAACCAGCGCGGGATGCTGATTGACCTGTCGCACGCCAATATGCAGACAATGGCCGACACCATTGCGGTGTCGAAGACACCGGTCATCATCTCCCACACCGCATGCATGGCGGTGCACAGCAATATCCGCAATACGACCGACGCGAACCTCCGCCTGCTCGCCGACCGGGGCGGGGTTGCCGGCATCTGCCAGATGCGGCCGTTCCTGACGACGAAGCGCGACGACGCGCTGCCCGAATATTTCCGCCATATCGATCATGCCGTCAAAGTGATGGGCGCCGACCATGTCGCGATCGGCAGCGACCGTGACCACCGCATCGTCGAGATGACCGACGCCTATATCGCTGAATTGAAGGCCGAAGAGGGTGCCAATTTCCACGAACCCGACTGGCCGCTGTTCATCAACGAACTCAACGGCCCCCGTCGCATGGAAGTCGTGTGGGATGGCGTACGCAAGCTCGGATACCCGTCCAGCACGGTCGAGAAGATCATGGGGACCAATGTGCGCCGCATCTATCAAGAGGTGATTGGATGAGCCCGCGCTACGC
>JAEWIL010000062.1 GCA_023387085.1 Pseudomonadota bacterium | reverse complement strand
AGGTCGGCCTGGTCGACATCAACGGCGATGCCGTGGAGGCGACGGCAGCGAAGCTGCGCGACGAAGGCTTCGCGGCCTTCGCGGCGCAGGCCGATATCTCGGACGAGAAGGCGGTCGAGGCCAGCGTCGCGGCGCTGGTGGGCCACCTCGGCAAGATCGACGGCGCCTTCATGAACGCTGCCGATCTTCGCATGGCGCTCGTCGACACCGACCTCCTCGATATGGAGATGGCAGTCTACGACCAGACGATGGCGGTCAACCTGCGCGGCCATGTGCTCTGCACCCGCGCCGTCCTGCCGCACATGCTCGCGAACGGTTCGGGCGCCATCATCTACACCAGTTCGGGATCGGCCCAGTCCGGCGAGCCGGTGCGGCCGGCTTATGCGATGTCCAAGCAGGCTCTCTACGCGCTCTCGCGCCACGTGGCGCGCCGCTGGGGCAAGGAAGGCATTACATCGAACGTGATTTCTCCCGGCTTCATCGTCACGCCGGAACAGAAGGAATCGGGCATCATCCCGCAGGAGATGATCGATCATTTTCTCACCGGCTGCGCGACACCGCGGATCGGGATGGTCGACGACGTCGCCGCGATGGCGGCGCTGCTGCTTTCCGAAGAAGGCCGCTGGGTCACCGGGCAGACCTACCATGTCAACGGCGGCGGCATCATGCCCTGATCCGGAGAACCAGGTCGGAAAATCAGGGAGCCTGTCATGGGTATATTGAAGGACAAGGTCATTATCGTGACGGGGGCTGGCCCCGGCATGGGGCAGGCCCTGTGCCGCGGGGCGGCAACCGAAGGCGCAAAGGTCGTGATCACCGCCCGGTCCGAGGAGGCGATCCGGACGCTCGCGGATGATATTTGCGCTGCGGGCGGAGAGGCGATCGCGGTGCGCTGCGACGTGGCGCACGCCGACGATTGCCGCGGCGCCGCGGACGCGGCGCTGTCGCGCTGGGGCCGGATCGACGGGCTGGTGAACTCGGCCTATTATCATCCCGACTGGGCGCCGCTCGAGAGTCACTCGCCCGATCAGCTCATCCAGGCCTTTAACGTCAATGCGGTTGGCGCGCTACGCATGGCGCAGGCCGTCATCCCGGCGATGCGCGCCCAAGCTGCGGGGGCCATCGTCAACATCTCGACCCTCGCCACGCGCAAGCCGATGCCGGCCGAAGGCGGCTATGCCATGACCAAGGCCGCGCTCGGGCAGATGACGCGCCAGCTCGCGATCGAGCTCGCCGGAACCGGCATCAGGGTCAACACTGCGCTCATGGGATGGATGATGGGCGTCCCGCTCGAGCAATATATCGCCTCGCTCGGCGATGCGGCCGACGCTTTCCGGAGCCAGCGCGCCGCGGAGATTCCTGTCGGTCATATCCCCGTGGACGCGGACTGCGCCAAGGCGGTCTATTTCCTGCTTTCCGACTATGCGAGCGAGGTCACCGGAGCCTCGCTCGACGTCAACGGCGGTGACTGGGTCGCCCCTTAGGGCCGGGTCTGTCATGCTTCCGATCCACCCGGGACCGACCCGCGCCGGCCGGCGCTACTTCGAACTCCGTCCGCGTGCGGGAACGATACCGAGTTGCTTCCCGAAAAATGCCGCCGCCACGTTCAGGGCTTCGCGGCTTTCGGGAAGGTCGAGGTTCGAGAAAAAGCAATGATCGAGGCCGTCCCATATGTGAAGGTCGGCTTCGACCCCGTTTCTGATCAGAAGGCGATGCGTATTGACCGCAGAGCTCGCCTCGCCGGCGCGCATCGAGGTCAGAAGCAGCGTTGGCGGAAAATAGGCCATCACCGCGTCGGATTCGATGGGCGACATCAACGGATCTGCAAGGTCGTGATCGCCATAATAAAAGCGTTCATCGAGCGTGGCGGGCGAAGTCAGCCCCTGATGGGGCTTGGAGGCATACCAGCTGTCGCCCGCCCACCGCGCATCGGCGGTCGCGCAGAAGATACCCGCCGCGGCCGGGGCCGGAAGTTGTTTCGCCCGGAACCATGCCATCGCCTGCGCCGTGAGCAGCCCACCGGCCGAGTTTCCGAATATCCCTATGTCAGACGGTTTTCGTGTTCTGAGCAGATCGCGGTAGACGGCCTCCACATCCTCGCTCGCGGCAGGAAAAACCGCCTCGGGGGCTTGCCGATAGTCGATCGTCAGTATCTCGACCCCGGCGCGGCTCGCGAGGGGAATCGACTCCATAAGGCCGCCGGCACCCGCATAGGCCATGATGAAGCCGCCGCCGGGAAGATTCACCAAGATCTTGCGCTTTGCGCCCGGTGCCATCTTGCCGGGCGTCACAACATATCCGTGAACGCCGCCGATCGTCGTTTCGCGGTACGTGACCCCATATTGCTCGGCCATGGCCGCAATCTTCTTCTCCATGCCCTTGGCAAATTGGCGGCGGGTCTCGTCGACGCGGCCGCGCTCGATAACGCGCGTGAGCATATCGTTGGCGTCGAAGGGCCGACGCGGCAGCGACTTCTTCGCTTCTTCGCTGAGATAGACCGACGGAGGCAGCCTGAACGCAGGCACATTGACCGTTCCGTCGGCTTCGATGGGGTTGGGCTTGCCCTGCGCCGCGACCGGCGGCGCCAGAACCAGCGACACCAGCCCCGCCAACGACAAAAATTCAATCTTCATGGAAACCCCCTCCAGCTGTTTGACCAAGCACAGCAGACCCACAAAGACTTTTCAATAAAAAAGAACGATACCGTTCGATTTAGAAAGGATGCCCGATGCAGCTTGAGTGGATGACCCTCGCCCCAACCCTTGCCGACGATCCGCATTCGGGTTTCGATCCCGACGCCGTGACAGTGAGCGAGACGCTTGATATCGACGCGCCGGCCGGCATCGTCTGGGACATCTTGTGCGACATGCCGCGCTATGGAGAGTGGAATCCCTTTTGCGTCCGCGCGGTGTCGACGCTCGAGATGGGCGCGCCGGTTCACATGACGCTGGCCAATTACGCGGTCCCGGGAACGCTGGTCCCCAACTGCGAATATATCTGCGCTTTCGAGCCCGGGCGGCTCATTTCCTGGGAAATGCCCTACTCAGCCGAATGGCCTTACCCCGCGCGCCGCGACCAGATCATCGAGCCGACAGGCGATGCAAGCTGCCGTTATGTCTCGACCGACGCCTTTCTCGGCGCGAACGGCATTCACGTCCACCGCTTCGCGGGCCCATGGGTGAAGCGCGCTTTCGACGACAGCGGCCGGGCGCTGAAGGCGCGAGCCGAAGCCTTTTACGCGCGCTGAAAGGACAGATCGTGGCTTACACATTGCAGCAATTGTCGGATTTCGAAGATCTGCGCACATTGAAGCATCGCTATTTCCGGGCAATCGACACCGCCGACGCGGCCCTTCTCGGATCTCTTTTCACCGACGATGTGGTCGTCGACTACCGAGGCGGAAACTACCGCGTCCGGTTGAGCGGAGCGGCCGACATGCTCGAATTCCTGGCGAACGCCTTTCATTCGGGCGCGCTCGCCATGCACCACGGTCATATGCCCGAGCTGCGCCTGACCGGCGACAATAGCGCCGAGGGCATCTGGTATCTCGAGGATATCTTCATCAACGTCGAGGCGCAAACGCACACAATGGGAACAGCCATCTACCGCGACCGGTATCGCCGCGTCGGCGGCGAGTGGCGCATTGCGCGGACCGAATATGACCGGGTGATGGAAGTCGTGACGCCCTTGTCCGAAAGCGCCCGGATCACCGCGCACCATCTGTCGCGAGCCGGGAGAAAGCCGTCCGAACGGCGCGACATGTCGCACCTCATCAGCTGGGAGGCGGGATAGCGGGCACCGCAGCCATCGGCGGGGGATCCTTGACCCACGACATCTCTTCATAGCGTTCCGATATGCGCCAGCCGGCTTCGGTGCGCACCCAGCGATCGCGGTACCAGAGGCCGATAAAGAAGACCGAGCGCGAACCATCCTCCGCTTCGTGCACCATCGGATTGAAGAGGATCGTACGGCTCGTCGCCCGATGTTCCTCAAGGTCGAGCTTCGTCGTCGCGGCCAGATGCTGAAAGTCCGGAAAACGTTCGAGCGCGAGCGGAAGCCAGCGCTTGATCTCGGCAAGCGAGCCTGCGGCACCGCCGGTTTCGCTATAGTCGATGCGGGCATCGGGCGTAAAAATCTCGTCGAGCGCGTCCCAGTCGCGCTCGTCGATCGCGAAGCTGTACCGTGCGATCCTGTCCTGTATCTCCAAGCGGTCCGAAATCTGCTGAAGGCTCATCATCAGCGGTCGCATCCTCCGATTTTTTCGCAATTCCGCTATGGAAAGCCGAAGAATTATCGTAGTGCGTAATCACTCACTTGTGAAGCCGCAGGGTGCCGATTCACGCCCCGGCTCATATTCGAACGGGAGATAGATAGTGCTGTCGAAGATCAAGCTTGCCAATACCGACCTCGAGGTCAGCCGCCTTTGCTACGGCACGAACATGCTCGGCTGGATGATAGACCAGGATGGCTCGGACGCGATCCTCGACCGGTTCGCGCAGCTCGGCGGCAACTTCATCGACACCGCGCGCTCCTATGGCGATTGGATGCCCGACGCCCCCGTCGGCGCGAGCGAGCGGGCGGTGGGCAGCTGGCTCAAGACGAAGAATCGCGGCGACTTCGTGATCGCGACCAAGGGCGGCTTCTTCGATCTGCGTGTCGGCGACTATCGCAACCGCTGCACGCCCGACGATATCGCGCAGGATCTCGAGCAGAGCCTCGAACATCTCGGCGTCGACACCATCGACCTCTATTTCCTCCATATGGACAATGAGGAGCAGCCCGTCGAAGTTCTCATCGACGCACTGGCCGGCCACCGGGAGGCCGGACGTATTCGTCATTATGCCGCCTCGAACTGGTCGGCCGAGCGCATAGCGGCTGCCAACGCCTATGCCGCCTCGGCAGGCAAGCCCGGTTTCGCCGCGTCGGAAACCTTCTGGGGCCTTGCGGTACCCGATGTCGCGGCCGCCGCGAAGCAGGGCTATCAGCATTATTACGAGGGCGAATATGAAGCGCTGCATGCCGCCGGCCTTCCGATCATTGCCTATGCCGCGCAGAGCGGCGGCTATTTCACGAAACTCGCAAAAGGCCCCGATGCCGTCGGCGAGCAGCTCGCCGCGCGCTACGCCAATCCGGCGAATGAGAAGCGCTTCGCCGCGGCGCAGCGCCACGCCGAGAAGCTCGGCGTCACGATCAACGAGATCGCCCTCGCCTATCTTTTGAACCAACCGCATCAGACCGTCCCGATCTTCGGCGGCTCCAGCCCCGAACAGGTCAGCGAGAGCGTGAAGGCGGCGAAGCTGACGCTGAGCCCGGAGGAACTGGCCGAGCTGCGGGCCGCCTGACGCGGTGCCGTCAGGCCTCGGCCAGCACGCGGCGCACGCCGTCCACCGCGCGGCTCACCCGCGCGGTGCGGCTTTCTCCCGAAGCGAGCGCAGCATCGCGCGGGATCTCGACGCTGAGCGGGCAGCCCGCAGGCAGCGCGCGGGCAAAGGCTGCGAGCTCGAACACGCCTTCCCCCGCGAGCAGACGCGCCGAGGAGGCTTCCTCGCCGAGCAGCTCCGGCGCGATCGTCGCCGGTCCGTCGCAAAGCTGGCCGTAAAGGATCAGCTCCGCCGGAGCGGCGGCGAGTTCGGCGATCGTGCCGCCCGACCGCATCAGATGCAATATGTCGGCATTGACACCGACGCGGCCGGGACGCCCGATTTCGGCGACCAGCGCGAGTGCCTCGCCGAGCGAACGGACCTGAGACACCGGATAGAATTCAACGGCCACGCCAAGCCCGTATCCGCCGGCAAGATCGCAAAACGCCCCGAAACGCTCGACCCGGCGCGCGGGATCGCGGTCATAGGCGAGTATATTGACGAGCGGCGCGCCCAGTTCGGCCGCGCAGGCCAGCGCCGCTTCGAAGTCCGCCACGTCGGTGCGGCCGGCGAGCGTGAAGGGATAGGCAAGATCGAGCGTTATGCCATGGTCCGCCATCGCGGCGGCGCAATCCGCCCTCGCCGCCTTGTCTCCAACCAGATCGTAGCGCGGCATGTGCGGCAGCACCTCCATCGACTGGAGGAACAGGCAGACCCCAGCGCAGCCGGCATCGGCGGCGGCCCGGGCGAGCGCGACCGGATCGCTGTCGACCGCGGTGATATGATCGAGCGACAGGCGCCTCATTGCAAACCGCCCCGGCACGTTCGCGCGACCGGGCGGCACAAGCGGCGAGGCCGAAGTTCATGAGCGCCGCAACCGCGATCGCCAACCTTCTCTATCTCTACGCCGAGCGCATCGATGCAGGCGACCTCGACGGCGCCGCCGAACTCTTCCGCCGCGCCGAAATCGACGTTCTGGACCGCGCGCATCCGGTGGGGCATGTCGAGCTTCGGGCGATATGGCAGACGCATGTCCGTCTCTACCCCTGCGGCACGCCGCGAACCAGGCATGTCGTGACCAATCCGATCATCGACATCTTGGCGAACGGCCATGAGGCACGCTGCCGCTCGAGCTATGTCGTCCTTCAGGCCGCCGAAGGCCTCGCCCTGCAGCCGATCGCCGCGGGCCGCTATCACGACCGGTTCGCCCGCGACGAAGAAGGCTGGTATTTCACCTACCGCGATTACCGAATGCTTGATCTTACCGGCGACATCAGCGCGCATCTATTCGTCCGTCCCACAATTGATTAGACCGGTCACATATTATAAGTGGCCACTAACTAACAGATAATTTCGAGAGGATCATCATGACCACGACCAGCGCCCCACCCACCGGCGATACGGCCACCGGACGCAGCATGGGTCATGTGGCGCTCCATTATGGCGACGCGGCCGATGGCCCGCTCGCGGCGCGGCTGCTTGCCGCGATCGGGCTTGTCGAGACCCAGATGCTCCCGCTTCCCGGCGGCAATTTTTACAGGTTCGTGGTCGAGGGTCGGCATTTCGCGCGCGGCGACGGGATCGTCTATCTGTCGGCGGTTCCCGAACCGCAGCGAAAACTTGCCGAGGCGATCCATAAGGCGTTCGGGGTTGGCACGGGCGATGAGCATGAAGTGGTCAAGGGGTGGCGCGAGATGATGACCGCCGATCCCGAGGCGAGCTTTCACTTCGGCTTCCTCCTCGAATCGCTCGAAGACCTCGAGCGGATCGTCGGGGTGCTGCGCAGTGATCCCGAACTCGGCAAGCGCACGAATGTCGTCCTCAATCGCCCGCGTCCCGGCGACAGCGAGATCGACGCCCGTCTCGACGCCTCGCCCGTCTTCGCCGGTGTCAGCCGCTATGCCTATGGCCGCGCCGGCGTCCAGGCCTTCATCGAGACCGATCTTCTGAAGGCGGGACAGCTCGGGGATTCGATGGTCGTGGAACTCGACTTCGTCTTTCCGGACCAGTCGCAGCATATCCTGTCGGTGGTGGAACTCTGATCGCGGCGCCGACCACAGGCGGAAAGAACAAGCCGGAGGAGAGACATATGGAGACCGCAAGGCGCCTGCGGGCGAGCCTCGATGCGTTCGAGCGCATCCAGTCGGATTTCGCGAAGAACAGCGACCAGCGCGATCCCGACTGGCGCCGCCGCCTCGTCGCGCTGCGCAAGGATCTCCAGGACAGCCTGATCGCGATCCGCACCGCGCTCCAGGCACATGAAGAAGCCGCCGGGCGAAGCGAGGCGGGCGAAGCGCTGAACAAGGGCCTCTCCGCGATGCGCAGCGCGATCGCGCTTCACCAGGCCGAATGGCCGGCAGTCGCGATCGATACGCAAAGCGAGGCCTATCGGGGTTCGGTCCGCACGCTGCGCACCGCAACGCGCGACTTTCGCGAGGTCACCGGCGCGATGATCGCGGCCATCGGCCGCTGATCTTTCCGGTCAGGGACGAATGATCCGGCAGGTCGGCACCGGATGCTCGTCGGCACCGATCCAGCGCCACAATGCCGTCCCCTGCCGGTGTCCGGCGAGATCGATCCAGTTGCCATAGCCGGGGTCGGCGTCGGCACAGACGACAATGACGCGGCCATCTGGCTCATAGCGGGCCTGAGAGCCATTGACCCAGACCTTCTGATGGACGTGGTCGAGCGATTCCATCCACCAGTTGTCGAGCTGGAAGTTCCACATCCGGCACGGCGGCGGCAGCGCCTCGATCTCGAGCGCCTCCCCCGGCGCGAGGTCATAATAGAGGTGACCGTACCAGATGTTGGGATCGCCGCCGGCGCGCCAGAAGACCGACTGGTCGCCGTCGTAGATGCGATTGGGCTGCGCCTTGAACCATTCGGACCAGTCGGCGAAGGTGTTCGCGGTCCCGCGCACCCAGGCCGCGGCGCGCCCGAGCTGCGCCTCGATCGCCTCGGGCGTCAGGACGGCGGGCACTGCGGCGCCGGCTCCGATCCGTTCGATCCGGACATCGGCCGCCTTTTGCGCCGCCTTGTCGTCGAAGGTCTGACGGACGATGAGAAGCGACGTGTCGTCCGCCATCGGTAGCCAGTTGCCCTCATGCGGGGTGCGGCTGACGATGATCTCGAAGCTCCCGTCGGGTGCGAACGCCATGTCGGCGAATTCGATTTCGCCCGTCGAGGCCATCGTCCCGTCGATCGCGTAGCGGTTCGCCTTGCTCCCGATGCTGAAATAGGGAACCGAATTGCGCCGCCCGGTGATCCGATACTCGCGCTCGGGGCTCACCACGCACTGCTGGTAGAGATTGTCGGGATTGTCGGCGCCGATCTTGATCTTGTCGTCGGTCAGCAGAAACAGGCGCGGAAAATCGGGATCGGAGCTGTCGACCAGCATGTTGAGCGCGGTGCGGGTGAGGCGGCTGAGGTAGCGAAGGCCTTCGGCCTGGTCGATGGCGGTACGCGGCGTATCGGGCCGCGCGAGGATCGCGCCGGCTTCGGCGAGCTGGCCGCAGAAATCGCGCCAGACCTGGTCGAGCGGCTCGCTGCCGGGCTGCGGGTCATTCATCACTCTGTCTCCGGTAAGTATCGCGTGGCAGGGTCAGCCCGCAAGCTGTCCGCCATCGACGGTAAAAAGCGCCCCCGTGACCTTGCGCGCCCGCTCGCTCGCAAGAAACGCAAACATCTCGGCGATGTCCTCGGGATCGCAGGCGCCATTTTCGAGCTTGGGAGCGTTGCGCATGACGAGGCTCCAGTCGACGTCGCCCTCGGGAACGGGCGTCTGCGTCATCGGCGTATTCACATGGCCGGGGCATACGGCGTTCACCCGCACACCGCGCGCCGCATATTCGATCGCAAGCCCCTTGGTGATGGCCGCCACGGCATGCTTCGATGCCGAATAGGCGATCGTATAGGCGATGCCTTGCAGCGCCGCCGTCGAGGCGGTGTTGACGATGACCCCCTTGCTCGCCACGAGATGCGGCAGCGCGGCCTGGCAAAGCTGGAACACGCTCGTGCTATTGACGCGCATCACGGTCTCGAAATCGTCGAGCGAAAAGTCCTCGGTCGGGCCCCATTTGAGGATCCCGGCTATGTTGCAGAGAATATCGAGGCCATCGCGCGCCGCGACCTCGACCAGCTGCCGGCTCGAGGCGAAATCGCATGCGTCATAAGGCTGGATCGCCGGGCGCACCGCCATCCGCGAAGCGGTTTCCTCGAGCCCGGCGGTGTCGCGATCGGCAATCGTGACGCTGGCGCCCGCCGCGGCGAAACGGATCGCGGTCGCGCGGCCGATGCCCGAAGCGGCTCCGGTGATCAGCGCTTTCTTTCCGACAAATTCCATCCTGTCCTCCAGTCCTCGCTGGAGGACAAGGCGCACGCAGCGCCGTTAACGGGTCGCGACGAGCGCCGCAGTCTGAAAGGCGACGCGACTCCCCTCGCCGCCCGCCTGCAACCTGTCTTCTCCGCCCGCCGAGGCGGCTCCGAGAGCGACCGCAGCAATGGCGACGAGGCCGGGAACGAGCAGACGAGCCGCGGTTCGCTTGATCATCGACACATCCCTGCCCCGCTCAATTTGCCGGGCTCACCCAGCCGCCCGGACCACTAAGCATGATTGTGCTGTAGCGCGGCGGCTGGCCGCTCACCGAGAAGCTCGCCGTCGTCGCCGCCGGATCGGCGGCCCCGCTGGCTTCGGATTTGCTCGTCCCGCCGGCCGGCGCGACAAGCGCAAGCGCCGG
This sequence comes from Pseudomonadota bacterium, assembly GCA_023387085.1. Lineage (GTDB taxonomy): Bacteria > Pseudomonadota > Alphaproteobacteria > Sphingomonadales > Sphingomonadaceae > Sphingopyxis. The sequence continues at coordinate 4,741 of JAEWIL010000062.1, read as the reverse complement.
AACAAGCAGCGCTGCTGCAAATTTCAACATGACCCTCTCCACCCCGCGCCTTCACGGCGCGTATTTTGTATGGACATGCAGACTATGATTCGTTGACATGTCTGGCGAGAAAATTATCCAATTCGTGATATGAAGCAATATTTTTTACGCAATTGAGCAAATATGCCCGCAAAGTCACTTGAAGAGCGGATCGACCGGCTCGAATCGCTCGATGCAATCCGCCAGCTTCCGGCAAAATATGCGCTGGCCCTCGACATGCGCGACATGGATGCGATGGTTTCGCTGTTTCCCGAGGATGTGAAGGTCGGCCGAAACGCGTCGGGCCGTCTTGCGCTCCGCGCCTATATGGACGCGACGCTGCGCGCCCCCTTTACCGGGACATCGCACCATATCGGCGGTCATGTCATCGACTTCACCGACCCCGACCATGCGCAAGGCATCGTCTACTCGAAGAACGAGCATGAGACGGGCGAGGAATGGGTCATCATGCAGATGATGTACGCCGACGATTATGTTCGTGAGGACGGCCGCTGGTATTTCGCACGCCGCCTGCCGCTCTACTGGTACGCCTCCGATCTCAACAAGCCGCCAATCGGCCCCGACAAGATGCGCTGGCCCGGTACGGACTGGACCGAGGGCAATTTCCACAAGCTCTTTCCAAGCTTCGAGGACTATTGGTCGCGCGGCGGCGATCATGGCGGCCCGGTCGCCGACCCGGCGCCCCTCGACAAATTTATCGCAACGATGCGGCGCGGCCAGGCGGCGCCGAAGGTGAAGGTTCGCGCGACATGAAAAATCTCCCCTGGACGCTCCTGCTCGCCCCGCTTGTTGCCGCCTGCTCCGCTTCCGGCGACCAGCCGCCCGCACCGCAGGCCGCGAAGCCGGCACCAAGGGGCGGATATCTCGCGCAAGCCGCCCTGCCCGACAGCCGCGCCTATCTTGCCTCGCCGCCCGCCCCGGGGAGCGCCGCCCTCGCCCGCGACGAGGAAGCCTCGCGCGCCGGCCTCGCGCTCGCCGGCGGAGCGCGCTGGACGCTTGCCGCCGAGGATGCCGACCTGTTCGGCGCCGGCGCTACCGCGGCGCTCTCCTGCGCGGCGGGCTTCGATATCTCACCGCGGTCGACCCCCGCGCTCGACCGGTTGCTCCGCCGGAGCCTCGTTGACTTCGCGGTCGCCACCGGCAGCGCCAAGAAGGCCTATATGCGGCCCCGCCCCTTCATGGTGAACGGGAAGGCAAGCTGCACGCCCGCCCATGAGGCAGGTCTCAGGCGCGACGGCTCTTTCCCCTCGGGCCACAGTGCCGTGGGCTTCGGCTGGTCGCTCATCCTTGCCGGTCTCGTTCCCGATCGCGCGGCTGAGCTCGTCGCGCGGGGCCGTGCCTTCGGCGAGAGCCGGCGTATCTGCAACGTCCACTGGAAGAGCGATATCGAGGAAGGGCGCCTCGTTGCCGCGGCCGTCATGCCGCTCCTCGCCACCGACGCCGGATTTCAGGCGGACCTAGCCGCCGCGCGCGCCGAGATCGCCGCCGCACGTTCGATACCGCCGGCCCGCGACTGCGCCGGAGAGGCCGCCGCCCTCGCGCTCGATCCGGTCAGCGATCCCAGCGCAGCTCCAGCCCGGTGAAGCCCATCACCGACCCACCGAAGGCGCTCCCGGGTGGCTGGTCGGGGGCGAGTTCGAACTCGGGAATGCGGCGCAGCCATTGCTGAAGCGAGACCATCACTTCGCGCTTTGCAAGATGCGAACCGATGCAGCGATGCGGTCCGACACCGAAGGTCACATGAACATTCACCTCGCGGTCGAGATCGATGCTGTCGGGATCGCGGAAGACCTTCGGATCGCGATTGGCGACCGTGTTGGGCAGGACGACCCGATCGTTCGCGCGCATCGTCACGCCGCGAAACTCGCAATCGTGGGTGACGCGGCGGAACAGGTTCGAGACCGCGTTGATCCGCATGAGTTCCTCGATGGCCCGCAGAAAGGCCTCGGGGTCGTCCAGCCGGTCGCGAAAATAATGCCGGGCGGGCGGAGTGATCGCGAGATAGCGCCAGATATAGGCCATGGTGTTGGTCACCGTATCGAGACCGGCAACGAACAGCAGAAAGCCGCAGTTGAGAATGTCGGTCCAGTCGTGCGGACGGCCTTCCTCGTCGCGGGCCGTCACGATCGTGCTCGCGATATCCTCACCGGGCGCCGCCAGCTTCTCGCGGAAGAGCGCATCGAGAACAGCGTAAATGGCCTCGATGTTCGCCGCACGCACGGCGGGATCTCTCGAGCGGAAGAAGATGTTGGCGAGTTCGAGAAATTCCTCGAGCCGCTCTTCGGGCAATCCGAACAGATAGAGGAACGTATTGGTGGGGAAGCGCTCGGCATAGTCGCGAATGAAATCGCACCGTCCCTCGGCCGCGAAACCGTCGATCAGGACGGCCGCGCGCCGCTCGAGCTCTCCCGTCATCGCGCGCACGGCGATGGGCGTGAACATCGGCGCCAGGAGCCGCCGGAACACATTATGCGCCGGCGGATCGACGCCCTGCGGCTGCACGACGGGAAACGGCTCGATCGGGGGGATCGGCGTCTGGTAGGTCGAGAAGATGCTGTGGTCGCGGTAAGCATGCACGATGTCGGCATAATCGAGAAAGACCCAGTGCCCACCGTTGCGCGGTGTATAGAAAATGCGCGGGGCACCGCTTTTCACGAGACCGTGCCAGATCTCGGCGGGGTCGGCGAGACCTTCGGGCACGTCGAAAAAGTCGAAGTCGACGATCAGCTCGGCCGGGACATGATCGGGCGGCGATGGCTGGAACAGGAGGCTCACGAATATATCTCCCGCGTTCGCACGACACGAAGTGCGCCCTCGGGGCAGTTGCGTACTGCCAGCCGGACCTTTTCCTCGAGCTCGGGCGCGAATTCGGGCTTTCCGATCACGCATTTGCCCTCGACCGCGTCGGTCGCGAAGACCTCGGGACAGATATCCTCGCAGCGCGCATGGCCCTGGCACAGGTCGAGATTGACTATCACCTTCATTCGGCATCCTCTGCACTGTCTTGCTCTTTGCGGCACGTGTAGCAGGCCGCCGCCGCGCTTCCCAAAGCCGCGAAGATGCCGAAGCGGACATTGCGAACCCAATGGGACAGGAAGTGTATGACCGGCTCCCATTCGCTCTTTCGCGCGCGCAAAGCGCGGGCGAAACAGGCGGACGAGGCAGGAAGGGGACGAGCGTGCGGGACCTGGAATTCGACTATGTGATCGTCGGCGGCGGCGTGGCGGGCTGCGTTCTCGCGAACCGGTTGTCGGAGGACCCCGCCGCGCGCGTGCTGCTGCTCGAGGCGGGCGGGCGCGATTCCAGCCCGCTTATCGCAGCGCCCGGCGGCCTCCTCCCCATCATGATGTCGGGCAGCCACGCATGGCCCTTCCTGTCGGCGCCGCAGCGGCATCTCGATGACCGGATTCTCTATCTGCCGCGCGGCAAGGTGCTCGGAGGCGGCTCGTCGATCAACGGGATGGTCTATGACCGCGGCTTCCACAGCGATTATGATCGCTGGGCGCAGGCCGGAAACCGGGGCTGGTCATTCGCCGAGGTCCTGCCCTATTTCAGAAAGCTCGAGGATTATGCGCCGGCCGCCGATCGCTGGCACGGCAAGGGCGGTCCGATCTCGGTCACGCGCGCCGGGCAGGACCATCCTTTCGCGCGGGCCTTTCTCGCTGCGGGAGCCGAAGCCGGATATCCCCTGTGCGACGATCTCAACGGCGCCTCCCGCGAGGGGTTCGGGCCCGTCGACCTCACCGTGGGCAAGGGTCGCCGCGCCAGCGCGTCGCGTGCCTATCTGCGTCCTGCCCTCGGCCGCGCGAACCTGGTCGTGATGACGAACGCGCATAGCCGCAAGATCCTCTTCGAGGGTTTGCGCGCGGTCGGGATTGTCTTTCGGCAGGGCGGCGAAGACCGGGAAGCCCGCGCGGCGCGCGAGGTCATTCTCTCGGCCGGCGCGATCAACTCGCCGCACCTCCTGATGCTGTCGGGCATCGGCGCGGCGGAGGACCTCCGCGCCCATGGCATCGAGCCCCTTCACCATCTTCCGGGGGTCGGCCAGGGCCTCCAGGATCATCTCGCGGTCACCGTCAAATATCGTTCGACCAAGCCCTGGTCGATGCTGCGCTATCTGAATCCGGCCCGAGGGGCGCTGGCGATGGCCCAATACCTGTTGTTCCGGAGCGGACCATTGGCAGATCCGGGCATGTCCTCGGTGTGCTTCGTGCGGTCGAACCCCGCCCTCCACGAGCCCGATCTCAAGATGCTGCTCGTCATGGCGCTCTACAGCAACAACGGGCGATTGCTTACCCCCAGCCACGGCTTTGCCGCTCATATCAATGTCGCGCGTCCCGATGCGAGGGGATCGGTGTCGCTTGCGAGCGGCGATCCGGACGTGCCGCCAATTATCGACCAGAATTATCTTGGCACCGAGCGCGACCGGATGGTGGCGCGCGACGGCGTGCGCATCGCGCGGCGGATATTCTCGCAGAAGGCCTTCGACGAGGTCCGCGGCGAGGAACTGGCGCCGGGCGAGCAGGTGCAGAGCGACGCGGAGATCGATGCCTTCATCCGCGCCAATGCCGAGGCGGATTATCATTCGGTCGGTACAGCGCGCATGGGGAGCGATGCAATGGCCGTCGTCGACGACGAGCTTCGGGTCCATGGCGTCGAGCGTCTCCGGGTCGTCGACGCGTCGATCATGCCGCATCTACCC
>JAEWIL010000040.1 GCA_023387085.1 Pseudomonadota bacterium | reverse complement strand
GTGGTCACCTTGGCGGTGACGATGACGCGGTCGGGCGGGGTCATGGCAAAGCGCTCCGAAGCGGTAAGAAGGGCAGTGGGGGCGGCACCGGCGAGCGCCTGGCGGCGCGTGATCGGGTTCATGCGTCATGCTCCTTGGGCGGGGCAGGGGTGCCGAGGATCTGCGGCGCGCAATCCTCGCGGACGAAGCGAACGAGTTCGGTGCGGTCGGCGATGCGCTTGGCGACCGGCACGATCTGTTCGCCCAGCAGGATCCCGGCGAGGCCGACGAGCGCGACGACCGGAGGGGCGGGAGAACGGACACCTATGAGGCCGTAGACGAGGCCGGCGAGCAGCCCGGCGCCCAGCGAGATCAGGTAGATTTTCATCGCTCCGTCCTCCCTTCCTTGCTTCAGGCGCGCACGAAGGCGAGCAGGTCGGCGTTGAGGGTGTCGGCGTTGACCGTCAGCATGCCGTGCGAAAAGCCTTCATAGATTTTCAGCGTGGCGTCCGGCAGGATTTCGGCCTGCAACACGGCGGCATTCTTGTAGGGCACGATCTGGTCGTCGTCGCCGTGGAGTACGAGCGTCGGGACGGTGATCGCCTTGAGGTCGTCGGTCTGGTCGGTTTCCGAAAAGGCCTTGATGCCGTCATAATGCGCCTTCGCGCTGCCCATCATGCCCTGACGCCACCAATTGTCGATCACCGCGGGGATGACATTCGCGCCGTCGCGATTGAACCCGTAGAAGGGACCCGAGGGCAGATCGCGGAAGAATTTCGAGCGATTGGCCGCAAGCTCGCCGCGCAGGCCGTCGAACACCTCGATCGGCAGGCCGCCGGGGTAGCGGTCGGTCTTCAGCATGATCGGCGGCACCGCGCTGACCAGCACCGCCTTCGCGACGCGGCCCTGCGGGATGCCGTGGCGCGCGACATAAGCCGCAACCTCGCCGCCGCCGGTCGAATGACCGATGTGGATCGCATCGCGCAGGTCGAGATGTTCGGCGACCGCGGCAGCATCGGCAGCATAATGCGCCATGTCATGACCCTCGCTCACCTGTTCCGACCGGCCGTGGCCGCGGCGGTCGTGCGCGACGACGCGATAGCCGTTGGCGAGGAAGAAGAGCATCTGGGCGTCCCAGTCATCCGACGACAGCGGCCAGCCATGATGGAAGACGATCGGCTGGGCGTCCTTCGGACCCCAGTCCTTGTAGAAGATGTTCGTGCCGTCCTTGGTGGTGACATAAGCCATGGGCAATTCCTTCGGGGAGCTGAATTCGATAATGAACGGGGGGGAGCCGGGCGAGGGAATGCCCGACCCCCGGGGAGATCAGTGGCCGCCTTCCGATGCGCCGAACATCGTCTTGGCATAGGTGATGCCGAGGCCGTAGGCGCCGCCCCATTTGCGGGCGATGCCGGTGGTCAGGTCATAGGTTTCGGCACGCGCCCAGTCGCGCTGCAGTTCGAGCAGATATTGCAGCGAGGTGATCGGCTTTGCGCCCGCCTGCACCATGCGTTCGACGGCGCGTTCATGGGCTTCGTCCGAAATGTCGCCGCTGGCATCGGTAATGACATAGGCCTCAAAGCCCTGTTCGAGCGCCGAGAGCACGGGGCCGACGATGCAGACCGAGGTCCAGAGACCGGCAAACACGAGCCGATCCTTGCCAATGCGGTTGACCTCTTCGATCACGGCGGCGTCTTCCCACGTATTCATGCTCGTGCGGTCGAGCAGCTCCTGGCCGGGGAAGGCGTCGGTGATCTCGTCGAACATCGGGCCCGAGAAGCTCTTCTCGGCGACGGTGGTAAGGATGGTGGGGATATGGAAGCCTGCGGCGCCATTGGCGACGAGCGCGGCGTTGTTGCGGAGCAGTTCGGGGGCGATCGACTTGGTGGCGAAGGCCATCTGCGACTGGAAATCGATAAGGACCAGCGCGTGGTTGGCGGGGCCCAGCAGGGTCTTGGCGGGCGTGGGGTAGGCTTTGATCGACATGGCTGACTCTCCAATCTTGCTATCCGAAATCCCGGTCCTGTCGGGGTGAGGACGGTTTAGGCGGCTGCGATTGTGCGAAACAGTCGGATAAAACTATATTCCATGTTCGAGGAATCCGAAAAGTTCGGTGGGCTGGATATCGGCGAGCCCGGCGTGCGGGGACCCCTAGCGCAACGGATTGCGGTGGGTGCGACTTGCTGCGCCCACCGCTAATCGCGTTTATCCATCGGATTTCCTGCCGACATCCTGCGCGCGCAAATAGCTCTCCATTACCGCTTCATAATTGGGGGCGGTGAGCATGTAGAGCTTCGCCAGTTCCGCAGCCTCGGGCCGCGCCCAGGTGCGGTGCGCTTCGCAGAGCACTGCGTTCGTCGAGGTCGGAACGATGCCGGCTTGAGCGAAGCGCGCCAGCGTGGTGCGCGATACCATGTCGCTGGGGTCACCCGAGGCGTCGATGACGGCATAGACGTCGAACCCCGCCGCCTTTGCGTCGAGCGCCGGAAACATGACGCAGACGCTAGTCCACACGCCGGCCATGATGAGCGTCTTGCAGCCCGTCGCACGGACCGCATCGACGAAATCTTCGTTGTCCCAGGCGTTCACTTCGCCCTTGCGCGGGACATATTGCGCGTGCGGCGCATATCGTTCGATTTCGGGCATCAGCGGGCCATTGGGGCCGTCAGGCTCCGATGCCGTGGTGATGACAGGGATGTTCAGCAGTGTTGCGAGCTTGGCCAGCATTTCGACATTGCGCCGAAGATCTAGAACCGGAATGTCCTTGACGACCTGGAACAGGCCGGCCTGATGGTCGAGCAACAAGAATGCGATGTCGGAGGGGTCGAAGAGCGCCTGACCGCCGCCCGAAGGCAATATGCTCGTTTTGGTCTTGGACGTCGAAATCATGAAGTGTCTCCTATACCATATATGCGCAACGCGCGGACGTGACTGAAGCGCTCCGCCGCTGACAGCGATATCCGATGCTTGCCTGTGCCGGCCGGTCTTCGTTGCATGAAAACGCCGGGATTACGCGCTTCTGGACTTTTGGGGTGTGACGCTACCTCGCGGGGCATCCCGTCGCGGCGCGCCACATACTGGTAAGGAATCGGCGACCGGCCCGCGAGCGGCATTTGAGCCCGATGGATTTTGCAGGAATGCGGTTTGAAGCGGCCTCCAAATGCTGCGACGCTGCGAAGCCATGCAGGAGAGTTTGGATATGGCTCATATCGTCGATGGTAACAGCCGGCAGGTCGCCTATTTTGGCGTACCGTGGGAAGATGGCTACGGATATCCCCAAGCCGTGAAAATAGGTGATGATATTTATCTCTCGGGCCAGCTCAGCCATGATGAAGGAGGGCAGCTGGTTGCCCCGGCCGAGCTCGATGCCGACGGAAAACCAGCGGATTTTTCCGCGATGGAAGCGCAGATGCGCGCGACTTACGCCAACGCGGCGAAGATTCTCGCGCTATTCGGGGCGACGCTCGACGATGTCATCGAAGAGACGATTTACGTTCTCGATATGGGGAGCGCATTTGCCGCCGCGGGTAAGGTTCGCAAGGAGGCTTTCGGAAAGGAAAGGCCCCTATGCGCCAGCACCATCGTCGGCGTGACGCAACTGGCCTTGCCCGAGCAATTGATCGAAATCTCGTTCAGGGCGGTGCAGGCCAGGTCTCGGGCTTGATGCCCAGGTCGTCTGCAGCCGCATCGGTCGCTCCTTGCGGACGGCGCCCTTCGATGAGGCTGCGCTGCTTGCCGATCGCGTCGATGCAATGAGTCATGAAGGCATATATCCGGCCTGATTTCCGGATTTCGGGATGGGTGAGCAGCCATAACTCATCGTTAAGCTGGGTCTCGACCGCGCCGATCCGGACGAGCCCGGGGGTGATATCGCCCAGCATGCAAGGCAGATAACCCGCGCCCATCCCCGCGGCGATGCCCGCCGCCGCGCTTGCGACCGAGTCGGTTCGATAGGCGATATCATCCGGACGAACTGTCGCCTCGACGAATCTGGATGCCTTGAGATCGGCCAGTTTTCCGCCATAGGATACCCATTTTCGGGGGGCGGCCCGATCATTTCCGGGCAAAGATGTCCCCGGGCGGGAAATATGCGCATAGGGAGCCCAGGCGATGGTCGCGACTTTCCGGCCAAACAGGTTTTCGGGCGGCTTGTCTGTCGCCCTGATCGCGATGTCAGATTCGCCCCGCGCGAGATTGAGAGCGTTGTTTCCGACGATGACTTCGATTCTCATCCCTTCATTGAGAGCGCTGAAGCTGGCGATGACCGGGGTGAGGAAGTGAAGCAGGAGCGAATCGCTGGTCGTGATGCGCAGGGTGCCGATCTGGTCCTGAATCGAGTCAGAGACACGCCGGACCACGCTGACCACATCGAGCTCGACGCGGTCGGCGAGCGTCATCATCTCCTGGCCTTGACGGGTAACCAGATATCCGGTGCGGCGGCGTTCGAACAGTGTCGCGCCCAATGCGGCTTCCACGGCGTTCAGGCGCCGCGCGATCGTGGAAATATTGACGCCGAGCACCTTCGCTGCAGGCGCGAGAGCTCCGCTCCTGCCGATGGCGCGTACGATCCGAAGGTCATCCCACGAGAGCTTCTGGACTGGATCCTGCATTATTATCCTTCAGCCGAACCTGTAAGGTGGCCGGCCTGATAGCGGACGATGCGCCTGTAGAACAGCCGTCATCGGGCGGGCCGATATTGACCGCCTGCCGACAGCCGTCTCGGCCCCGGATCGGCAGAAAGACGGCTGCCGATTGCCGAGACGCCGCCGCCGACGATTGGGCAGCAACATCGCTGCGTCGAAGGCATCGCCCACGGGCCATGCCCTTAAAACAGCGGCGGCTTTCGGCTCGCAACGCTACATGCGACAGGCCGCAAGGCCCGCCTCCAGTCCATCAACAAGGTCCGCGGGCGCTTCGAGTCCCACCGACAGGCGGATGAGGCCATCGCCGATCCCCGCAGCGCTGCGGGCCTCGGCGCCCATGTCGGCGTGCGTCATCGTGGCGGGATGCGCGGCGAGACTCTCGATCCCGCCGAGGGATTCGGCGAGAGTAAAGATTCGCACTGCCGCAGCGAATGCGCGCGCCGCCTCGGCTCCGCCGGCGAGGTCGAAGCTGAGCATTGCCCCGAACCCTTTCTGCTGGCGTAACGCAAGCGCATGGCCGGGATGCGAGGCGAGGCCGGGATAATGCACGCGGGCGACCGCCTGATGTCCGGCGAGATATTGCGCGACCGCCGCCGCACTGGCCTGCTGTTGCTGTACTCGCGGAAACAGGGTCCGCAGGCCGCGCAGCGTCAGCCAGGCATCGAACGGCGAGGCGGCGGTCCCGATGACATTGGCCCAGTAACGGAGGCGTTCGGCGTCGTCCGCACTGGCGGCGATGACGGCGCCGCCGATGACGTCCGAATGCCCGTTCAGAAATTTGGTCGTCGAGTGCACCACATAATCCGCCCCGAGGGCGATCGGACGCTGCAGCGCCGGAGAAAGAAACGTATTGTCGACGGCGACAGCACATCTGTGCGCCTTCGCGCGCGTGGCGAGGTCGGCGATATCGACGACGCGCATCAGCGGGTTACTCGGGGTTTCAATGAACAAAAGGGCCGGCGAGCCGGCCAGCGCGGCTTCGACCGCCGCCGCGTCGCCCTGGTCGACGAAGCGCACGGCGATCTGGCCGCGTGCGGCGCGCGCCTTCAGCAGCCGCATCGTGCCGCCATAGCAATCGTGCGGCGCGACCACCGCCGCGCCGGCGTCAAGCGTTCCAAGCAGCAAGTCGATTGCCGCCATGCCGCTGGCAGTCATGACGGCCCCGGCGCCTCCTTCGAGGCCGGTCAGCGCGTCCGCGAGCAGGTCGCGCGTCGGATTGCCGGCGCGGCCGTAGTCATAGCGCCGGGGTTCGTCGTACCCCGCAAACTCGTAGGTCGTCGAAAGATAGATCGGCGGCGCGACGGCGCCGTAGGCCGCGTCGCTCGCCACGCCAAAGGCTGCGGCGATCGTTTCGGGTCTGGGTCTGCTCGGTTGCTCCGTCATGCGATATCACTTTCCTGGAGAGACGGCAGGGTACGCCGCAGGCTGATCGGGTTTGTGCCTGCCTTTAGGACGGCGGGGCGCAAAAGAGCAATTCCGCTGTCGCGCCGGCTGGATGGGCAGTCTGTTCGCGCTTGATATTCCGCTGAAGGCTGACCTGCGAAACCGGGCGTGATGATTTATATTTCATAAAACGTCATTTTGACGCTTGCCGTAACGTCAAAACCGGTTCAATATTGCCGTCAGGGCCAAGGGCGGGCTGACGCATGCGCGGATGCCGCCCGAACCGGATGGTGAATCCGGGTGCGATCGTGCGCGGTTCTACGGTCGATTGAACCCGCACTCAGGAGAGGAGGGGCTTGATGGACGAGGGTGGTTTTCCCGATTCACGGACAACGAATTTCAGCGAGGTCGCGGTCCCCGACCGACGCGGCGCCGAACGTCACCGCGCGGTGTGCCGGATCGCCCGTGTCGCGCGCGACCGCGACATCGGATTATGGCGCGTCCGCAATATTTCCGACGAAGGACTGCAGCTTGCCGCCGACGTACCGGTGGCTGTCGGCGAGCGCGTCGAGATATCCCTGTCAGAGACGATAAAGGTCGAGGGTCGCATCGTCTGGGCAAAAAGGGGGCGCTGCGGCGTCGCGTTCAAGAACCGGATCGATGCGGCCGCGACGCTGCATGCTCTCGCGGCCGAACAACGAGCCGAAGGCTATCGGGCCTTGCGTCTGCCCGTCGCTGCAGAGGCGATCCTGATCACGCGCAATGGCTCGCTGGCCATCGATCTTGTTAATATTTCCCAGCAGGGAGCCGGATATATATGCGATGCCTTGCTCGAACCGGGAAGCGAGCTGGAACTGGTGTTGCCGGGAGGCGAGCGCCGTCGTCGCGCGCTCGTGCGATGGGCACGGGGCAAGCGCGGCGGTCTTTGGTTCACCCAGCCGCTCGATCGCAGCGATCTCGAAAGCATCGGCCGGTTCGGTGCCGGCGGCGATGCCGGACGAGCACGGAACGGCGGGATGCCCGAGATGATCGCTTTCGTCACTTCGATGAGCCCACGCCGGATGGCAGCCGCGTTCAAGAAGAGCCGGCCTGCATCCGGACCGGCGACAAGGGAAACGAAATAGGCGCCGCCGGAGGACGCGTCCCGATCCGCAGGACGGCTCACGACGACGCGTCGATGCTGGTGAGTGCATCGGTTCCATCGAAAAGGGAAGGACGCGCCGATCCGGAAAATCGGGTTCCGGCGGTTCAGTGTAACAATACTGCAACAGTCGGCGGAAATTTGCTATATAGTGCATGTGTCGGCATTGACTTCCGACAAGCTTCCGCCATTCGAGCCGGCGCGCGTTGCGCAAACTTGAATGAAGGAATAATAATGAAAAAAGTAATTCTGGCTTCTCTTGCTATCTGTTTTGTGTCCATGCCGGCCTATGCTCAGGAAAGCCGTGATCTTGGTGGCTTCAAGGTGGGCGTCGTCGCGGGCTATGACAGCACCCGGCTGAGCCTCGACGGAGAAAGCGGCTCGAAGGACGGACTGCTTTACGGCCTTTCCGCTGGTTACGACTTTGACCTTGGTAGCGCTGTGGTCGGTGTCGAGACCGAATATTCGGACTCGACCGTCAAGGAAACCGTGAGCGATGTCCTGAGCGCAGGCGACGAAGCTTCGATCGCCGCATCGCGCGATCTGTACGTCGGCGCGCGGCTCGGCTTCGCGGTGAGCCCCACCGTGCTGCTCTTCGCCAAGGCCGGCTACACCAACGCTCGCGTGACGGCGCGTTATTCGGATGGATCGGACAGCTTCAAGGACAGCGACACGCTCGACGGCTACCGCCTCGGCGCCGGTGCGGAGCTGGTGAAGGGCCCGACCTTCGCCCGTCTGGAGTATCGCTACTCGGACTATGGCGATTATAAATATGACGGCGTCAACACCGGCATTTCCGTTGCGCGCCACCAAGTCGCACTGACAGGCGGATACCGCTTCTGAACTGCGGGCTGGGGACGGGGCACGGGTTCTCGTTCCCGGCTTGTTGACGTGTCCGGCTCGCCTTTTCCGGGCCGGAGGCGCCGGAAGAGCGGCAACGAACGAAAATATTCCAGCACGTTTTGCTCCGTGCACTGGAAGCGGGACCGGCCCGTAACGATCCGGCGAGGGAAGTCATGGGTGCAAGCTTGCGGTGCGGGTGCAACTCCGGATAAGGTCCGCCGACGATGGCCCTATCACTTTTTGATCCTCACGACCCGGACGCGACATGATCCGCAAGCCGAAATGGAAAAGCGCGGGGCTGATCATCGAATTCTGGTTCGTCGGTCTCCTCATGGGAGCCTCGCTTCTCGCCAGTCTCGCCGCAGCGGCCCGATCACTGGCCGGCGGCTGAAGGGCGGGCTGTCCGAAGTTGCCAGTCTGGCGGCGATTGTCTCCGTTCCGGATGTATTTGAACGCGAAACCTGCGTCATATTGGTACATCTTGTCGTCTTTACGGGCCGGGGGGACCAATGGACCAATCGAGGGAAGCGGACCTTCATTTGGGAGAGTTCGGCGCACGGCTTGACCGTATCGAAATGCTGATCAGCGGAATGGGAATTGGGGAAATCGGAGAACGGGAAAGGCCGGCGAGCTGGACTCCCGGAGCGGGGCCCTGCTCCTTTCCGGAAGCGCGTGCACGGCTGGTCCGGCGCGTCATTCGCCGCCGCCGCCGCCGCGAGAAGCTTTTTGCGCCCGACATATTTGCCGATCCCGCTTGGGACATGTTGCTCGACCTCTACGCGGCGACACTTGAATCCGGATCGGTATCGGTCTCGAGCCTCTGTATCGCGGCGGCCGTGCCAGCCACGACGGCGCTGCGCTGGATTACTGCCCTGACCGATGCCCGTCTCTTCGAGCGCGTTGCCGATCCGAACGATGGCCGGCGCATTTTCATCCGTCTCGGTACCGAAGCCCGGCAAAAAATGGACCGTTTCTTCGACGAATATGACGAATGATCAATTGGCCGCGTGGCGACCGAGCAGGCGGTTGATCTCGTCCGGCGATGTCGTTTCGCCAAGGCGATCATTCAGGATTTCGATCGCCGAATTGAGTTCGATCGCCGCGGTCTTCTCGCCAAGATGATCGAGTATTCGGATCTCTGCGCGCAGGCGATCGCGGACTTGGCGCAAGGCAGCGGCATCTTTGACTTCCCCGAGCATGCGGCTCTCCGGTTGACTCAGCGGCGTGGCGCGCGGCGCCGCCGCTTAGCAAAACTAGCCGGGGCCGGATAGACTTTCCGAAGGCGGTGCGCCTGCTGCGCGAGACGACCATATTGGTCATCGTGGGTTACGGTCTTCCCGAAGACGATGCGTTGATGCGATACTTCGTCAATTCGCCGAAGAACCCGAAGACGGCCATGACAAGGCCATCTTCTATATCGACCCCTCCGACACCCCCACGAAGCGCGAGCGGATCGAGGCGGTGTTTCCGGGGCGCGATGGACGGCACCCGTGCCCCATGGCGTTCAACGGCGGTTTCAACAGCTTTGTCGCCCAGTATCTCGCGATGCAAAAGAAAAGGGCGGCGGGACGGGAGAAGGCGTGGCGCAAGCGGTTTGGAACCTGGTTTGGCCAGCCCGCTCGCTCGTTGGCTCGAGGCGTAGCGCACCGACCACGACGTTTCGTCCGCTGCGTAGGGGCGGTCGCGGTGCGCTCCGGGATCGCCGCCGCCGCCGGATCAGATCGGCCATGCCGACCCGAGGATGATGGAGCAGAAGTTTCCGCGCACGAAATTGTCGGGATCTTTGAGCGCGAGGACGTCGGCCTTGACGTTGCCGAAGGTCGTCTCGGGTTTGGCGATGATG
>JAEWIL010000032.1 GCA_023387085.1 Pseudomonadota bacterium | reverse complement strand
CCCCCCCCCCCCCGGGGGGCGGGGGGGCGGTCGGTGTCACATGCTGTACGCGGATCAGAATTTGCCGCGCAACGTCACGCCATAGGTCCGCGGTTCGGCAAGGAACTGCGAGAAAATCTGGCGGCCGCCCGGATATTGCGGATCGGCGAACGCCGAGGTCGTCGCGCCTTCCTGGAACGGCGAGTTGAACGCGACCTGGGCATATTGCTTGTTGAAGATATTCTGCCCCCAGAACTCGATGCCCCATTTCTCGTCGGGGCCGCGGATACCGATGCGCGCGTTGAAGATCGCATAGCCATCCTGCGCCTTTTGCGGGAACAGGTCCGACCCGGTGTTGTAATCGCTGGTCATGCGGCCATCGATATAGACGAGACCGGTAAGCCCGCTGCTGCCGATATCGGGGGTCCAGGCGACGCTGCCGGTCGCGACCAGTTCGGGCGCGTTCGACATATTGTTGCCGGGAAGCAGGCGCAGCGCCGGATCGAGCGGAGCGCCCGAATCGTTACCGACCAGATTGCTGCGATATTTGGTCCGCGCATAGGTCAGACCGGCGGTCATCCGGAAGTTTCGCGCGGGAACCAGCGAGGCCTCCAGCTCGAAGCCTTCCGACCGGACGCCATAACCCACGTCACCCGACGGACAGGCGCCGGTGGTCGATGCTGACGAGGTCGGCGTCGATGGTACCGTGTTCGCCGGTGCACCGGGAAGCGGCAAGCCCGTCGTCGAATCGACGAACTTGCTCTGGTCGCGGTCGGCGCCGCCGAGATCGCTGGAGCAGCCGTTGATATTCTGCACGAGGAAGACGGTGCCGTTGAACGTGTTCAGCTGGAAGCTGCTGAAGTCCGACCGGAAGAAGGTCAGGCCGGCGCTGAACGGACCCGTCGAATATTTCGCGCCCAGTTCGTAGCTGTTCACCGTTTCCGGATCGAACTGCAGGTTGCCGACCAGCGATTGTGCACCGCCCACCGAAGCGAAGGACCGGATCGGCGATTTCAGCGCCGAACGGTCGAGGTTGAAGCCGCCTGCCTTATAGCCACGGGCATAGCTCGCATAGACCATCAGGTCGTCGACCGGCTTATATGAAAGGATCGCCGTGCCGGTCCATTCGTCTTCGCTGCGTCGGTCGTTGATCGACACCCCATCGAGTTCCGCAGTCGAATTCCCCTGGCATGCCAAGCCGATCAATCCCCCGGAAACCGCAGCCAGCGCAGGAGTTGTCAGGAAACCTCCGACCAGATTCTGGATGTTCACGCATGCTTGGTTGTCGTTCGTGAACGACGCTGCGAATTTCTTCTTATCGTGGGTGTAGCGCACCCCCAACGTCAGATTGAGCTTGTCCGTGATATGAAAGATATTGTGCGTGAACAGTGCCCAGTTGGTATCGTTCTGGCGATAGCGATCGTTGATGCTGCCTTTGTCGGCGATCCCGTCGAGCTGATCGAGCGCAGCATAGATCGCCGGGGAAGCCGCCCCGAATACTGCGGGACGCGCTGCAACGCAGCCCGGCGACGTCGGTGAGTAGAGCCCTGCAAGGCCACCGCCTGAAATCAAGCGACAGGTTGCGAACCGGCCATAGTCGTCACCGAAGCGCAGATTGTCGCGCACCGTGAGCTTTTCGTTCGCGTAGAAACCGCCGACGAGCCAGTCGAGCTTGCCGTCGAAAGCTTCGCCCTGCAAGCGAAGCTCCTGCGTGAAGGTGTGGAACTGGCGATAGGCGTCCTTGTCGTCGGCGCGATAGAGGATGTCGACCGCGCCATAGTCGAGGTCGCCGGCCTGCCCGGAGCGATATTCGCGATAGCCGGTGATCGAGGTCAGCTTCGCGCCGCCGAAATCATAGTCGATCTGGCCCGAGAAGCCGTAATCCTTGGTCTTGCCGGCGAAGCTGCGGCCCGCGCTGACCGAGAGGTTGCGGTCATAGCCCTGGTTGAACGCCGAGAGCGGCTGGCCGAGGTCGGTCAGCACCTTGACGATATTGTTGGTCGTCGCGGTCGCGGCGCCCGTCGGGCTGGGATTGTTGAGATTGCCGACATAGGGATTGACGGCGCTGCCGACATAGATCGCTCCGCAGCAACGCTCGTCGCGATAGGTATAGTCGGCGATCAGGCGGACCGACAGCGCGTCGGTGGGCTCGAAAAGCAGCTGGCCGCGCAGGAAATAGCGGTCGCGGTTGTTCACGTCGACGTTGTTCGTCGTGTCCTTGTAAAAACCGTCGCGCTTCACCCAGACGCCGTCGAGGCGCGCGGCGAGCGTGTCGCTGATCGGCCCGGTTACGCTGCCGGCGAGCCGCCAATAGTCGTAATTGCCATAGGTGATCTCGCCCGAGCCACCGAAGGTGAATTCGGGCTTTTTCGAATAGATGCTGATCAGGCCCGCCGACGAGTTGCGGCCGCCGAGCGTACCCTGCGGACCGCGCTGAACCTCGATGCGGTCGAGTTCGCCGAGTTCGTTGAGGCCGATGCCCGAGCGCGAGCGATAGACGCCGTCGATGAAGACCGGGACCGAGCTTTCGAGGCCGGGGTTATCGCCGACGGTGCCGATGCCGCGGATACGCGCCGAGCCATTGGCTTCGGAGCCCGTCGACGAGACGAGCAGCGACGGCGCGACCTGATTGAGCTGGCGGATGTCGTTCGCGCCGCTGTTCTGCAGCGTTTCGGCGCTGACCGCCGAAATCGCGACGGGGACGTCGGCGAGCCGCTGGGCGCGGCCCTGCGCGGTGACGACGATCTCGCTGTTGCTGCCGTCATCGCCGGTGGCGGTGTCGCTTGCATCCTGCGCGAAGGCCGGAGCCGAAACGGCGGCTACGACGATCGAGACGCCAAGTGCGCTGCTCCGCAAAAAGCGGGCAGCAGGAAGGGATGATTTCATGGTGGGCACTCCTCTCACAACTTATGATTTTTTTCGTTGCGGTCGGAGGATAACCAAAAAGCGCGCCAGGCTTCCAGCGTACGCCTTGCTTTTTGGTCATTTTTTGCGGGGTGATGCTTTTTGGTCACAGACCGGGCCAAGCCCGCGCGGCGGCAATCAGCCTGTAGCCGCGGAGACGGTCCGGCTTGCCGTAGCGTCATCGCTCGCCGCCTCGCCGCAGGCGATCGACAGCAGCCGACCCTGCGCCACCAGCATCGCCCGATAGGGTCCGGAAAAATTCGCGGCGAGCGCAGGATGGCCGACATCCAGCCCGCCGGTGAGGCTTCCAAAAGCGGGCAGGATCAGGCGTTGCCCGTCGCCCGCGAAGCAGGGCCGCGCCACGCCGCGCCCGCGCAGATTGAGGCGCAGCTTGGGATGGAAATGTCCCGATATTTCGGGCCGCGCCTCGCGCGCCATGCTTTGATGGCGAAAGACGATGCCGCCAACGGCAAGTTCGTCGACGACATCGCCGCCCCACGCGCCGGAGGTCAGCCCGTCATGATTGCCCGCTATCCAGACCAGCCGCGTCTCCGCCGCCTGCCGCGCCAATCGTTCGACAACGGCGGGCGCGATGCGCGCGGCGGCGTTGCGGTCGTGGAAGCTGTCGCCGAGGCACCAGATCGCGCGCGCGCCGGTTGCGGGGGCAAGGCGCGCGAGTCGATCGAGCGTGTCGTGACTGTCATAGGGCGGCAGCGGCTGGCCGTGCGCCGCATACCAGCTCGCCTTTTCGAGATGCAGGTCGGCGACGATCAGCGCGCCCTGCGCAGGCCAGAACAGCGCGCGGTCGGCGAGCATCTGGAATCGCTCGCCCGCAAAGTCAAAGGTGGCCGCGCCGGACATCCACCTGCTATGGCGGCAGTCTCGCCGCTTAGCTACCGCGAACCGTCATGTTTGCGGCGAAACGTTGCCCGGTCTCGCGGCTCGCGCCGCTCGGCAGGTCGAAGACAACGCGACGGTTCGGAAAATCGATCTCGACCCGGTCGAACAACGCGAGGCCGTCCATGCCGAGGAGCAGCGCCGGACGCTCGCCGAGCCCGAGCGCGCGAAACGCCTGGCTGTCGGCGAAACTGACCGGCAGATTGTTTACATCGAGGCCGTT
Organism: Pseudomonadota bacterium; assembly: GCA_023387085.1. Lineage (GTDB taxonomy): Bacteria > Pseudomonadota > Alphaproteobacteria > Sphingomonadales > Sphingomonadaceae > Sphingopyxis. The sequence goes on along the minus strand of JAEWIL010000032.1, from coordinate 17,028 downwards.
GATATTGATGCGCTTGATCGCGGTCCGCAGCGCCGGCACCGCTTCGCCGGTCACCGCATCGAGCGTCGACGGCATGAACGGCAGCCGGTTGGCCCGCCGGCTCGCGACCATCCTTTGCAGCGCGAGGTTGCCGACGCTCGTCTGCGCGCCGGTATCGACGATGACGTCGATGCGCTTGCCGTCGATCCGCGCGTCGGACAGAATCAGCCGCCCCGCCGAATTGCGCGCGGTGACGACGATGGCATCGTCATCGCGGATGATCGGCGCCGCGCGCTTGCGCGTTTCGAGGATCTGCATGCTTTCCTTGCGGAAATCGATCAGCACACGCCGCTGTTCGAGCATGTCGACGCCGATCAGTCCCGCCGCGCCGAGATGGCGACCGAGCAGCGCCGGTGCATCGATAGCGGCGAGGCGCAGGTTCGCCATTTCGACCGCCGCGACGCGATAGCTCGGCACGACCGCCGATCCGCCGATCGTCGCCATCTTGAGCTTCATGCCTTCGGCGAGCCCCAGCCGCTCGGCGAGTTCGCGCGCAATGACGGTGCGTTCGGCCCCTGTATCGACCAGAAAGGAGAAGGGACCCTGTCCGCCGACCATGACGTTGACCGCCATCCGCCGCGTTGCGTCAAGGTCGAACGGCTGGATATAGGGCGTGACGAGGACGGGCGGAGTCAATGTCTCGGCGGCCGGCACTTGCGCCGCGGGTGGTGGCGGGGTGGCGGCGGGCGGTTCGGCCGCGCCGGACAGCATCGGCGCCGCAATCAGCAGTACCGATGCGATGGATGACTTGGTGGCGTGGATCATGGCCGGCATCCTCATTATATTTGCCGCCAGTCTACGCTTCCTCCTTCTGCCCGGCAAGCGATGCCCGGCGGGACCGGATCAGGGCGCCATCGCCGCTTTGGCAAGCGCGTCGGCGAGTTCGCCGAGCAGCGCGTCGTCGAGGTCGGCGGCGGCGACATTTTCGCGCCCGATCAGCACCAGCACCGGGATCGCGAGCGGGCTGATCCGCTCGAGCGCGACATGCACCATCGTCCCCGCGGCGCGGTCGAGCAGGTCGCCAAGCCGCGCGACATCGGTCAGCCGCTCGCGCGCATCGGCCCACGCCGCTTCGAGCAGCAGATGATCGGGCTCGTATTTCCGGAGTACGTCGAAGATCAGGTCGGTCGAAAAGGTCACCTGCTTGCCGCTCTTGCGTTTGCCCGGATGCTGGCGCTCGATCAGCCCGCCGATCACCGCCACCTCGCGAAAAGCGCGCTTCAAAAGGTGGGAGTTCTCGACCCATTCGACGAATTCTTCGGACAGGATTTCGGCATCGAACAGGTTCTGCGGATGGACGATGGGCCGCAGCGACCAGGTCGCGATGGCATAATCCGACGCGACGAAGCCGAGCGGCTGCAGCCCCGCGCGCTCCATCCGCTTGGTGATCAGCATGCCCAGCGACTGATGCGCGTTCCACCCCTCGAACGGGTAGCAGACGAGATAATGATGGCCTTCGTGCGGGAAGGTCTCGACGAGCAGCTCGCCCGGCTTCGGCAGGGCCGAGCGCAGCGCCTGCATCTCCAGCCAGAAACGGACATCTTCGGGAAAGCGTTGCCAGCTCGCCGGATCGGCGAGAAAATTGCGCACCCGGTCGGCGAGCCGCGTCGAAATCGCGAGGCGCGCGCCCATATAGCTCGGGATGCGCGCGGGCCTCGTCGTCGCGCGGACGATCAGGTCGGTGTCGCGGATCGCCTCGACCTCGAGGCTCAGGCCGGCGAAGGCGAAGGTGTCGCCCGGAGTCAGCGTGCTCGCGAAATATTCCTCGACCTTCCCCAGCCGCCGGCCGTTCCTGAACCGCACATCGGCCATCGGCGCCTCGACGATGATTCCGGCGTTGAGCCGGTGCTGCGCTGCCAGCCTCGGGTGTGCGATCCGCCAGCGGCCCTGCCCGTCGGGAGCAAGGCGCCGGAAACGGTCATAGCTTTTGAGCGCATAGCCGCCGTCGCGCACGAAACCGAGCAGCCGCGCGAAGAGGGCGGCATCGATCCAGCGATAGGGCGCCGCGGTGCGAATTTCGGCGAGCAGTTCGCTTTCCTCGAACGGCGCCGCGCAGGCGAGCGCCATCACATGCTGCGCGAGGACATCGAGCGCGCCGGGGCGGAAGCGGTCGGCGTCGCGCTCGCCCGCCTCGACGGCATCGAGCGCAGCGCGGGCTTCGAGATATTCGAAGCGGTTGCCGGGCACGATCAGCGCGCGGCTCGGCTCGTCGAGCCGGTGGTTGGCGCGGCCGATGCGCTGCAGCAGCCGCGACGAGCCCTTGGGCGCGCCCATCTGGATCACGCAGTCGACGTCGCCCCAGTCGAGCCCGAGATCGAGGCTAGCGGTCGCGACCAGCCCACGCAGCCGCCCCTCGGCCATCGCGGTTTCGGCGCGGTGGCGCGCCTCGCGGTCGAGGCTGCCGTGGTGGATCGCGATCGGCAGCGACAGGTCGTTGACCTTCCACAGTTCCTGAAAGATCAGCTCCGCGAGCCCGCGCGTGTTGCAGAAGATGATCGTCGTGCGGTTCTTCGCGATCTGCTCCATCACCTGGTGGACCGCATAACGCCCCGAATGGCCCGCCCACGGCACCGCACCCTCGGGCAGCAGGATCCGGATGTCGGGCTCGGCGCCGGCTTCGCCCTCGACGATCGTCACGGCCTCCGCATCGGCATCCGGCGCCAGCCACGCCGCATATTGCTCGGGGTCGGCGATCGTCGCCGACAGGCCGACGCGCCGCAGGCCGGGAGCGATTGCCTGGAGTCGCGTCATCGCGAGGCTCAGCAAATCGCCCCGCTTGCCCGGCGCAAAGGCGTGGATTTCGTCGATGACCACGGTCTTGAGGTCGGCGAACAACGTGAAACTGTCGGGATAGGACAGCAGCAGCGAGAGCGATTCGGGCGTCGTCAGCAATATGTTCGGCGGCTTCGCGCGCTGCCGTGCCTTCTTGTCGGACGATGTATCGCCGCTGCGGCTCTCGACGCTGATATCGAGCTGCATCTCGGCGATCGGGCCCAGAAGATTGCGCTCGACGTCGGCGGCGAGCGCCTTCAGCGGCGAGACATAGAGCGTGTGCAGCCGCTCGGACGGATGCTCATAGAGGTCCACGAGCGTCGGCAGGAATCCGGAGAGCGTCTTGCCGGCGCCCGTTGCGGCAACAAGCAGCGCATGCTCGCCGCGTGCCCCCGCCGCGAGCATATCGGCCTGATGCCGCCGCAGCCGCCACCCGCGCGCGGCGAACCAGTCGGCAAAGGGGGCAGGGAGATGCATGGGCAGAACGTGGGGCGGGAGAGCGGCGCGCGCAATGCTTTCCTGGTCGTCGGCTTTCGACCGATTGCGGACCTTTCTTCGTCGCCCCGGGCCTGATCCGGCGTCGCGCTTGAGATCGAGAGCCGTCCATTCGCAGAGAAAAGCGGGATCCCGCGTCAAGGGATGACGGAAGGCGGTAAAGCGACGTCCGCTCCCCATCCGCTAGGCGGAGCGATCGATCATCTTCAGAAAACCCCTGCGGCCATGCCTTCGGCAAGCGCGGCTCCAAGCTCGCGCGCTTCGGCGAGGCGATCCGCAGGAATCGTCTTGGGCGCGAGGATCGCCTCGGGCGTCTGCGCGGCGGTGTTCACGATCAGCGGATCGGCGACGCGCTTGAGCCGCCAGCCGGTCGCGATGCGGTCGAGCTGGCGCTGGGCGTTCTCGCCGTCGGAGCCCGCGCAGACGATCGTCGCATAGGGGCGCCCCTCGAGCTTGCCGAGGCACGGATAATAGCAGCGGTCGAACATCTCCTTCATCGCCCCGGACAACGCGGCGAGATTTTCGGGGCCGACAAAGAGATAGCCGGCGGCGGCTTGCAGCATGGCCGGGGTGACCTTTTCAGCGGCGACCAGCATCGCGGCGGGCGCGTCTTCGGCCGCCGCGCGCGCGAGCGCTTCGCTGCCGCCCGTGCGGCTGTGCCATATGATCGCAAGCTGCGGTGCGCCGTCCATCAGCGATGCTTGCCAAGGGCCGGCGCGCGGCGCAAGCTGCCCCGAAACGAGGGGGAGATGATCATGCGCCGACTGACCACGCTGCTGCTTGCCGGCTGCCTGCCGTTTGCCGCGCTCGCGCAGGACGATGCGAGCGATGCGACGCGCACCGCGCAGGCCGAACTGGCGAAGCGCCTCCCGCTGGACGACCCGCGCGACGAAGCCAATGCCTTGCGCGGCAAGCTCGCCGAGATCCCCGACGGTCTGATCCCCGGCAAGGACGGCAAGCCGGTGTGGGACCGGCGCCCCTATGCGTTCCTGAACGAAGCCAGGGCGCCCGACACGGTGAACCCGTCGCTGTGGCGGCAGGCGCGACTCGATGCGGTGCACGGGCTGTTCGAAGTGGTGCCGGGCAATATCTGGCAGATTCGCGGCTATGATATTTCGGTGATGACGATCATCCGCGGCAAGAGCGGCTGGATCGTCGTCGATCCGCTGCTGTCCGAGGAGACCGCGGCGGCGGGCTGGAAGCTGTTCGAGGCAACGGTCGGCGCGAAAGAGAGCAAACGGCCGATCAAGGCGGTAATCTTCAGCCACAGCCACAGCGACCATTTCGGCGGCGTTGGCGGGATCGTCAACGCGGCGGACGTGAAGGCCGGCAAGGTCCGCATCATCGCGCCGCACGGTTTTTCGGAAGAAGCGACGTCGGAAAATGTCCTTGCCGGCGCCGCGATGGGCCGGCGCGCGCTCTATATGTTCGGCGCGATCCTGCCGCCGGGCGCACGCGGACAGGTCGATACCGGGCTGGGGCCGAAGCTGTCGTCGGGGACGATCGGCTATATGGAGCCGACCGAGACGCTCGGCGAAAAGGGCGGCACGCTGACGATCGACGGGCTGGCGTTCGACTTCATGGACGCGGGCGGGACCGAGGCGCCCGCTGAGTTCGTCTTTTACATCCCCGCGTACAAGGCGCTGCACACGACCGAGGTGGTGACGCACAACCTCCACAATATCCTGACGCTGCGCGGCGCGCAGGTGCGCGATGCGCTGCGCTGGTCGAAGGTGATCGACGCGATGCTGCTGAAATGGGGCGACAGCGCCGAGGTGGCGATGGGATCGCATCACTGGCCGACATGGGGCAAGGGCGAGGTGAGCGCGCTGCTCGCGAACCAGCGCGATGCCTATCGCTATGTTCACGACCGCACGCTGTTCCTCGCGAACCGCGGCGCGACCTTGCACGAACTCGCCGATCAGACCGCGGAGGCACCGGTGCAGGCCAGCGATTTTTCGACGCGCGGCTATTATGGCACGCTCAACCACGACATGAAGGCCACCTATCAACGATATTTCGGCTGGTGGGATGGCAATCCCGCGAATTTCAACCCGCTGCCGCCCGAGCAGTCGGCGCCCAAATATGTCGCGCTCGCCGGCGGGCCCGACAAGTTGCTCGCGGCGGGCCAGGCGGCGATCGCCGCGGGGGACTATCGCTGGGCCGCCGAGCTTTTGAACAAGCTCGTCTTCGCGCAGCCCGATAACAAGGCGGCGCGCGCGGCGCTTGCGTCGGCCTATGACCAGCTCGGCTATCAGGCCGAGTCGGGCGCGTGGCGAAACTATTATCTCGCCGCCGCTGCCAGCCTGCGCGGCACCGAGGTCGCGGCGGGGACAAGCAACGGGCAGAGCCGCAGCTTTGTCAGCGCGATCCCGACCGCGGTCTTCTTCGACGCGCTCGCGACGCGCTTTGACGCCGCGAAGGGTGCGGCGCTGAAGGGGACGTTCCAGTTCGTGCTGCCCGACAGCAAGGAGGCGGTGTCCGTGGTCGTCGGCGGCGGGGTCGAATTCCCGCGCTATGGCGTGACCGACGCGGCGCCGACGGCGAAGATCACCATTGACCGGCGAACGCTCGACGATGTGATGCTGGGGCAAGCGCAGTTTCCCGCGCTGCTCCAGTCGGGCGCGATCAGGATCGATGGCGACACGATGGCCTTCCTGTCCTGGTTCGCGCTCCACCCGCCGGCCGACCCGCGCTTCAATGTGGTTGTGCCGTGAGGCCCCGAGCGACTAACGAAGGACCATGACCGACACCGACGCATCGCCGACCGATCCTTTCGCGCACGACGCGCTCAACGCGAGCGAAGGCCTCGATCCGGTCGACCCGGCCTATGCGCATGTGGTCCGCGCATCGATCGCGCTCACCATCTTGCCGGTCGCGATCGGCGCGACGCTGGTCGATTTTCTGGTGATGCCGCAGATCGAGGGGCCGTTCGGGCTGCTCACCGTCGCATCGTGGCTGCTCGCGATCATCGCGGTCGTCGTCGTTCCGGCCCGGCGCGTGTCGCGTTGGGGATACAAGATCGGCGAGGGGCAACTCCGCGTCGCGCGCGGCTGGCTGTTCCGCACCGATACGATCGTGCCCTTCGTGCGCGTCCAGCATATCGATGTCGGGCAGGGGCCGGTCGAACGCTGGTTCGGCCTGTCGCACCTCGTCGTCCACACCTCGGGCACCCACAACAGCATGGTGACGCTACCCGGCCTCCGCGCCGACCTCGCCGCCGCGATGCGCGAGACGATCCGCCGCCATATCCAGACCGACTTCGCATGAGCGGGGCCGACGTCGAAGCCGGTTGGCAGCGGCTGCACCCCGCGACGCTCGCGCTGTCGATCGTCAAGCTGGGCCCGCGCACGCTCAATTTTCTGCCCGCGCTCGCGGCAATCGGGATCGCCGGGAAATGGGCCTATGTCGTCCCGGCGCTGCTGGTTTTTCTGCTCGTCTCGCTCGTTTTTGCCTGGCTGCACTGGCTGCGCTTCCGCTTCCTGGTCGGGGCCGACGAAATCGTCATCGAAAGCGGCGTCCTGTCGCGCCAGCATCGCACCATTCCCTTCGACCGCATCCAGGACGTCGGCATCGAACAGGGCCTCGTCGCGCGCGCGCTCGGCATTGCCAAGGTCGGGTTCGAAACCGGCGCGGGCGGCGGCAAGGAGAATGACGCGAACCTCGACGCGATCGGACTGGACGCGGCGGAAGCGTTGCGCACGACGATCCGCGCGCATCGCAGCGAACCGGCCGCCGCGCCCGCCGCCGACGCCTCCGAAGCGGCGGCCGTCGTCGAGGACCGGCTGCTCTTCGCGATGGGACCGCGCCGGCTGCTCGTCGCCGGCCTGTTCAACTTCTCGCTTGCCGCGCTGGCAATCGTGGGCGCGAGCATGCAGTTCTTCGACAATCTGCTGCCGTTCGATTTCAACATCTTCAACCCCGTCGACTGGTTCGACGTCGCCGAACGCTATGGCGTCGACAACTGGCTGGTCGCGCACCGCTGGATCGCCGGGCTCGGCGCCGTAATTTCGCTTGCCTTCATCGGCTTCGCGAGCGGCATTGCGACAATGGTTTTCGCCAACTGGAATTTCCGCCTGACGCGCGAACCGCGCGCGCTGCGCCGCACGCGCGGGCTGACCACCCGCACCGATGTCGCGGTGCCGGTAAAGCGTGTGCAGGCGGCCATTCTCGTCACCGGCTGGCTGCGCCAGCGCTTCGGCTGGCACGAACTGCGGCTGCAAAGTTTGGCGAGCGACGGCGAGAAGGAAAAGGACCATCAGGTCGTTCCCTTCGGCCGGCTCGCGGAGATCGACCCGGTACTGGGCGAGGTGGCGATTGAGCGACCGGAGCCCGGCCGGCATTGGTCGCACAGCCATCATATCGTCGCGCTCGGCGGCCTTGTCGGCGCGGCCTGCTCGGCGCTCGGCGGCAGCGTGGCGGTGTTCCTCGGGCAGCCGGTCGGTTGGATCGCGGTCGTCGCGGCCGTTCTGATCGCGGCGTTCGCGCTGATCGGCGCGCGTTTCCATCAGTGGATCGACGTCGGCGACATGGTGGCGATCCGCAGCGGCTTCTGGAAGCCGCGAACGACGCTGCTTCCGCATGCCTCGGTGCAGAGCGTCGACCTCAAGACCGACTTCATCCTCCGCCCGCTCGGCCTCGCGACGCTTGTTTTCGGCGTGCCCGGCGGCAGCGCGCTCGGCGCCCACGCGATTCCGGCGATTCCGCTCGACACCGCGAAGGATTTGCGGATGCGCATTCTCAATGTCGGAGCACGGCGATGATCGATACGGCGCTCGGAATCACGCGTTCGATCCTTGGCCAGCCGTGGCACTGGCGCCGGACCAGCGCGGAGATGGGCGGCGAAAGTCTCGCGCCCGACGATCTCGTCACCCAGCTGCTGCTCGCGCGCGGCGTCGAGCGCGACGATATCGAGCGCCAGCGCACGCCGACGCTGCGTGGCTTCATGCCCGATCCCTCCCTGTTCCGCGACATGGATACCGCCGCGGCGCGGCTGGCCGATGCCGTCGAGCGCAAGGAGGCGGTGACGATCTTCGGCGACTATGATGTCGATGGCGCGACGTCGGCGGCGCTGCTCGTCCGCCTCCTCCGCGCGCTCGACGTCCCTGTCGGCGCCTATATCCCCGACCGCTTGATGGAGGGCTATGGCCCCTCGGGCGCCGCGCTGGTCAAGATCGGCGAGGCCGGATCGAAGCTGGTTGTCACCGTCGATTGCGGCGCGCAGGCGTTCGATGCGATCGCCGAAGCCAAGGCCGCGGGGGTCGAAGTGATCGTCGTCGATCACCACCAGTGCGCGACGACGCTGCCAGAGGCCTTCGCGGTCGTGAACCCCAATCGCCTCGACGAAGAAGCCGACGCCGCGATCCATGGCAATCTCGCGGCGGTCGGCGTCGCCTTCCTGCTCGGCGCCGCATTGCTTCGCACGCTTCGCGCGCGGGGCTGGTTCGGCGACCGGCCCGAACCCTCGATGATCGAGCTGCTCGACCTTGTCGCGCTCGGCACCGTCGCCGACGTCGCGCGGCTGACCGGCTTCAACCGCGCGCTGGTGACGCAGGGCCTGAAAGTGATGGCAAGGCGGGGTAACATCGGCATGGCGGCGCTGATGGACGCCGCACGGCTGACCAAGCCGCCGACCGCGAGCGACATGGGCTTCGCGCTCGGGCCGCGGATCAATGCCGGCGGGCGTGTCGGCAAGTCCGACCTCGGCGTGCGGCTGCTGACGACCAGCGACCCGCAGGAGGCCGCCGACATCGCGCTCGAACTCAACCGGCTGAACGAGGAACGGCGCGCGATCGAAGCCGCGGTCCTCGACGAGGCGGTCGCGGCGAGCCTCGCCTGCGGCAACGCGCCGGTCGCGATCGTCGCGGGCGAGGGCTGGCATCCCGGCGTGATCGGGATCGTCGCGGGGCGCCTGAAAGAGAAATTGCACCGCCCCGCGATCGTCATCGCGGTGGACGGGGACGGCGTCGGTAAGGGATCGGGGCGCTCGATCAGTGGCGTCGACCTTGGCGCCGCGATCCTTGCCGCAAAGGAGACGGGGCTGCTCGTCGCGGGCGGCGGCCACGCGATGGCGGCGGGGCTGACCGTCGCGAAAGACAAGGTTGACGCGCTGGGTGCCTTCCTCAACGACCGGCTGGCAGCGGACGTCGAGCGCGCGAGCGGCGACAAGTCGCTGCTGATCGACGCGGTACTCGCGCCGCGCGGGATCAATCCGCTGTGGTGCGAGGCGATCGAGAGCGCCGGCCCCTATGGCGCCGGCTGGCCCGCACCGCGCGTCGCGACGGGACCGGTGCGGATCGTCGAATCGGGGATCGTCGGGACCGACCATGTCCGCCTGATCGTATCAGGCGACGATGGCGCGCGCTTCAAGGCGATTGCGTTCCGCAGCGCCGCGACCGAGTTCGGTCAATCGCTGCTGAACGCGCGCGGGCGCAAGCTGTGGCTCGCGGGGCGCGCAAAACGCGACGATTGGGGCAGCCGCCCGGCGGCCGAACTCCATCTTGAGGATGCGGCATGGGCCGACTAGGTTGCCGACCAGGCTCCGGTACGCGCGGCACATTCCACTATTTTCGCCCCTGCGCTTGACCGCGCGGAAACGCCCGTCTAAGGCGCCGCTTCACCGATTTGACGGCCCCTTCGTCTAGCGGTCTAGGACGTCGCCCTTTCACGGCGAAAACACGGGTTCGAGTCCCGTAGGGGTCACCACGGTGGAGCGAGCGATCGGCTCGCCGATGTCGGACTATCCGATCACAAGGCCCCTTCGTCTAGCGGTCAGGACGCGGCCCTCTCACGGCTGAAACACGGGTTCGATTCCCGTAGGGGTCACCAGAAAAATCAATGGCTTAGCCACTGACCGGGGCAGTCTGGCCAGCCCGACACCGGCAGGCGTGCGAATAGCCGGTAGACGACGGCGTCGTTTTTCACCATTCTGGCCCAGCCGCGCGTTCATGCCACGGCGCGACGCCTATCGCGATGGAGGACGTCCGATGAATATCCGACACAGGTTTGCGATGGCGCTCGGCGCCGCCCTGTTGCTCGCTCTCGTTCCGACCGGGGGAGAAGCCGCGCTGCAGAAGGGCGCCAAAGCGCCCGATTTCACCCTGAACGCCGCGCAGGGCGGCAAGCCCTTCGGCCTGTCGTTGAAGCAAAGTCTGAAGAAGGGGCCGGTCGTGCTCTATTTCTTCCCCGCCGCCTTTACCCCCGGCTGCACGATCGAAGCCCATCTGTTCGCCGAAGCGACGAGCGACTTCAACCGGATGGGCGCGCGCGTCATCGGCGTGACCGCGGGCAATATCGATCGCGTCGCCGAATTTTCCAGATCGGAATGCCGCGACAAATTCGCCGTTGCCGCCGATCCGGGCGCCAAGGTCGCCGCGACCTATGACACGCTGCTCAAACGCCCGGGACAGCCGCCGATCTCCAACCGCACCTCGTTCGTCATCGCACCCGACGGGACCATCCTGCTGAGCTACACCGACAGTAGCCCGCAGGCCCACATCGAAAAGACGCTGGCGGCGGTGCGCGCTTGGAAGGCGCGGCATCGCTAGTCGTCGACCCCCCTGGAAAGCAGGTCGTCGAACAAGGCAATAGAAAGGCGCGGCCGGAGCTTGAGGCGCCGGCCGCTAGGGAGAGTTTATTCCTCGCGCTGCCCCATGAGGGTCAGCAGCATCTGAAACAGGTTGACGAAATTGAGATACAGCGACAGCGCGCCGAACACGGCAAGCTTGCTGTTGGTCTCGTGCCCGTGATGCGCGGCATATTGCGATTTGATGTTCTGCGTGTCCCACGCGGTCAGCCCTGTGAAGACGATGACGCCGACGATCGACACGACCAGCTGCAGCGCGCTCGACTGCAGGAACAGATTGACCAGGCTGGCGATCACGACGCCGACCAGGCCCATGATCAGGAAACTGCCTGCCTTCGATAGGTCGCGCCCGGTCGTATAGCCGTAGAGACTCATCGACAGGAACATGATCGCCGTGACGAAAAAGGTCTGCGCGATGCTGGCGCCCGTAAACACCAGAAACACCGACGCGAGCGACAGGCCCATCAGGCCCGAAAAGACCCAGAACACCGTCTGCGCGGTCGCGGCCGACATCTTCTCGATCCGGAAGGAAAGCAGAAAGACGAAGGCAAGCGGCGCCAGCATCACCACCCATTTGAGCGGCGTTCCGAAGATCGGCTGGTAAAGCGCCGGCGTCGACGCGACGAGCATCGCAACGATACCGGTCAGCAGAACACCGGAGGCCATATAATTATAGACCCGCAGCATGTGGCGCTTCAGGCCCGCATCGAACGCGGCGCCCTGGGCGGCGGCGGTCCGGCGAAGAGATTGCTGTTCGAACATATCCATCCTCGTTGATCGATCCAACGAGCAGCACGAGCAGGTCTATGAACGAAAATGAAAATGGACCTGCATCGAGCATGCTCGATGCGGTCCGACATCACGAACGCCCAAGGAACGTTCGCCAGAGGGGCCCGGCCCGCATGCGAACGCGATGCCACATGCGCGATGAAATTTCAATGAACGGCAGCGGCGCGGCTTCAATGCTCTCCGGAAAGACCTCCAATGTTGGAATGATGGCGCAGACGGCCGTCGATTCTGTTCGCGATCGGACAGGTTGGCCCCGGCAGCGTGGATTTCAAAGACCCGCCTACGGAAGAGCCCGCGCAGGGGGCTCATCGCCATATCGCCACCGAACGATGGAAATATAATGAGAAATGGCGCACCCGAAGGGATTCGAACCCCTGGCCTCTGCCTTCGGAGGGGGTACTTACTTCGTTACGCCAGAGAACGCTATAGCAAGTTTTTCTTACCAAAGTCACTACCTTACTGTCATTTTCTTGCTTTGGCCGTTTCCGCTGGCGTAACCTTGATTACGCCCCGATTTTCTCCCGCGTGCTTACGTGGTGCTTACGTGAAATGAGGGTCAAATTGGAGATGGCCCGTGGTCAAACTGACCAAGCGCATTGTCGAGACTGCCATAGCAGAATCGAAAGATTATGTCCTCTGGGACGATGAGCTTCCCGGCTTCGGGCTCCGGATTTTTCCGACGGGGAAGCGCAGCTATCTGATCCAGTACCGAGCCGATGGACGATCGCGCCGCTATACCATCGGTCTTCATGGCATATGGACGCCGGAGACGGCCCGGCGCGAGGCCAAGGCTCAGCTCGGCCGCGTCGCTCAGGGTGACGACCCGGCGGAAGAGAGGGCGGAGTTCAATAAGGCCATGTCGATGAAAGAGCTCTGCGAGCTCTACATGGATGATCTCAGGAACGGTCTCATTCTCGGCAAAGGTGGTCGCCCCAAGAAGCAATCTACCGTCGATATCGATCTCGGTCGTATCGAACGGCACGTTATTCCCTTGCTTGGAACTCGACGGGTCAAGGACCTCACCAAGGCGATCCTCACGAAGGTCATGCGCGACATCATGGCGGGCAAGACCAGGGCGTTCATCAAGACGGACAAGCTTCGCGGCCGCGCGAATGTGCGGGGCGGCCCGGGTACAGCGGCCCGCACGCTCGGCTTGATTGGTGGGATACTCACCTATGCCGTCGACCTCGGTGTCATCGACAGCAATCCCGCCCATGGCATCAAACGGCCGAAGGACAATGTCCGCACGCGGCGTCTGAACGACGGTGAGTATCGGATCCTCGGCCGAATGCTCAAGGCCGCTTCCGAGAATGAGCGGTACCGCGAGTCGGTCGATATTATCCGCCAGATCGCGATGACGGGTTGCCGCCGCGGCGAGATCATCAACCTGAAATGGTGCGACGTCGACATCGACGGAAGCTGCCTGCGCCTCTCGGACAGCAAGGAAGGCCGGTCGGTTCGCCCGATCGGGCTCCCCGTTGTCGAATTCCTGGAGTCACGGGAGAATGAGGACAATGGCACCTACGTCTTTCAGGGTCCGCGCGGCGAAGATACGGCATTCGGCGGGCTACCCAATCAATGGAACGAGATTTTTATCGGGTCCCCGCTCGAAGGGATCACTCCGCATATCCTGCGCCACAGCTTCGCGAGCATCGGGAATGATCTGGGCTTTACCGAGGTCACGATAGCCGCCCTTCTCGGTCACGCGAAGGGCTCGGTCACGAGCAAATACATCCATGTTCTGGATGCTACCCTGATCGTAGCGGCGGACACGCTCGCAGGATATATCGCTGCGCTGCTCGAAGGCACAGTCTTCAAACAACGCGCCTACGCGCTTGATCGCAATTCGCGGAAGACGGCACTGGATGAATTTCTGTCCCGTCAGCAGGCACCAAAGAAAATGGCAGCCTAGTACCCGCCGACCCTCCGGCCCGAGGATGTTGATTGCGACCGCGGATTTGCCGGTGAAGAAACCGCGGCCGCAACGATTTACCGCGCGTCCGCCCCATCGGTCACGGTCGCCAGTTCGCGATACTGTTCCGGATCGAGGAGCCAGCGCGCCACTGCGCTTTCGTCCCAGACGTTGCGACGACCTTGCTTCGTCGGCTTCGGGAAGGCGCCGGCAGCGACCTGGCGGTAGAGGGTCGCTCGGGACAGACCCGAAAGATGAAGGACGGTGTCGAGGTAGATGGGGGCTTCGCTTCTTATCATATGGTCGTCCTCCTTCGCTGCTTGCTGAATTCGCGGTCACTGGCGATGAACCGGCCGATCATGGCGGTGATGATGCGCTCCGCCGGCAACGGCGCCGCAAGGCCGGTCAGCTTCGCGTGAATTTCCGCATAAAGACCGACGTCCCGCATCAGCTCGCCAGAGAGTTCGAGAGTCAGCTTGACCGGCTTCTCCTCGGTGATCGGCCCCAGCCGCAACCTTGTCATCGCAGTATTTCCATGGGCTCAAGGACCAGATCGCGGGTCACGAGGACCCGCAGCTCGAACCCTGACCGGATGGTGATCGTCGGCGGCACCCGGAGCTGCCTCTCGACGATCTCACGACCAGTCTCGTTGATGCTATCCTGCGCCCCGCCGCGCACGGCCTGAACAAGCCGATCTTCGTCGCCGGCGCCAAGCTCGGCTCCGACGCCAAGAAGCGTCGAGATCAGCGCAGCCTTGAACATATGGCCCCAATGATAGTTTGTGCGATCCGAGAGGCCCGCCATTCCCGAGCCGTCGGCGCCCGGCAGACGGTCGAGGGTGATCGAGCGCCCACCCGGGAGGATCAGCCGGTCCCAGGCGAGCAACACCCGGCTCTGTCCTGCAGCGATCTCGCTGTCATACTCGCCCACAAGGCGCGACCCTTGCGGGATCAGCAGGATCCGCCCGGTCGGACTGTCATAGACATTTTGCGTGACCTGCGCAGTGATTTGACCCGGAAGATCGGACCGGATGCCGGTGATCAGGGCCGCCGGAATGAAGCTGCCCGCTTGTATGACATACGGCGAGCTAGGCTCGACGAGGCGCGCCTTGCTCTCCGCCGGCTGGACGCCATTCGGGCTCAGGAAACTCCTGCGCTTGTCGGTTGCCGTCGAGCTTGTTTGCGGATTGGCGGGCGCCGACTGCGGCCCGCTGTCGGCCAAGGTCAGCGGCTGCGCCGCGACTGCGGGCGCTCCGCCGAGGAAGAGCTGGCTCGACCGCGCGCTTTCGCGCTCCTGCGTCGCTCGGGCGCGCGCCTGCTCTGCAGCCGCGACCCGCGGACCGGGCGGGGGCGGAGCGCCGATCGGCGGCACCGGCACAGCCTCGCCCTTCTCGCGCGCGGCGAGAATCGGTCGCCCGAGGTCGCCGGGGAGCGGATCGCCCAGCTTCGGAATCTTGGTATAATCGCCCGGCGCACCCGTCACGAGTTCGGACTTTTTCGCCCGGTCGCTGTCGTAGAGATTCTCGGCAACCTTCGGCTTGATCGGTTGCAGGGCATAGAGAAGCGCAGCGCCGATCGCGATCCCCGACGCACCGCCAATGATGGCGAGTGCTTTGCGCGACAGTCGCATGACTTGCGGCGGCTCGCCGCCGAGCCGGAAGGGATCCCCACCGGGGGCGGGAGCGGCGGCGGGCTCCGCGCCCACCTCCTCTTCACGGTCCGGCGCGCTCACGAGCGTCCCCGTACGCCGCCGGCGCGTTCGATAACGACCTTGCGGGCGGCGCGGCCCGCGCCGATGCGCAGCTCGCCGCGCTCGAACAGACGGTCGACGATCATGAAGCGGCCATGGACGCGGTAATTGAGAAGCTCGGCTTCGCCTTTCGCGCCCACGGCGAACAGGGGCGGCATATTTCCGGTTCCGATGTCTTCACCAAATTCGATGAACATCTGCCGCCCATCATCGAACACGCGGACCGGGCGCCAGTCGGGCTTGTCGCCTGACAGGCTGTAGCGGAAATTGAGCGCGGCAAGATCGAGACCGGCCGCGACGGGCGCGACCCGCTCGCGTTCCGCCTCAGCGGCGCGCAGCGCGATCAGTTCCTGTTCCGGGTACGACCAGGACACCGATGCCATATAGGTCGCGGGCGTGGCGCGAAGCTCGATGTGATAGGTCCTACGGCTCGTGTTGATGACAATATTCGTCATGATGTCGGACCGCGTTGGTTTCACCAAAATATGGACGCGGCGAGCGGCGCCGCTTCCGCTTACCGTGTCACCGATGATCCAGCGCACCGTATCTCCCGCGGCTACGGGCCCGGGTCCAACAAGTTCTTCGCCCTGCTGCAGAACGATGTCGGTCACCTGACCCGGCGACGTATAGACCTGGAACAGGGCGCCCTCGGCCCAGGCATATTTCTGGATCGCGTTTAGGAAGGTCGCGCGATCGGGCTGCACGCGCGCCGCGTTATTGGCGCGCCCGACATTCGCCTTCGGGTCGCGGCTTTCGGCCGCGAAAGATGGCGACGCTGCGCCGAGCGCAACAACGCCGATGAACAGCGGGATACGAGAAATGGCCTTCATTGGCTGAGCTCCTTCGACCATGAGATAGCGGACACAAAGACTCCGAGCGGATTGCGGCGGAGGGCGTCGGGGGTGCGCGGCGGCGCATGGGTGACGGTGAGGATGGCCGACCACCGCGAAGTTTCGATCAGGCTGCCGTCCTGATAGCGGCGCTCGGTCCAGGCGATACGGAAGCTGTCCTTTGAGGCGCGGATCACGCTCGACACATCGACCGCGACCTGGAATTTGCCCACCTCGGCAAAGGGATCGTTGTTCCGCGCATGGTCGTTCAGCGCCTGTGCGCCGGCAGCGGTTGTGAAGTCGTAGGCCGACAACCAGTCCTTGCGCAGCACGATGGGATCGGCGGGGACCGCGCGGACATGTTCGATGAAGCGCGCAAGGTGGAATGCCGTCTGCGGATCGGTCGGCCGATAATCCTCGTCGGCGGGGGCCACGGCACGGGCCTCGCCGAGCTTGTCGACCTCTACAACCCAGGGTGTGATCGTACCCCGCGCCGAATGCCAGATAAGGCCGCCGGCGAGACCGCCCGAAAGCAGGAGCGAGCCGAAGAAGGCGAGCCGCCAGTTCTTCGCCTGGACGCGCGCAGAACCGATGCGGTCGTCCCAGACCTGCGCGGCGCGCTGGTAGGGCGTGACCGGCTCGGGCGCGCGGCCATAATGATTGGTGGGCCTTCTGAACATGATAGATCAGTCCTTTTCGCTGATGTTTGGTGCCGAGCCGGCGCCATGGCTGTCGCCGCTCTTCAGGGTCTGTGCGCCGATAGTCGCGCCATGCGTCACCATCTGGCGGCGCCGCATTGCGGCGGCCCAGGCCGGCGGCGCATCGGCAGGGTTTGCGGCAGCGGCGCTATCGGCAGG